>NZ_JBXAWD010000003.1:0-497360 GCF_057291535.1 Pseudomonas sp. 1L-E-NC-VB-C3 | reverse complement strand
GGGCCTGCATGCGGGCAGGCGAAGACTTCAGTACAGCCAAGCTTTTTAGCGATAAACACACCCAAAAAGCTTGACCGTGAACAGAGTATCTACATGTGTGATTCAAAAATGCTTCAGTGCGCCTGGCCGTGCCATGGCACCAGTCTGCGCTGCAATGCGCGCAGGCCCATTTCCATGGCGAAGGCGATCAGGGCGATGACCAGAATTCCCAGCACCACGACATCGGTGACCAGGAATTGCGCGGCCGACTGCACCATGAAACCCAAGCCGCTGGTGGCAGCAATCAGTTCGGCCGCAACCAGGGTCGACCAGCCAACCCCCAGGCCAATGCGCACGCCGGTGAGAATGTCCGGCAGTGCGCTGGGCAGAATCACATGGCGAATCAACTGCACGCGCGTCGCGCCCAACGACTGCGCCGCGCGCAGTTTTGCTGGATCAACCGTGCGCACACCCGTCGCGGTGGCAATGGCAATCGGCGCAAAAATCGCCAAGTAGATCAGCAGCACTTTCGACAACTCGCCAATGCCGCACCAGATCACGATCAGCGGCAGATAGGCCAACGGCGGAATAGGACGGTAGAACTCGATCAGCGGATCGAGCACGCCACGGGCGATGCGGTTGGCGCCGATGGCAATGCCCACCGGCACGGCGGTCAGAATGGCAAAAGCGAGCCCAAGGCCAATGCGGCTGAGGCTGGCGCCGAGGTGCTGCCACAACGTTGAATCCATGTAACCGGAAGTCGCCAGCAACCAGCCCTTTTGCAGCACGGCAGAGGGCGGTGGCAAGAACAGCGGTTCGATCAACTCGGTAGCGGTCACCGCCCACCAGACCGCCAACAGGCCGAACAGGGTCAGCAGGCTGATCCAGCGAGTGCTGAGGCTGCGGCGCACCGGGATGCTCACCGAAGGTGTTTTCACCGCCGCAGCGGAAACGTCGTAACTGCTCATGCGCGCTCCTGCCGGGGTACGGCGCTGCGTTGCGAGAAGACTTTGCTCAGCACGTGCTCGCGGGTTTCGATAAAACGCGGATCGGACTTGATCGCGCGGGCCGACTCGCCAGCGGCATAACGCTGACCAAAATCCAATTGCAGGCGCTCGACGATCTGCCCCGGATTCGGTGCCAGCAGAATCAGGTCCGTGGCGAGGAACACCGCTTCTTCGATGTCGTGGGTAATCAGGAACACCGGCTTGGCCGTGCGCTGCCAGACTTGCAGCAACAGCTCCTGCATCTGCTCGCGAGTGAATGCGTCGAGGGCACCGAAAGGCTCATCCATCAGCAATACACGCGGGTCGGCGGCGAGGGCGCGGGCGAGGCCGACGCGTTGTTTCTGGCCACCGGACAATTGCCAGATGCGCCGGTCTTCGAAGCCGGCAAGATCGACCAGCGCGAGCATTTCACGGGCGATTTTTTCCCGCTTGTCCTTGCCGACACCGGCCAGTTCGAGGCCGAAGGCGACGTTGGCCAGTACGTCCTGCCAAGGCAATAAAGCGTCGTCCTGAAACACCACGCCACGTTCGGCACTCGGGCCTTTGACCGGCACGCCGTCAAGGGTGATGCGCCCGGCACTCGGCTCGACGAAGCCGGCAATCAGGTTCAACAGCGAAGTCTTGCCACTGCCGGACGGGCCGAGGGCGACCAGCAATTGCTGCGGCCCCAGGGTCAGAGAAATATCCGCCAGCACCGGCTCCGGGCTGCCCGGGTACTGTGCGCTGATGCGCTCCAGCTGTAGCAAGGCCATCGCTGTATCTCCCGATCAGTTGGTGATGTATTTGGCGCTGACGTAAGGCGCGTAGTCCGGCAGCACGGCTTCGACTTTGCCTTGCTCCTTGAGGAACGCGGCGGTGTCGGTGATGGCTTTGGTGGTCGGCGCGCCGAGGTCACTGACCTGATCCGCCGCCAATGGGTAGACGTTGCCCTGCAGCAGCAATGGGATGTCGCTGGCCTTGGCGCCGGAGAGTTTGACCAGTTTGTCGACGTTGCTCTGGTTGGCCAGCCAGGCCTGCGGATCCTTGCGGTAAGCGGCGTAGGCGTCGAGGGTGACCTTGGCGAATGCGGTGACGATTTCCGGGTGCTTCTCGGCGAAGTCCTTGCGCACGATCCACGCGTCGAAGGTCGGCGCGCCGAACTTGGCCAGTTCGCCGGAGGTGATCAGCACTGTGCCGTTTTCCTTGGCGACGCCCAGTGCCGGATCCCACACGTAAGTGGCGTCGATATCGCCGCGTTTCCACGCCGCGATGATGGCTGGCGGCGCGAGGTTGAGCACGGTGACTTTCGACGGGTCGATGTTCCAGTGCTTGAGCGCGGCGAGCAGGCTGTAGTGCCCGGTGGACACAAACGGCACGGCGATTTTCTTGCCGATCAGATCCTGCGGAGTCTTGATGCCGGAACCATCACGCGCGACCAGTGCTTCAGCGGCGCCGATCTGCGTGGCAATCAGGAAGGTTTCCACCGGCACTTTGCGGGTGATCGCGGCGGTCAACGGGCTCGAACCGAGATAGCCGATCTGCACATCGCCGGACGCGATGGCGGCAATGATGTCGGCACCGTTATCGAATTTGCGCCAGCTGATATCGGCCTTGGTGGCTTTCTCGTAGGCGCCGTCGGCCTGAGCGACCTTGGCCGGGTCGACGGTAGTCTGGTAGGCGACGGTGAGATCGGCCGCCTGGGCCAGGAAGCTTGCAGCGGCCAGCGAGGCGGCGGCGAGCAGGCGAAGCGGGAAATTCAGTTTCAATTGAGAGCTCCAGATCAGGCGACCGAATGTCGGCATGAGTGGAGACTAAATGATCTAAGAATCGCGAAATAAATAACTTTTTCGAATGAGCTTATGAGCGGAAAAATCTAAGGATAGGAGAGGGTGTGGGGATTTCGGATGATTCGTTCGACGTCAGAACTTTGCCCCCTCACCCCAGCCCTCTCCCCCAAGGGGGCGAGGGGGAAAGGGAGCTGATCTTCATGCTTTTCAAGGCCTGAGTTCGGCCCGGTATTTCAGGTCGGTGTAGCTCGCAAGAACAACGCGGTCAGTCCCCTCTCCCTTTGGGAGAGGGTTAGGGTGAGGGGCTTTTAATTGCTGATGGCGAGGATGCTCGCCTGATACGCGCCAACAAACACATCGAAATCGCCAACCTCGTTCTGTTCAAGCTCGGTCTGCTGCGCCAGCGATGCGCGCGCCAGTTCTTCAAACTTCGCTTGCTCGTCAGCCGCCAACGGCTCGCTGCGGAAGAACTCGGCGTGGGTCTGGCTCTGGCGCAGGGAGAACTGCGCAAAGCTTTCCTTGTGCTCAGCCATGGCCGCCAGCACCTGCGCCGATGGGGTCAGGGACGGGTCGTTGACCTTGGCCAGTTGCGCATCCAGCGCCTTGCTGTGGGCATCGCCGCCGACGCTCTGGTCGAGCATCGCCGCCAGCGGAGCAATCTGTTCCAGCAGTTCGGCCGCCCATTGCTTCATCTCGACCGGTTGACCGTCACGCTGCAATTGCAGGCCCGGACGGCGACCTTCCTTGACCACGCTGAGGAAGTTCGAGGTGGCGTTGCCGCACGAAGTGTTGGTCAGCAGCGGGCTGTCGTTCAGCGCGCAGTACAGCAGGAAGGCGTCGATGAAGCGCGATTCGGTGAGGTCGATGCCCATCGGCAGGAACGGGTTGATGTCCAGGCAGCGCACTTCGACGTACTGGATGCCGCGCGCCATCAGCGCCTGGATCGGCCGCTCACCGGTGTAGGTCACGCGTTTCGGGCGGATGTTGGAGTAGTACTCGTTTTCGATCTGCAGGATGTTGGTGTTGAGCTGCACCCATTCGCCATCCTTGTGCGTGCCGACTTCCACGTATGGCGCGTAGGGCGTGGCCACGGCTTCGCGCAGGCTGTCGGTGTAGCTCGCCAGGTCGTTGTAGCACGGTGTCAGGCCGGCCTGGGCATTGCTCTGATAACCGAGATCGCTCATGCGCAGGCTGGTGGCGTACGGCAGATACAGCGTGTCCGGATCGAGCTGCTCGAGCTGATGCGAACGCCCGCGCAGGAAGCCGGCGTCCAGCGCCGGCGAGGCACCGAACAGGTACATCAGCAGCCAGCTGTAGCGACGGAAGTTGCGAATCAACGCGATGTAGGAAACCGATTGGAAATCGCGATCGGTGCCGACGAAACCTTCGGCCTCGCGCAGCAATGGCCAGAGCTGTTCCGGCAGGGAAAAGTTGTAGTGAATCCCGGCAATGCATTGCATGGTCTTGCCGTAACGCAGGGCCAGGCCCTTGCGATAAACGTACTTGAGCTGACCGATGTTGGAGGTGCCGTAATAGGCGATCGGAATATCTTCCTCGGCCGGCAACGGGCACGGCATCGATGGACTCCACAGGTACTCGTTGCCGAGTTTGCTGTAGGCAAAACGATGAATCTTGTCCAGGCTCGCCAGCGTGTCGGCAGGATCCGGCAGGGCAGGCGTAATGAATTCCAGCAGCGACTCGGAGTAGTCGGTGGTGATCTGTTCGTTGGTCAGCGCGGAACCCAGGGCTTCGGGGTGCGGCGTTTGCGCCAGGCGACCTTCACTGGTCACGCGCAGGCATTCACGTTCGATACCGTGCAGGCACTGCTTGAGCAGAGAGAGGTTAGCGCGCTCGCCGAGCAGAGCCAGGCGGCGGTTGAGAAGTTCGCTCAATTTGGATTCCTTCACGCGTCAGTCGCCCCAATATGGGGGTGGGCAAGACGGTCTACAAGGGTGAAGTTGAAACTGGCGTTATCGCCTGGTTTTCTAGCCTGTCAGCCGCACACATGAACCCGTAGGAGCTGCCGAAGGCTGCGATCTTTTGATCTTGCTGTTGAAAAACAAAATCAAAAGATCGCAGCCTTCGGCAGCTCCCACAGGATTCGTTGCGCCGAAATTAACTCAAAATGATGAGCAACATCTACAGGACAGCGAAGGTGCCTTGCGCTTTTGCGACCAGTTTGTCGCCCTGCACCACCTCGGCTTCGACCACCAGCGTGCGCCGGCCCGGGTGGATCACCCGCGCCGTGCACAGCACCTCGCCGTCGGAAACGGCGCGGATGTAGTTGATCTTGCATTCGATGGTCGCACTCTGCTGATCGAAGCCATGGCTGCTGGAACAAGCCAGGCCCATGGCGATGTCGACCAGACTGAACAGCGCGCCGCCGTGCAGTTTGCCGCCGCGGTTGCGCAGTTCGGGCTCAAGCGCCAGGGCGACTTGCGCCACCCCGGTTTCGAGACTGTGCAGGCGACAGCCCAACAGCTTGAAAAACGCGCTCTCGACGAGCCCGGCCGGCATCTCCATCAGCGTTTCTTCAACTGCTTGGCGTTGGCGAACAGCGAGGCCATCGCATTGTTCACCGGCGCGGCTGTGGCGGTTTCCTTGCGCGGCGCGTTGCCCGAAGACTGGCGCGGTGCCGAGCCCGGACGCGAGCCACGGGCGCCATCGATTTTCTCGCCGGGAGTGTCGCTCATGCGCATCGACAGACCGACGCGTTTGCGCGGGATATCGACTTCCATGACCTTCACTTTCACCACGTCACCGGCCTTGACCGCTTCGCGCGGGTCCTTGATGAACTTCTCCGACAGCGCCGAGATGTGCACCAGACCATCCTGATGCACGCCGATATCGACGAATGCACCAAACGCCGTCACGTTGGTCACCACGCCTTCAAGGATCATCCCCAGTTGCAGATCCTTGAGGTCTTCGACGCCTTCCTGGAACTCGGCAGTCTTGAACTCCGGACGTGGATCGCGACCGGGTTTTTCCAGTTCTTGCAGGATGTCGGTGACGGTCGGCAGACCGAAGGTTTCGTCGGTGAATTTCTTCGGGTCCAGACGCTTGAGGAACGCGGCATCGCCGATCAGCGAGCGAATGTCGCGGTCGGTTTCAGCGGCAATGCGCTGCACCAGTGGATAGGCTTCCGGGTGCACCGCCGACGAATCCAGCGGGTTGTCGCCGTTCATCACGCGCAAGAAACCGGCGGCCTGTTCGAAGGTTTTCTCGCCCAGTCGCGCGACTTTCTTCAGCGCTGCACGGGTCTTGAACGCGCCGTGTTCGTCACGGTGAGCAACGATGTTCTGCGCCAGCGTCGCATTGAGGCCGGAAATCCGTGCCAGCAAGGCCACGGAGGCGGTGTTCACATCCACGCCCACGGCGTTCACGCAGTCCTCGACCACGGCGTCCAGACCGCGCGCCAGTTTCAGCTGCGAGACGTCGTGCTGGTACTGGCCGACGCCAATGGATTTCGGATCGATTTTCACCAGCTCGGCCAACGGATCCTGCAGGCGACGGGCGATCGACACGGCGCCACGGATCGACACATCGAGGTCCGGGAATTCCTTGGCCGCCAGTTCCGACGCTGAGTACACCGAGGCGCCGGCTTCGGAAACCATGACCTTGGTCATTTTCATCGCTGGATATTTTTTGATCAGCTCGATCGCCAGCTTGTCGGTCTCGCGGCTGGCAGTGCCGTTGCCGATGGCGATCAGGTCCACCGAATGCTTGGCGCATAGCGCGGCGAGGATGGCGATGGTCTGATCCCATTTGTTGTGCGGCACGTGCGGGTAAACCGTGGCGTGGTCGAGCAGCTTGCCGGTCGAATCGACCACGGCCACCTTGCAGCCGGTACGCAGGCCCGGGTCGAGGCCCAGCGTCGCGCGCGGGCCTGCCGGAGCGGCCAACAGCAGGTCGTGCAGGTTGTGCGCGAAAACGTTGATCGCTTCGGTTTCGGCGCCATCGCGCAACTCGCCGAGCAGGTCGGTTTCCAGGTGGGTGTAGAGCTTGACCTTCCAAGTCCAGCGCACCACTTCACCGAGCCATTTGTCCGCCGGGCGGTTCTGGTTCTGGATGCCGAACTGCTGAGCGATCATGCCTTCGCACGGATGCATCGTGCCGGGCAGCTCATCGCCGACTTTCAGCGCGGAGCTGAGAATGCCTTCGTTGCGGCCACGGAAAATCGCCAGGGCACGGTGCGATGGCATGCTTTTCAGCGGCTCGTCGTGTTCGAAGTAATCACGGAACTTGGCGCCTTCCTCTTCCTTGCCGGCGATGACGCGGGCACTGAGGATCGCTTCCTGTTTGAGGAAATTACGCAGCTTTTCCAACAGGCTGGCGTCTTCTGCGAAGCGCTCCATGAGGATGTACTTGGCGCCTTCCAGCGCAGCCTTGACGTCGGCCACACCTTTTTCGGCATCGACGAAGCGTGCGGCTTCGGTTTCCGGCGTCAGGTTCGGGTCGTTGAACAAGCCGTCGGCCAGTTCGCCGAGGCCGGCTTCGAGGGCGATCTGGCCCTTGGTGCGGCGCTTCTGCTTGTACGGCAGGTACAAGTCTTCGAGACGGGTTTTGGTGTCGGCGAGCTTGATGTCGCGTTCCAGAGCAGGGGTGAGCTTGCCTTGCTCTTCGATGCTGGCGAGGATGCTGATGCGCCGTTCGTCGAGTTCTCGCAGGTAGCGCAGGCGCTCTTCCAGATGACGCAACTGAGTGTCATCGAGGCTGCCGGTGACTTCTTTCCGGTAACGGGCGATGAAGGGGACGGTAGAACCTTCATCGAGTAGCGCGACGGCCGCTTCGACCTGTTGTGGGCGTACGCCGAGTTCCTCGGCGATGCGGCTGTTGATGCTGTCCATAAAACCACCTGACATAGTATGAAAGCAGGCTCGCAGGCACGCAGATAATGGCCTGGAGGCTGATTGAGCGGCTGGAAAATTGCCGCTGCCTGGATCAAGAAGCTGCCCATTGACCCGTGAAATCGAACAGTTACTGCACAGGGCCGGAAAAAATACCGGCCACTTACGGTAACGATTCAGACGTTGCCTGGCGCAAAACGCCGCGCATTATAACCAGCGTTCTGTCATTCGGGGGCGTTGCAGGCTGTAGGCATAAACCTCGGTTTTCTGGCAGTGAAGGAAAAATCTGCTAACAATGCACACGGTGCGTATAACGGCAGCTACGCCATAATGCGCGCCGAGCTAAAAGGAGCATCCAATGAGCAGCACAGCACAAACTGCTGAAGGCGAAAAAATTCTTATCGTTGATGACGATCCGGGGCTGAGCAGCCTGCTGGAGCGTTTCTTCGTCAGCAAGGGCTACCGTGCCCGTACCGTTCCGAACACCGAGCAGATGGACCGTCTGCTGGCGCGTGAAGTGTTCAATCTGGTCGTTCTCGACCTGATGCTGCCGGGCGAAGACGGCCTGACCGCGTGCCGCCGTCTGCGCAGCGCGAATAACCAGATTCCGATCATCATGCTCACCGCCAAGGGCGATGAGCTGAGCCGTATCAAGGGCCTTGAACTGGGCGCCGACGATTACCTGGCCAAGCCGTTCAACCCGGACGAGCTGATGGCGCGGGTCAAAGCGGTATTGCGCCGTCAGGCCGCACCGGTGCCGGGCGCGCCGGGCAGTGAAGACGAAAACGTCACCTTCGGTGATTACGTGTTGTCGCTGGCGACCCGCGAGCTCAAGCGTGGCGATGAAGTGCACATGCTCACCACCGGTGAGTTCGCGGTACTCAAGGCGCTGGTGATGAACGCCCGTCAGCCGCTGACCCGCGACAAGCTGATGAACCTCGCCCGTGGCCGTGAATGGGATGCGCTGGAGCGTTCCATCGACGTGCAGATCTCGCGTCTGCGCCGCATGATCGAACCCGATCCGTCGAAACCGCGCTACATCCAGACTGTCTGGGGCGTGGGTTACGTGTTCGTACCGGATGGCACCGCCACCAAGTGATCGGTGATTTGTAGGAGCGGGTCTGCAAGGCTCTGGTCGCACGGCCATTGCCACAGACTCGCAATCCGCAATATGCGAGCATTGCTCGCTCCTGCAAGTGTGTAGCGGTTAAAGATGAAAACCCCCGTCTGGTTCCCCCAAAGTTTTTTCTCCCGCACCCTCTGGCTGGTGCTGATCGTCGTGCTGTTTTCCAAGGCGCTGACCCTGGTTTATCTGTTGATGAACGAGGACGTGCTGGTGGATCGCCAATACAGCCATGGCGTCGCTCTGACGCTGCGCGCCTATTGGGCCGCCGACGAAGAGAACCGCGCAAAAATTGCCGATGCCGCGACCCTGATTCGTGTGGTCGGCGCCGGTGTGCCGGAAGGCGAACAGCACTGGCCGTACAGCGAAATCTACCAACGTCAGATGCAGGCGGAACTGGGTGCCGACACCGAGGTGCGTTTGCGCATGCACTCGCCGCCGGCATTGTGGGTGAGGGCACCGAGTCTGGGCGATGGCTGGCTGAAAGTGCCGTTGTATCCGCACCCGCTGCGCGGCCAGAAGATCTGGAACGTGCTCGGCTGGTTCCTCGCCATCGGCCTGCTTTCTACGGCGTCGGCATGGATTTTCGTCAGCCAGCTCAACCAGCCGTTGAAGCGCCTGGTGTATGCCGCGCGGCAACTCGGCCAGGGCCGCAGCGTACGTCTGCCGATCAGTGATACGCCGAGCGAAATGACCGAGGTTTATCGCGCCTTCAACCAGATGGCCGAGGACGTCGAACAGGCCGGACGTGAGCGGGAGCTGATGCTGGCGGGGGTTTCCCACGACTTGCGCACACCGCTGACGCGCTTGCGCCTGTCGCTGGAACTGATGGGCGATCACACCGACCTCACCGACGACATGGTCCGCGACATCGAGGACATGGACGCGATTCTCGACCAGTTCCTCGCGTTCATTCGCGACGGTCGTGACGAGTCGGTGGAAGAGGTCGACCTCAGCGATCTGGTGCGCGAAGTCGCCGCGCCATACAACCAGAACGAAGAGAAAGTGCGCCTGCGCCTGGAACCGATCCAGCCGTTTCCGCTGCGTCGGGTGTCGATGAAACGCCTGCTCAACAACCTGATCGGCAATGCCTTGAACCATGCCGGTACCGGCGTTGAAGTAGCGGCGTATGTATCGGGAGATACCAGCGCGCCGTATGTGGTGCTGAGTGTGATGGACCGTGGCGCGGGAATTGATCCGTCCGAGCTTGAAGCGATCTTCAACCCGTTTACCCGAGGTGATCGGGCTCGCGGTGGCAAAGGCACCGGGCTGGGGCTGGCGATCGTGAAAAGGATTGCGGCGATGCATGGCGGCAATGTCGAATTGCGCAACCGGTCCGGGGGTGGACTGGAGGCGCGGGTGAGATTGCCGTTGGGATTGATGTTGCCCCGAGATGCGGTGTAACGGCGGAAAAAAAGATCGCAGCCTGCGGCAGCTCCTACAGGAAATGCATTCCCCTGTAGGAGCTGCCGAAGGCTGCGATCTTTTGCTTTTAACCTTTGCCCTTGGTGCGGGTCATATTCGGCCCGCCATTCTTTTCCAGATGCTCGATGATGATTCCGGCGACATTCTTGCCAGTGGTGGTCTCGATGCCTTCCAGTCCCGGCGACGAATTCACTTCCATCACCAGCGGACCGTGATTGGAGCGCAGGATATCCACACCCGCCACCGCCAGGCCCATGACCTTGGCAGCGCGTAACGCGGTCATGCGTTCTTCCGGGGTGATCTTGATCAGGCTGGCGCTGCCGCCGCGATGCAGGTTGGAACGAAACTCGCCCGGTTTGGCCTGGCGCTTCATTGCCGCGATCACCTTGTCGCCGACCACGAAGCAGCGGATATCCGCACCGCCGGCTTCCTTGATGTATTCCTGGACCATGATGTTCTGCTTGAGACCCATGAACGCTTCGATCACCGACTCTGCCGCCGTGGCTGTTTCGCACAGCACCACGCCGATGCCCTGAGTGCCTTCGAGCACCTTGATCACCAGCGGTGCGCCGTTGACCATGGCGATCAGGTCGGGAATATCGTCCGGCGAGTGGGCAAAACCGGTGACCGGCAAACCGATGCCGCGCCGCGACAGCAGCTGCAGCGAACGCAATTTGTCCCGCGAGCGGGCAATTGCCACCGACTCGTTGAGCGGGAACACGCCCATCATTTCGAACTGCCGCAACACCGCGCAGCCGTAGAACGTCACCGATGCGCCGATCCGCGGGATCACCGCGTCAAAACCTTCCAGCGGTTTGCCGCGGTAGTGGATCTGCGGCTTGTGGCTGGCAATGTTCATGTAGGCGCGCAAGGTGTCGATCACCACCATTTCATGCCCGCGCTCGATTCCGGCTTCGACCAGACGGCGGGTGGAATACAGACGCGGATTACGCGACAGCACAGCGATCTTCATGCAACACCTGTGGAGGAGGTAGATACCGGGAACACCGGCTTGTCTTGTACATATTTGATGCCCGGATTGACCACCAACTGGCCATCGATCAGGGCTTTGGAACCGAGCAGCAGGCGATAGCGCATGGACTTGCGGCAGGCCAGGGTGAACTCCACCGGCCAGACCCGATCACCCAGGGCCAGCGTGGTGCTGATCACATAGCGCACCTGCGCATGGCCGTTGGAGCTCTTGATGGTTTTGCGCGTGACCAGCGGCGCTTCGCAGCGCCGGTGACGCAACTGCACCACCGTGCCGAGATGCGCCGTGAAGCGCACCCATTTCTCGCCGTCGCGTTCGAACGGCTCGATGTCGGTGGCGTGCAGGCTGGAGGTGCTGGCGCCGGTGTCGATTTTTGCGCGCAGGCCCGCAACTCCCAAACCCGGGAGCGCCACCCACTCGCGCAGACCGACAACGGTCAAATGATCAAATGTCTTCAAAGAAAAAAACCAAGGGTTAACGCTTCCAGGCCCCGTCCGGCACCTGGGCCAACGCTTTGAACGCAGGTCTGGCGAACCAGTAGCCCTGCATCAGGAATATTCCACAGTCCGCGAGGAAATCCCGTTCCCCGGCGCTTTCTATGCCTTCGGCAATGACTGTAACGTTCAACTCCGCACACATTGTGACAATCCCCCGAACGATCACCTGACGGACACGGTCCTGGTCAACATCGCGGATCAGCGCCATGTCGAGTTTGATCAGGTCTGGTTGGAAATCGGCCAGCAGATTGAGCCCCGAATAGCCGGCACCGAAATCGTCGATGGCGGTCTTGAAGCCGAATTCGCGGTATTCACGCAGAATATTGGTCAAATGGCGATAATTATCTACGTGCTCGATTTCCAGAGTTTCGAAAATCAGTCGGTCGATCGGAAAGTTGTGTTTGCGTGCGGCCTCCAGTGTGCTGCGAATGCATAGCTCTGGACGGTAGACGGCGTTGGGCAAAAAGTTGATCGACAAGTGTGTCTGCATATTTAGGCTCGCCGCGCCTTCGATCGCGCGGGTCCGACAGAGCTGGTCGAAACGGTAGCGGTTGTCTTCTGTAACCTGATTTAACACCGACAGTGCACCTTCCCCTGACACGCCTCGGACCAGCGCTTCGTGGGCAAATACCGATTGATCGCGCAGGTCGACAATCGGCTGGTAGGCGAAGGCAAAATCGAAATCCAGCGGTTCGCTCTGCTGGCAGCCCTGGCAACCGCCCCTGGGTGAGGTCAACGAAGTTGGAAATTTAGTCACGCGGTCACTCCAGGCCGGTCGGGCGGCGAAGATCACAGTCAATCTGGAGGGCCGAGTTCTTGCGCCCGACAGAAACGGTAGTACAGTTCCGACTACTGGCTGAGCGAGGAATTCATATGGGACAGAAGCAGGAGGAGGACGACAAGGTCCGTCTCGATAAGTGGTTATGGGCGGCGCGTTTCTACAAGACGCGTGCTCTGGCCAAAGCAGCAATCGAAAGCGGCAAGGTGCATTGTCGTGGCGAGCGCTGCAAGCCGGGCAAGGAGCCGCGCATTGGTGATGAGTTCGAGATTCGCACTGGCTTCGAAGTGCGCACGGTGAGGGTCGAGGCATTGTCGATCGTGCGTCGTGGCGCACCCGAGGCGCAAACCTTGTACGCGGAGACCGAAGCGAGTGTCGCCAAGCGTGAAGCGGCTGCGGCGATGCGCAAGGCGGGCTCGTTGGGCGTGAGCACCGATGGCAAACCGAGCAAGAAACAGCGGCGGGATCTGTTCAAGTTTCGCGGTAGCAGCAACGAAGATTGAAACGTTGTGCCGGCCTCTTCGCGAGCAGGCTCGCTCCCACATTCGATCGAGTCGTCTGTGGCAGCGAGCCTGCTCGTGAATCGAGTACGACGCGGTATCAGGCGCTACGCACCATACTCATCCGCGACAGCATCGGCAGCTTGCCCAGCAACGCGAAAATCGGCGCGGTCAGCTTCAACCAGAGGTTCGACGCGTGATAGGCAAACGGCGTGTAGTAACCCCAGCCCAACGCCCATACCGCCAGCAGCACACCACCGATGTAGTCGTCCTGACCCCAATGCGCGCCTGCCACCAGACGCGGCAACATGAACAACACGGCCAGACCCCAGACCGTTAGAAATTGTCCGACGGTGCGGCTGAACACGCCCATGAACAACGCCCAGATCAACAACACTGAGGCATGATCACCGGGGAAACTCTGGCCGGAACGGTCCTTCAGCTCCCAGGTTTTTTCCAGATGCGGAAAGTAATCGCTGATGTGCACGGCGCCCTCAAGCACCATTGACGGGCTGCTGTGCTGCCAGCCCATGTGATCGGCGAATTTGGAAAACAGCGCGCGGATCACCACCATCAGCAGCAGGATCGAGAAAAAACCGAAGAACGCGCGACGCACGTCGATCGCCCTGAAAACCCAATCGCCCTTGATCAGCAGCGTCAGCAGAATCAGTCCGACGACGATGTCGAACGGGCGCAGACTTGCAATTGCCCAGATGTGGAGCCATATCGGGTTGCTGGCCAGCGGCGCATTCAACGAGCGGAACAGCCACTCGTCGAAAATCACACACAGCATCTGACCGGTAGGCCATAACCAGAAAGCCAGTAGCGCCAGCGGCACTACGTTACACAGAACCAGCCGGCCGAGGTTCCACCTTGATTGGAACAAACCCGGATTGTTCATAAAATGCCTCCCATGGCGAAAAAGCGCCGGCACCAAAAAAAGTGCCAGCAAGCGCAAATTTTCACGTTTTGTAACCATTTTGTCATCACATTCAGATACCCAGACCTATGACCGATCTAGCGGATACCGATTTCACTCAACGCTTCATCTTCGATGACAGCGACACTCGCGGCGAACTGGTAGCGCTGGAGCGCAGCTACGCCGAAGTCCTCGCCAAACACCCGTACCCGGAGCCGGTCGCGCAGTTGCTCGGCGAACTGATGGCGGCCGCGTCGTTACTGGTCGGCACGCTCAAGTTCGATGGCTTGCTGATTTTGCAGGCGCGCTCGGAAGGGCCGATTCCGCTGCTGATGATCGAGTGCTCCAGCGAGCGCGAAATCCGTGGCCTGGCGCGTTACGACGCCGAGCAGATCGCGGCA
Source organism: Pseudomonas sp. 1L-E-NC-VB-C3 (assembly GCF_057291535.1). Taxonomy (NCBI): domain Bacteria; kingdom Pseudomonadati; phylum Pseudomonadota; class Gammaproteobacteria; order Pseudomonadales; family Pseudomonadaceae; genus Pseudomonas; species Pseudomonas sp. 1L-E-NC-VB-C3. The sequence continues at coordinate 483,127 of NZ_JBXAWD010000003.1, read as the reverse complement.
GACGCGACCCTTGCCGACTTGATGCCGAACGGCGTTCTGGCCCTGACCGTCGACCCGACTGTTGGCCAGCGCTATCAGGGCATTGTTGATCTTGACGGCGAGACACTGTCGGACTGTTTCACCAACTATTTCGTCATGTCGCAGCAGGTTGGCACGCGCTTCAAGCTCTTCGCCGACGGTCGTCGTGCCCGTGGCATGTTGCTGCAACAACTCCCCGCCGATCGCTTGAAAGACGAAGAGGACCGCGCCGCCAGCTGGCAGCATCTCACCGCGTTGGCCAGCACTCTGAGCGCCGATGAATTGCTCAGCCTCGACAACGAAACCGTGCTGCATCGCCTGTACCACGAAGAGCAGGTACGTCTGTTTGATGTGCAGCATCTGCGCTTCAGTTGCAGCTGCTCGCGGGAACGCTCCGGCAATGCGCTGGTCAGTCTTGGGCTGGAAGATGCGCTGGCGCTGGCCGCCGAGCAGGGCGGCAAAGTCGAGATCGATTGCCAGTTCTGCAATCAGCAGTACCTGTTTGACGCAGCCGATATTGCTCAATTGTTCGCTGGCGCGGGCGTCGATACGCCGTCAGATACCCGTCACTAAAACGGTTCAGCGCAGGTAAATTCACTGCGGAATGACGGAATATCGCCGTTACGACGGGAGGACCCTACTCTTTTTGGGCTTTTCTGGCATAATCCGGCCCACTTTTTTCGCGGTAGTAGTGCACGACTTTCTACTACAAAACGTTTGGAGCACACTCGGCCACTGGCCGACGGGGAACCTCATGACGCAAGCCAATAACGCCGTGTACACCGATCTGAGTGTTGATGATCTGGTAAAAGAAGCCCTGAATCGCGGTGAAGGCGAGCTTGCCGATACCGGCGCTCTGGTTGTTCGCACCGGTCACCGCACCGGCCGTTCGCCAGTCGACCGTTTCATCGTTGAAGAGCCTTCCACCCAGGCCGCTATTGCCTGGGGCCCGATCAACCGCAAGTTCCCGGCCGACAAGTTCGATGCCCTGTGGGCTCGCGTCGAGGCCTTCAACAACGCGCAAGAGCACTTCGTTTCCCACGTGCATGTAGGCGCGGCGGAAGATCACTACCTGGCCGTGAAAATGACCACGCAGACTGCCTGGCAGAATCTGTTCGGTCGTTGCCTGTTCATCAACCCGGCCCAGTACAACCCGGCTGGCCGTGAAGAATGGCAAGTGCTCAACGTCGCCAACTTCGAGTGCGTGCCTGAGCGTGACGGCACCAACTCCGACGGTTGCGTGATCATCAACTTCGCGCAGAAGAAAGTGCTGATCGCTGGCATGCGTTACGCCGGCGAGATGAAGAAAGCCATGTTCTCGGTGCAGAACTTCCTGCTGCCGGCCGCTGACGTGCTGCCAATGCACTGCGCTGCCAACATCGGCGAAGACGGTGACGTGACCCTGTTCTTCGGTCTGTCGGGCACCGGTAAAACCACCCTGTCGGCCGACGAAAGCCGTTACCTGATCGGTGACGACGAACACGGCTGGGGCGAAGGCGTGGTGTTCAACATCGAAGGCGGTTGCTATGCCAAGTGCATCGACCTCTCCGAGAAGAACGAGCCGGTCATCTGGAAAGCCATCAAGCACGGCGCGGTGCTGGAAAACGTCGTCATCGACGACGCCAAGCACGCCGATTATGCCGATGTCAGCCTGACCCAGAACAGCCGCGCGGCGTATCCGCTGGAGCACGTTGCCAAGCGTTCCGAGAAGAACCTGGGTGGCGAGCCAAACGCGGTGATCTTCCTGACCTGCGACCTGACCGGCGTACTGCCGCCAGTGTCGATCCTCAACGAAGAGCAAGCGGCCTACCACTTCCTGTCCGGCTACACCGCACTGGTGGGTTCGACTGAAATGGGTTCGGGCAGCGGCATCAAGTCGACCTTCTCCACCTGCTTCGGCGCACCGTTCTTCCCGCGTCCGGCTGGCGAATACGCCGAACTGCTGATCAAGCGCATCCGCGGCTTCGGCTCCAAGGTCTACCTGGTCAACACCGGCTGGACCGGCGGCGGCTACGGCGTCGGCCAACGCTTCAACATCCCGACCACCCGCGCGGTGATCGCAGCGATCCAGAGCGGCGCTCTGATCGGTGCTGCCACCGAGCACCTCGACACCATCAACCTCGACGTGCCACTGGCCGTTCCGGGCGTCGACACCAACCTGCTCAACCCACGCAACACCTGGGCTGACAAGGCTGCGTACGACGAGGCAGCGAAAGCATTGGCCGGTCTGTTCATCGAGAACTTCAAGAAGTTCGAAGTGAGCGACGCGATCAAGGCGGCTGGGCCGAAGTTGTAAGTAGTAGTTTGCAGTGAATAAAAAACCGCCCTTTGGGGCGGTTTTTTCATGGGCGAAGATTTGGGTAAGCTCATCTCAACGGCGGTTCGTCACTTGCCATGTAGCAGTATTCATTCATTTTTGGCCTGATACGGCCAGAGTAATGCCACTCAACAGTACTGCAACATGATCCTCTAATTAAGGCCATTGCTGCCGTGCATGCATGACACGCAGCACTTCCACCCGGTCTTTTTTGATTGCGTAGACGATGACGTAGTTGGCGGCCGCAACGATTTCACGTGTTCCGAGGACCCTGCCCTTTCGGTACAAGGTTGGGCGCTGTCTTGCTATTTCCCCTTTTGATTCGAACATTTCATCGAGATCCGCAGCAGCGTCTGGGTTGTCCTGACCGATTCGGTCCATTATCCGGTCTCGGTCAGCAAGCGCTTCCGGGCGCCAGACCAACCTCATCAGCGCCCTCGTTGACGCAGGGCATCACGCTTGGCGGCGAATATTCGGCGAGCATCTTCATCGCTGATACTTGGCCTTGGATCATCGATGCTGATCTGCACCTGTCGCTTGAACCATTCCTCATAAGCGGCCGCTTCATGGGCTTGTTTCAACGCTTCAGAGCGATCAGGCCTGGCGTAGGTTTTCAGTTGCAGCGGGTCATAGCCGGAGGCATCCACGTTGAATTGGCTGATGCCCAAGCCCTGCAGATAGGTCACAAGCGTCTCCAGCCTCTTGAACAGGCGCACCTGACCACTGCGTTGTGCTGTCAGCGCGCATTTGCGGCTGCCTTGCCGAATCTCGACCGACCAGCCTCCTGGTTTCGCGACGATAATTGTGCCGCTCACAGAACCGTTTTCGACCAAGCGAACGAGGGCGCTGTGATCGATGATTTCAGTGCTGGCCATAAATGCGAGCCCTTCGCTGAGTAATGGCTCCCATCGTACGCAATCAATAGTAGTTTGCAAATTTTGACTCCTGGTGCTGGACACGGCGTGTGCAGCGATGATGTTTCGTTTGTTACTTGGCCGGGGGCATCTGACTTGCAGCAGGTCCCAGCCGTCCTGTGTCAGCAGGTACAGGGCGTGGGTGATGTGGGTGTCGCTGCCAAAGCAGCGACACCCACGACTATAGGTTCGCACCACCCGCTCGCGATAGCCGACAAGACATCGCGTGAAGTAGGAATGGGGCGAACAATTCGCCAGACGTTGCTACCGATTCTTAAACGCTTTTCAACGCAAATGTTGGTAGCCAGAAATATCCAGCAGGCTTGTGGTCAGTCCTGTTGCCGGCCGGTAGATCGTGCCTTTGACTGCCGAGAACGGCACGCCTTTGCTGCCCAGCGAGACACAGCGCTCGCCTTTTTCCTGTTCGGTGAAATAGGTGTAGGACTGGCTGTGCATCTTCTTGTAGCGGGCTTCGTCGCTGACGATGGTGCCGGTGAAGCGCAGCAGGTCGGCATCGCTCAGGTTGAGCGTTTTGCTCAGTGGCACGCCCCAACGCTTGAGGCAGGTTTCCGCCAGATGGCGAACGATGCGGCCGGGCTCGATCAGCGCATTGAGGTCGCTGCTGTTGGTGGGATCGCCGCCGAGGGCCGTGGCGTTGCCGGCGAGGGTGGCGTGGCGACCGGCCATTGGATAGATCGAGGTTTTGGTGCCGGTAGCGGTTTGCGGGATCACGCAGATGAAGCCTTTTGAGCGCTCGTCGCGGGCATAGAAGGCGATGTATTCCTTGACGTTGGATTGAAGTTTGACGCGGTTTTCCTGGAAGTTGCCGATGCCCGGGACTGGATCAATCGCAAATATATTCACCGGAATATGTTTGAGTGCAGCGTCCTGGAACATCGCATTGGCGAGCATGTGGCAACTGATACCGCCACGGCTCCAGCCGACCAGATTGACTCGCGCGGGAATAACGCCGTTCTTGCGGAAAGTCTTGATGATCTGTTCCTGCAACTTCTGTTGCGTGATGCTCCGATCGCCATAGTTATACTGGCGCCAGAACCAGGAGCCTTCCACTTTCACATCTTCAATAGGAATGCCTGCGGCTTTCAGACGGTTATATTCTAACTCGGTCAGTTGTTTACGCTGCCAGTCGCATTTGCCTTTGATAATGTTCACAGCGTGCTGCACGTTTTCATCCCAGCCTTTGCCGAACAGCGTGCCGGACAGGCCGTATTCAGAGGTCTTGGTGAACAGGTCGTCGGCTTGCATATTGCCGCTGCCAGGGCCATCGACGACGATCCACTCGGCAAATTCGCGTCCGCTGTGGTGTGCAGCGAGCGTAGAAACGATTTCGCCGTCCCAGAAGCTTTTATGTTTGTCATCAAATTTGTTGGAGCCGGTGCCGCAGAAAAATATTGTTAAAGTTGTCATTTCGTTGCTCTTGCTTATGTATAAGAGCAGTCAAGTTAGTTTTAGGTGGTGTTAAAAATAAAGGGCGCTGTTGTGTCTGCGTTTGTAATGTGAAGTTTGTTATATATGTAGCTGAGCTTTTCGAAAGTATGTCGAGGCGCTTCGATTGTTAAACGCTTGGTTTTCGCTTCCCATGTATCATTCAGTATCGATTCACCCCCGACCCTTTCTCGACTCGCTGCGATCGCCCGCTAGGCTTTGGGCATGGCAGCAGTCAAAGGAGTGACAGTAAATGCACCACACCCTGGAACAGGTTTTTGGTTATCCACAGTTTCGCCCCGGTCAGGAGGCCGCTGTCAGCGCGGTGCTGGCGGGGCGATCCGCGGCGGCGATCTTTCCCACCGGCTCCGGCAAATCGCTTTGCTACCAACTGCCGGCACTTTTACTGCCACACCTGACATTGGTGGTCTCGCCGTTGCTGGCGTTGATGCAGGATCAACTGGCGTTTCTCAAGTCCCGCGGCATCTCGGCAGGCAGTATCGATTCGGCGCAGAGCCGCGAGGATGCCAACGACGTCATGGCCCGTGCACGTTCGGGCGAGCTGAAAATTCTGATGATCTCCGTCGAGCGCTTGAAGAACGAGCGCTTCCGCAATTTCCTGCAGCAGGTGCCGATCTCGTTGCTGGTGGTCGACGAGGCGCACTGCATTTCCGAATGGGGCCACAACTTCCGGCCGGACTATCTGAAACTCCCCGACTACCAGCGTCAGTTCAACATTCCGCAGGCTTTGCTGCTCACCGCCACGGCGACACCAAAAGTCATCGCCGACATGCAGGCCAAATTCGCCATCGCTCCGGCAGATGTGGTGACCACCGGATTTTACCGGCCTAACCTCAACCTGCTGGTCGAGCCTGTACGCGGTCAGGACAAACGCCGGCGTCTGGTCGAATGGATGACCGAGCGTCCCGGGCAACCGAGCATTGTCTACGTGACGTTGCAGAAGACCGCCGAGCACATCGCCGAGCATCTTCAACGCAACGGAATCCAGGCCGAGGCATACCACGCAGGTTTGCCCCACGATCAGCGTGAAGACATTCAACGCCGCTTCATGGCCGGGCAGTCCAATTGCATTGTCGCCACCATTGCCTTCGGCATGGGCATCGACAAGAGCGACATCCGCAACGTGGTGCATTTCGATCTGCCCAAATCCATCGAAAACTACAGCCAGGAAATCGGCCGCGCCGGGCGTGACGGGCAGCCCTCCGACTGCCTGGTACTGGCCAACCGCGACAGCCTCAATGTGCTGGAAAACTTCGTCTACGGTGATACGCCCGAACGCGACGGGATTCATTATGTGCTCGAAGAGCTCAAAGCCTCAGTGCCGGACGGACAATGGGAGTTTTTGCTTGGGCCATTGGCGGATCAGAGCAACATTCGCTCGTTGCCGTTGAAGACTTTGCTGGTGCAGCTGGAACTGCGAGGCCTGATCGCGCCGCGCTACGCTTATTACGCTGAATACCGCTTCAAATATCTGCTTGAGCCTGAAGCATTGCTCCAGCGCTTCGAAGGCGAGCGCAGGGATTTCGTTGCGGCGATCATCAGGACGTCCACGCGAGCACGCACCTGGGCCACAGTAGATTTCGAGGCGATGTATTCGCAGTATTCCGCCGAGCGCAATCGCGTGGTGACAGCGCTGGATTACTTTCAGGAAAAGGGCTGGGTCGAGCTGGAGAGCAAGCAGATGACCGAGGTCTACAGCCTGCTGCACAGTGATTTCGCCAGCGATGCCCTGAGCGCTGAGCTGCACGAGTATTTCACCCGCCACGAACAGACTGAAGTGGCGCGGATTCACGCCATGCTTGAGGTGTTCGCCACCGAACGCTGCCTGGGTTATCGCCTGGCCGAGTATTTCGGTGACCACAATGCCCCCGAGCGTTGTGGCCATTGTTCGGTATGTCACGGCCAGATCGCGCGGTTGCCGGAGCCGCCGCCATTGCCGCCGCTTGTGGATAAAAACTTCGCGAAGTTGTGTGGTGAATTTATCCACAGGCATGAGCAGCAAACGGGGCGTATTCCATCGGCCGAACGTCTGACGCGGTTCCTGTGCGGAATCAGCGTGCCGTTGTTCACCAAACTCAAGGCGCGGGCGATACCGGGTTTTGCTGCGTTGGAAGAATACCCCTACGCGCAGGTCCGCGAGTGGGCGCAAGAGCACCTTTGACCCCTGTAGGAGCTGCCGAAGGCTGCGATCTTTTGATGTTGATTTTTTCAAGATCAAAAGATCGCAGCCTTCGGCAGCTCCTACTTCAAGTGTCATCAAGGCAGAGCCTCCATCCATCCGCTGAATGTCGATCATCACGCTAATAAACTTCAAAAACCGCCGTTGCCTGACTAAGGTTGGAATCTGTCTTCGGGCCACCCACAAGAGAACAACATGAGCCAGACATCCTTCGAAATCCAGCAAGCTGCGGTGATCGGTGCGGGCACCATGGGCCGTGGCATCGTCATGTGCCTGGCCAATGCCGGCGTGAGCGTGCAGTGGGTGGACAACAATCCACAGATGCTTGAGCAGGCGCTGACGACGGTCGCCGAAACTTATGCACACAACGTGCGTCAGGGCCGCATCGATCAGGCCGAAGCGGATGCGCGAATGGCTCGCGTATCAGCAGCGGCGGATTACGCATCGATTCGCAATGTCGATCTGGTGATCGAAGCGGTGTACGAAAACCTTGAACTGAAGCAGAAGATCTTTCGCGAGCTGGATGGCTTGCTCAAGCCCGAGGCTTTGCTGGCGAGCAACACCTCGGCGCTGGACATCGACGCCATCGCGGCTGCGACCCGGCGCCCGGAACAGGTGCTGGGTCTGCATTTCTTCAGCCCCGCGCACATCATGAAATTGCTGGAAATCGTGCGCGGTGCGCAGACCTCGCCAGCGGCGCTGGAGGCCGCGCTGGCACTCGGCAAGCGCATGGGCAAGGTCAGTGTGGTGTCGGGCAACTGCCACGGTTTTATCGGCAACCGCGTGCTGCATCCGTATGTACTGGAAGCGCGCAAGATGCTTCTCGAAGGCGCTTATCCACAGCAGGTGGATACCGCGCTGCAAGGCTTCGGCTTCGCCATGGGGCCGTTTCGCATGTACGACGTGGTTGGCATCGATCTGGAATGGCGTGCTCGAGAGCTAGCTGGCAAGGGGCAGGATGCGCCCGAAGTTCAGGTGGATAACCGCCTGTGCGAGATGGGCCGGTTCGGGCAGAAGTCCGGTAACGGTTATTATCATTATGAGCCGGGCAGTCGCCAGGCCGAGCATGATCCTGAGGTCGATGCATTGGTACTGCGGGTCAGCGAAGAGCTGGGTTTCCAGCGTCGCGACATCGGTCCCGAAGAAATCCTTGAGCGCTGTTTGCTGGCTCTGGTCAACGAAGGCGCGAAGATTTTGCAGGAAGGCATTGCCGGCTCGGCCCATGACATCGATCTGGTGTACTTGAACGGCTATGGTTTTCCAGCGGATAAGGGTGGGCCGATGGCGTGGGCGGATCGGCAGGGGCTAGCGGATATTCATCAGCGCTTGCTGGCGCTGGAGACACGCCAGGGCGATCAGTGGAAGCCGGCGCGGTTGATTGGCGAACTGGCGGCGCAGGGGAAGGGGTTTGCTGATCGCTGACACCAGTCGGCTGTGCTGACGCCTTCGCGAGCAGGCTCGCTCCCACAGGTAAAGTGTTCGTCATCACGATCAAATTCAATTAAGAGAATGCGAGAACCCTGCATGAATCAACGCTGCGACTACCCCCACTTCCAGCCCATCACCACACGCTGGCACGACAACGACGCCTACGGTCACGTCAACAACGTTACCTACTACAGCTTCTTCGACACGGCGGTGAATACCTACCTGATTCAGGTCGGTGGCCTGGATATTCATGACGGCGAAGTGGTGGGGTTCGTGGTCAGTTCCGCCTGCGATTACTTTGCCTCGATCGCTTTCCCCGATCTGATCGAGATCGGACTGCGGGTCGGCAAGCTGGGCAACAGTTCGGTGCAATATGAATTGGCTGTGTTCAAGGTCGGCGAAAGCGAGGCGTGTGCGGCGGGACGGTTCGTGCATGTGTTTGTCGATCGGGCGAGCAATCAGCCGGTGCCGATTCCTGCCGGTTTGCGCGGGGCGCTGGAGCGGCTGGTGGTCTAGACGCGCAAAAAAAATCGCAGCCCAAAAGCTGCGATTTTTTGTTCAAGCCTTCGCCTTAGTGGTGGCGATAGTACTTGTGATGCTTGCGGTGGCCGTAGGCATGGCCGCGACCTGGATGACCACGGTCGCGGTAGTAGCGACGGTCATCATGGCGACGGTCGTAACGACGATCATCGTCGTCACTCTTGTTGCCCATGTAGTTACCCAGTGCGCCACCTGCGCCGCCACCAGCGGCGGAGCCGATCAGGCTGCCGGTGGTGCCGCCGAGACTACGGCCAACCACGTTACCGCCGGCTGCACCCAGTGCACCGCCGATGGCCGCTTCGCCACGGCTGCGCTTGTCTGCACCGACCGCACTACCACCCGCGCCGCCCAGGGCTGCGCCGATGGTGGAACCTGTATTGCCGCCTAACGATTGACCGACGACCGAGCCAAGAACCCCGCCCAATGCGCCGCCCACACCTGCTTCGGTGGTGCCTCCGGCAGAAGCGAAGCCACTGACCAGGCCAAGGGACAACAAGAGAATCGAGGAGAACTTCATAGAGGATGAGCCTCAAAGGGATGACGGCGCCGATCCTGAGGCTCTGCATTGGGCGTGACAATCAAAATCCGACGAATAACACGACTTGTATACAATAATGCAAGTTACTGTTTTTTCACCGGAACTTAACCGATTTTCGCCGGTCTTTAGCTACTTCGGACAGGCCGTTTTCATGCAGAAACGGCCTTTTTTGTGGGCGGTCGAAAATCTTCGCCACGGCAGATCTGTTGACAGGTCGATCGCATTCGCGAGCAGGCTCGCTCCCACCTTTGAAATGCATTCCAAGTGTGGGAGCGAGCCTGCTCGCGAAGGGGCCGGATCTGGCTCCGCGGTTAAGCGGATTTAGCCATGATCAACCCAGTTTCACTCGCCGCTTCCAGCCGGATCGCAATGAACTTCGACGTCGGCGTGTGGCTGCCATCCCCCGTACTTTCCAGCGGCACCAGCGGATTGACCTCCGGATAGTACGCCGCCGCCTGCCCCGCAGGAATATCGAACGCCAACAATGTAAAACCTTTCACCCGACGCTCGCGACCGTCGTCCCAGATCGACACGATGTCGGCCTTCTGCCCCGGACGGAAGCCCAGGCGAATGATGTCGGCCTCGTTGGCGAACAGCACGTCACGCTGGCCCTTCACGCCGCGATAACGGTCGTCGAGACCATAGATCGTCGTGTTGTACTGATCGTGGGAACGCATCGATTGCAGGATCAGATCCGGCACCTGGCCGGTGGCGCGGGTGCGTTCGTGAACCAGATCTTTCGGCAACTGGTTGGCGCGGAAATTGGCACGGCCCGATGGCGTGTTCCACTTGCGGGCGCCAGCCGAGTTGCCCAGATAGAAGCCGCCCGGGTTTTTGATCTTGTCGTTGAAGTCTTTGAAACTCGGGATGGTGTCGGCGATCAGTTCGCGAATGCGCCCGTAATCGGCCACCAGCCAGTTCCAGTCCACCGGTTGGCTGCCCAACGTCGCGGCAGCGATGCCGGCGATGATCGACGGCTCCGAGCGCATCTGGTTCGACAGCGGCTGCAACTGGCCGTTGGAAGCGTGGACCATGCTGAACGAGTCTTCCACAGTCACCGCTTGCGGGCCTTCGGTCTGGATGTCGATGTCGGTACGGCCCAGGCACGGCAGGATCAGCGCGTCTTTACCGTGAGCGAGGTGGCTGCGGTTGAGTTTGGTGCTGATCTGCACAGTCAGGTCACAGTTGCTCAGCGCTTCGAAGGTGCGTGAGCTGTCCGGCGTGGCTTGGGCGAAGTTGCCGCCCAAGCCGATGAACACCTTGGCGCGACCTTCGGCCATCGCATGGATTGCCTCGACCACGTTGTGACCGTTATGACGCGGCACCTTGAACTGGAAGCGACGCTCCAGCGAATCGAGGAACGCCACCGGTGGACGCTCGTTGATGCCCATGGTGCGGTCGCCCTGCACGTTGCTGTGACCACGCACCGGGCACAGACCGGCGCCAGGTTTGCCGATATTGCCGCGCAGCAGCATCAGATTGGCGATTTCCTGAATGGTCGGCACCGAATGACGGTGCTGGGTGATGCCCATGGCCCAGCACATGATCACGTTCTTGCCTTTGGCGTACATGCGCGCTGCTTGCTCGATCTCGACCAGGGTCAGGCCCGATTGCTCGACGATCTGCTCCCACGAGGTATCGTCGACCGTGGCGAGGTACTCCAGCACGTTGGCGCTGTGAGCATTGAGGAAGTCATGATCGAACACCGCTGGCTCGCCCGCCTTCTGCGCATCGCGTTCCCATTGCAGGAGGAACTTGGCCATGCCGCGCAGCACCGCCATGTCGCCGCCGAGTGCCGGGCGGAAGTACGCAGTGTTGGTCGGCTTGTCGCCGTTGGTGAGCATTTCGATGGGGTGCTGGGGATGCTGAAAACGCTCCAGACCGCGCTCTTTCAGCGGATTGATGCACACCACTTGGGCGCCGCGTTTCACCGCTTCACGCAACGGTTCGAGCATGCGCGGATGGTTGGTGCCGGGGTTCTGGCCCCAGACGAAAATCGCGTCGGCGTGTTCGAAGTCGTCGAAGGTCACCGTGCCTTTGCCGACCCCGACACTCTGCGCCAACGCTACGCCGCTGGCCTCGTGGCACATGTTCGAACAGTCAGGGAAATTGTTGGTGCCGTAAGCCCGCACGAACAGTTGATACAGATACGCCGCTTCGTTGCTGGCGCGCCCCGAGGTGTAGAACTCTGCCTGATCCGGGCTCGGCAGATTGCGCAGGTGCTTGCCGATCAGAGCGAAGGCATCTTCCCAACTGATCGGCTTGTAGCGATCGGACTCGGCGTCGTAGACCATCGGCTCGGTCAGGCGACCCTGATATTCCAGCCAGTAATCGCTCTGCTCCAGCAGCGAAGTGACGCTGTGCTTGGCGAAGAATTTGGCATCGACGCGACGCTTGGTCGCTTCCCAGTTCACCGCTTTGGCGCCGTTCTCGCAGAACTTGACCATGCCGCTCTCCGGCGAATCACCCCAGGCGCAACCCGGGCAGTCGAAGCCGCCGTTCTGGTTGGTCTTGAGCATCATGCGCAGGTTTTTCAGGGCGTTGTCGCTGGTCAGCCACGCCTGGGCCACACTGATCAGGGCGCCCCAGCCGCCGGCGGCACCTTTGTAAGGCTTGTAGCGCGGGACAGGTTTCTGGTCGGCTTGATGATGTTGGCTCACGCTTGATTCTCCATCGCGGGGCTGTACACCCGCGGCGCACTTTTCTGCGGCAGGTGGATGAGATTGAGGTTGTGGCGCCGGGCCCATTGCACGGCCAGGCCGGTAGGCGCCGACAGGCTGACCAGGGTCTGGATGCCGGCACGCAAGACTTTCTGGATCAATTCGAGGCTGCAACGGCTGGTGACGATCGCCAGCCCGCCCTCTGTGGATATCTTCTGGCGGATCAGTCCGCCGATCAGCTTGTCCAGCGCGTTATGCCGACCGATGTCTTCACGACCGAGCAGCAGTTCACCACTGGCGTTCATGAACACCGCCGCGTGCACCGCGCCGCAATGCTGGCCGAGCGGCTGGAAGGCGCCGATGCGCTGGCGCAAACCGTCGAGCCATTCAATCGGTGGCAAGGCTGCGCCCGGCAACACCTTGAGCTCAGGCAGCGCCTGTTCGACGGCTTCGACGCCGCACAGTCCGCAGCCGCTGGTGCCGGCCAACTGCCGACGCTGCTGTTTGAGGTTCCAGAATGCGCGATTGGCGATGGTCACTTGCGCGTATTGCGCCGAGCCTGCGCCTGTCAGTTGCAGATCGTAGATATCGCTGGCGTCTTCGATGATGCCGCTACCGAGGCTGAAACCGACGATGAAATCTTCAAGGTCGGTCGGGGTCACCAGCATCACCGCCTGGCTGATGCCGTTGTAGGCGATCGCCAACGCGACTTCCTCGGCCAGCGCGGTGCTGGCCGATGCCTCAAAGGGTAAATCGCTGTAGCTGTAGGTCTGGCTGGCGGCTGGCGCGGGCGTTTCGATTGCTGGCGCCGCGCAGGCTGGACGCTTGGCGTTCATGGCATCACCGACGGTTTGATCTAGGTCAAGACTAGGCGCGGCAAGTTGTCGCGTCTAATCGCTATTACCGATCTACCGATAGATGCCGTCGATCAAGCGTCTTTTGACGATTTCTGATAAAGCGCGAAACAGGCTTCCGCCAGCGCTGAACGCGGCGCGCCACGGCGCATGATCAGGCCCAGCGGGGCGAGAGTGTGGGCATTTTCTATCGGTTGCAGGCGCAGGTGATCGGCGAGGGTTTCCGCGCCGCCGTCGAGGGGCATGATCGCGCAGCAAAAACCGCCGTGTACTGCTTGCAGCAGTTGATGCACGGCGTCGGTTTGCAACAGCGGTTGCGGCGTCAGGCCGCGGCTGTGGAAGTTGTGGTCGATGGACTGGCGAAAGTGCATGCCGCTGGTGAGCATGCACAGCGGCAATTCGATCAGCGATTCCCAGCTCAGGGGTTCTTCGCCGAAGTTGAACGAGCGCTCGTCATAGAGCAGGCCCATGCGCGTCTCGTTAAAGGCCAGCGAATCGAACCGCTCGCTGTCCAGACGCTCCAGATACGAAACGCCAATGTCGATGCGGTTGTTCGCCAAGTGTTCGAGCACCTGCTCGGAGCTCAGCGACGACAGCTCGAAGCGCAGGTCCGGGTGCGCCGCGTGCAGACGTTGCATCAGCGGCAAGGGATCGAAGCTCGACAGCGGCACCACGCCCAGGCGCAGCGTACCGATCAGATTGCCGCGACAGGCCGCCGCTTCCGCCTGCAAGCCGTCATAGGCTGCCAGCACCGTGCGCGCCCACGCCAGCACGCGTTCGCCCGGTGCGGTGAAGCCTTCGAAGCGCTGGCCGCGATTGACCAATGGCAGGTCGAGTTCTTCCTCGAGGCTGCGCAAGCGCATCGACAGGGTCGGCTGGGTGATGTGGCAGCGCGCGGCGGCCTGGCCGAAATGGCGGGTTTCGTCGAGGGCGATGAGGAATTTCAGTTGCTTGATGTCCATCTTCGCTCCGGGCGGTTGGCGGGGTGTGGCGATTCTACCGCCAGCGGCGCGGCAGCGTCATTGGTCGGACTGGAACCGGGTTTGGCCGGGGTGGTCTAGGCTTGGACGACTGGAACCCAAATCAAGGAGTGTGCGCTATGAGTCTGTTGAGCTTTGTGAAAGAGGCCGGTGAGAAGCTGATTGATCTGTTGACCCCAGGCAATGCCAATGCGAGTGAGCAGTTGAAGGAACATATCAGCAAGGTCGGGTTGGGCAATCCCAACGTGCAGGCGACCGTGGATGGCGACAAGGTGACGGTGACCGGTGAAGTGGCGAGCCAGGAAGAGAAGGAAAAGATTCTGCTCGCGGTGGGCAACATTGCGGGCGTAGGCAGTGTCGATGATCAGATCACGGTGACCGGACCGGTCGTCGTGGCTGCCGAGTTTGTCGAGGTCAAGGCAGGTGACACGCTCAGTGCGATCTCCCTGCGCGTCTATGGCAATGCCAACCAGTACCAGAAAATCTTCGATGCCAACAAACCGATGCTCAAGGATGTGAACAAGATCTATCCGGGACAAAAACTGCGCATTCCGAAATAACGCAGTCATGTAGGAGCTGCCGAAGGCTGCGATCTTTTGACTTGGACTTTAAAAAAAGCAGATCAAAAGATCGCAGCCTGCGGCAGCTCCTACAGGGGTCAAAGCCCTGCAATCAAATCGCGGTAATCCTCGACTGCGGCAAACTCCGCCGTGTCCTTCGGCCCTTTGCGGCTGTCCGGTTCTTTCACCGCCAGCAAGTGCGCCACGCCAAAATCCCGCGCACTGCGCAGGATCGGCAAGGTGTCGTCGATAAACAGGCTGCGCGCCGGATCAAAACCTATGTCCGCCTGCAAGGCATCCCAGAACTGCGGGTTCTCCTTGGGATAACCGTAGTCATGCGAGCTGATCAGCCGCTCGAAGTACGGCGCCAGTTCGATCCGTTCCAGTTTCAACGACAGCGAATCGCGGTGCGCGTTGGTGATCATGATCACCCGTTTGCCGGCGCGTTTGATTGCGCCGAGAAAGGTATCGGCATCGGCGCGCAGAGCGATCAAGTGGGCAGTTTCCTGTTTCAGTTCACGCACCGACAATTTCAGTTCTGCGCTCCAGAAATCCAGGCAGTACCACTGCAACTGGCCAGCGTGGCGCTCGAACAACGGCTGCAATTCCAGCTCGGCCATGGCCCGGCTGATGCCGTGCAGTTCGGCGTAGCGTTGGGGCAGGTGTTCGAGCCAGAAATGGTTGTCGAAGTGCAGATCCAGCAGCGTGCCGTCCATGTCGAGCAGAACGGTATCGATGTCGGACCACGGTAAAGAAGGCATGGCAACGTCTCGAACGGTGAAAAGATATCCGACGCAAACAATCGGGAAAGCCGCGTTATAGTAGCGCGTTCACGCCAAGGAGCTTTGCATGCGCCAGAAACCCACCGTACTCGCCCGCGAGATCGTCGCCACCAGTCGCCTGTTTCGCGTCGAAGAACTCAAGCTGCGATTTTCCAATGGCGTGGAGCGCACTTACGAGCGTCTGGTCGGCAAGGGTGCGGGCTACGGCGCGGTGATGATCGTCGCGATGCTTGATGCCGAACACGCAGTGTTGATCGAGGAATACTGCGGCGGCACCGACGAGTACGAACTGTCTCTGCCCAAAGGCCTGATCGAGCCGGGCGAAGACGTGCTGGCGGCCGCTGAGCGGGAACTCAAGGAAGAGGCCGGTTATGGCGCACGTCAACTGGAACATCTGACCGAGCTGTCGCTGTCGCCCGGTTACATGAGCCAGAAAATCCAGGTGGTGCTGGCCACCGACCTGTATGAAGAGCGGCTGGAAGGTGATGAGCCGGAGCCGATGCGGGTCGACAAGGTCAACCTGCGCGAACTGTCGGCGCTGGCGCAGAATCCGCAATTTTCCGAGGGCCGCGCCTTGGCTGCGCTGTATCTGACCCGCGACCTGCTGAGCCGGCGCGGGGTGTTCAGCTATGAGTGAGACGTCGATGAATTTTCCCCATCCGCTGATGGCACCTGTGGTTGCGCTGGCTTTACAGGCTGGCGAGGCGATTCTGCCGTTCTGGCGCGCCGGCGTTGAAGTCACGGCCAAGTCCGATGATTCGCCGGTCACGGCCGCCGACCTGGCCGCCCATCACCTTATCGTTGCCGGGCTGACGGCGCTGGATCCGAGCATTCCGGTGCTGTCCGAAGAGGACGCCGACATCCCGCAAAGCGTGCGCGCCGGTTGGCAACGCTGGTGGCTGGTGGATCCGCTGGACGGTACCAAGGAGTTCATCAGCGGTAGCGAGGAATTCACCGTCAACATCGCGCTGATCGAAAATGGCCGGGTGGTGTTTGGTGTGGTGACGATGCCGACCAACGGTCGTTTTTATGTCGGCGGCGCCGGATTTGGAGCCTGGCGTGGCGACGAGGGCGGTACGCCGACGGCGATTCAGGTGCGCGATGTGCCTGCGCCGGGCGAGGCGTTTACCGTGGTCGCCAGCCGTCGACATTCCAGTCCCGAGCAAGAGCGTTTGCTGGCCGGGTTGAGCGCCAGTCTTGGTGAGTTGCAACTGGCCAATATCGGCAGTTCCTTGAAGTTCTGTCTGTTGGCCGAAGGTGCTGCTGATTGCTATCCGCGACTGGCGCCGACTTCGCAGTGGGACACGGCGGCAGCGCAGGGCGTGCTGGAAGGGGCGGGGGGCGAGGTGCTGGATTTGAAGGGTGAAGCGTTCAGTTATCCGCCGCGAGAATCGCTGTTGAACGAGTTCTTTCTGGCGCTGCCGGCGAAGGCTGCGTGGCGCGGACGGTTGTTGGAGTTGGCCCGAGGCTAACTGCCCGATCCGCAATTCCCCTCACCCCAGCCCTCTCCCCCAGGAGAGGGAGCCGACCGAGTTGTCTGGCGCTATGCATCGACCTGGGGAATCGAGTCGATTGTGGATTCGGCGAAGCAGTTTCAGGTCGACTAAAATCTGCAGCATCTTCGTATCGGTTCCCTCTCCCTCGGGAGAGGGCTAGGGTGAGGGGCTGTTGATCTTCAACGGTGCAAAACGTACTGCCCGGTAAATCTCACCGCATCGTCTTCACTTCCCGCATTCAGGATCCGCGTATCCAGCGTCAGCCGCGCCCGTCCATATCGCCGATACATCGCCACGAACCGTTTCCAGACTGCCGCATCCGGCGCCGGGCAAATGGCCATGGCGTCTCCCGTCACCGGCAGCGGATAACTGATCTGCCCTCCCTGAATGACGATATGTCCGTCGGCAATCCCTTCTTCCTTCAAACGTAAATGCAACCAGCCCCAACCGGCCAGCACCGCTGCGCAATACAGGCTGCCGCCAAACATGGTGCTCTTGTGATTGACGTTGGGCGCGAGCGGCAGGTGCAGGCTCAGTTGCTGCTCGCGCCACTCAAGCACCTCGAGGCCCATTTCGGCGGTCAGCGGAATGTCGTGATGCAGCACCGTTTGCAGGTATTCGCTTTCGCTGCTCATTCGTTGTCTTCCCCGTGGCTGCTGTCGCCGAAATTCAGACCGTGTTTGCGCAGCTTGTCATGCAGGGTCTTGCGCGGAATACCCAGAGCTTCGGCGAGGCTGCGCACCGAGCTGTGCGAGCGCGCCAGTTCGGCGGCTATCAACGATTTTTCGAAGTTTTCGACTTGCTCGCTGAGGCCGCCGCTGACCACTTCTACAGGCGCGCCGCCGCTGCCATCAGCGCTGTTGTCCAGTGCCAGTTCAAGGCCGAGGGCGAAGCGTTCGGCGGCATTTTGCAGTTCACGTACATTGCCTGGCCAAGTGTGGCGCAGCAGCAGGGCGCGGTGTGCCGGTTGCAGCTCGTGGGGCGGCAAGCCGTGACGGGCGCTGGCTTCATCGGCGTAATGCTGGAACAACACCAGTGCGTCTTCGCCGCGTTCGCGCAACGGCGGGATGCGCAGCGGCGCGACGTTGAGGCGGTAATACAAGTCGGCGCGGAAGCGGCCCTGATCCGCCGCCTGGCGCAGGTCTTCCTTGGTCGCGGCGATGACGCGGATGTCCAGCGGGATCAACTGATTGCCGCCCAGGCGCTCGACGACCCGCTCCTGGAGCATGCGCAGCAGTTTCACTTGCACGTCCATGCTCATGCTTTCGATTTCGTCGAGAAACAGCGTGCCGCCGTTGGCGAATTCGAATTTGCCGATGCGACGCTTCTGCGCGCCGGTGAAGGCGCCGGGCTCGTGGCCGAACAGCTCGCTTTCCACCACCGATTCGGCCAGGGCGCCGGCGTTGATCGCCACGAACGGGCCGTTGCGGCGGCTCGACAAATCGTGCAGCGCGCGGGCCACCACCTCTTTGCCGGCACCGGTTTCGCCGAGGATCAGCACGTCGGCCTTGGTCGCCGCCAGCGCGCCGATCTGTTCACGCAGGCGCAGCATTGGCGTCGAATGGCCGACCAGCCGAGCGCTCAATTCGTTGCGGTCGCTCAAGGCCAGACGCAGGCTGCGGTTGTCCAGCACCAGCCGCCGTAGCGCGAGGGCGCGACGGACGCTGTCGAGCAGTGCATCGCTGGCAAAGGGCTTTTCCAGAAAATCGTAAGCACCGGCGCGCATCGCTTGCACTGCCAGCGGTACGTCGCCATGGCCGGTGATCAGCAGCACCGGCAACTCGGGATCCTGTGCATGCAACTCGCTCAACAGTTCGAGGCCGTCCATGCCCGGCATACGGATGTCGCTGACCACCACCCCCGGCCAGTCTCGCTCAAGTTGCGCGGCCAGCCCTTTGGCTTCGGACAGCGGCAGAATTTTCAGGCCGGCCAGGTCCAGGGTCTGGCCGAGAGCCTGGCGCAAGTGCGGATCGTCGTCGATCAACACTACCTGGATGCGATTGTCGATGGTCATGCACTTCGATCCTCGGACGGTTGCAGGCTGACTCCGGGCGCGCCGGCGCGCAGGCGCAGGGTAATCAGGGCACCGCCTTGTTTGTGGTTGGCGAACGACAGCTCGCCACCAAAGGCGCGCATCAGCGTTTCACAAATGGCCAGTCCCAGACCCAGACCCTGTGTGCGGGTCTTGGTGGTGTAAAAGGGCTCGCTGGCGCGGCCAAGAGCTTCCATGCAGAACCCGGGGCCATTGTCGCGAATGTACAGATTGACGCCGTCGGCGGTGGCTTCGGCACTCAGCCACAACTTGCGCGGCGGGCCTTTTTCGGTGAGCGCATCGAGGGCGTTGGCCAGCAGATTGCCGAGCACCTGGCGCAGTCGGGTTTCGCCGGCCTCGACCCACAGCGTGGCTGCGGGCAAGTCGCGGATCAGTTCGACTTCCATGCTGCGGCGACGTTTGGCGAGTAATGCCAGCGCATCGTCCAGCGCCGGTTGCAGAGCGACGCTTTCCGGTGCGTGGCGATCGCGCCGAGCGAAGGCACGCAAGTGGGCGATGATCGAGGCCATGCGCCCGGTCAGTTCGCTGATCAGCTTGAGGTTGCCGCGCGCGTCCTCGGTGCGCTGATGATCGAGCAGCACTTCGGCGTTTTCCGCATAACTGCGAATCGCTGCCAGCGGTTGATTGAGTTCGTGGCTGATACTCGCCGACATGGTCCCCAGTGCCGACAATTTGCCGGCCTGAACCAGATCGTCCTGAGCGCGCACCAGCTCCTGCTGGGCGTGCTCGCGCTCAAGCACTTCCTGCTTCAAACGGCGGTTGAGGCCTTCCAGATCGCTGGTACGTTCGGCCACCCGGCCTTCCAGTTCGCGGCGCGCCTTGGCCTCGAAGGCGATGCGCTCCAGATAATGCCGGCGACGTTGCATCATCAAACCCACCAGCAGCATCACCACCAACAGTGTGGCGCCGCCGATCGCGACCACCGTGCGCACCGGACGATCAATCAGCGTGCGCGGGGCGAGGATGCTCACGCTCCAGCCGGTCTCGGCGATGTCGTGGGTCTGCGTCAGCCAGGCGTCAGGGCTCAGGTTCAGCGGCCGGGGTTCACGGGTCGGGTAGGGCTGGATCGCGGTGATCGCGGCGCGCTCGGCATCGCTCAACTCGCGAGTGGAGCGGAAACGCCATTCCGGGCGCGACGTCAGGATGACCACGCCGTTATGGTCGGTCACCAGCAGTTGTTCCGGGGTTTTGCCCCACAGGCTTTCCGTGTGGTCGAGGTCGACCTTGATCACCAGCACGCCGATGATTTTTTCGCCGTTGCGCACAGCAGCGGCGAAGAAATAGCCGCGCTTGGCCGAGGTGGTGCCGAGGCCGAAGAAGCGTCCGAGGCGCCCGGCCATGGCTTCACTGAAATACGGGCGGAAGGCGAAGTTGCGGCCGACGAAGCTGTCGCGTTTGTCCCAGTTCGACGCCGCCAGTGTCTGGCCGGAGGTGTCCATCAGATACATGACTTCAGCGCCGGTCTGCGCAGCGATGTTTTTCAGCAGGCGATTGGCGTTGCCTTGGGTCACGCCGTCGTCCGGCGCACCGAGCACCGCGCGCAGGGCCGGCAGATCGCCGAGAATCTGCGGCAACACTTCATAGCGATGCAGGGTGCCGAGCAGGTTGGCGACGTACAGATCGAGGGTCTGGCGATTCTGTCCGGCGAGTTCGCTGCGGTAATAGCGTTCGGCGAGATGTTCCAGCGGCCACAGCAGCGGCGCCAGGCACAGGGCCAACAGTGCGAGGCTGCGCCAGCGAGGTCTGCGAGGGAGAGATGCTTTCATGAGCCGGTAGCGCCTGTAGGGACAGGCGCATTATGCCCGGCCTCAGGCGAAGACGTCAGCGTCCTTGAGCAGCGCAGCCGCCTGGTCCTTGGCCGACAGCTTCGGCGCTTCGTCCAGTTGCCAGTCGATGCCCAGCGCCGGGTCATCCCAACGAATGCTGCGCTCGGAAGACGGGTCGTAGTAGTTGGTGGTCTTGTATAGAAATTCGGCGAACTCGCTCAGCACCACGAAGCCGTGAGCGAAACCTTCCGGTACCCACAGCTGGCGATGGTTTTCCGCCGACAGGCGCACCGCCACCGATTTACCGAAATGCGGCGAACTGCGACGGATGTCCACCGCCACATCAAGCACTTCACCCGCGGTCACGCGAACCAGTTTGCCCTGGGTGTTCTGCAACTGGTAATGCAGGCCACGCAGCACGCCTTTTTGCGAGCGCGAATGGTTGTCTTGCACAAATTGCGTATCCAGACCGGTGGCGTCCTGAAACGCTTTGGCATTGAAACTCTCGTAGAAAAAACCGCGCTCGTCGCCGAACACCTTGGGTTCGATGATCAGAACACCGGGCAGATCGGTGGTGATGACATTCATGAGGATTTCCATAGACAGGTGTGAATGGCCGACATTCTTGCGCAAAGTGCTGCAGGGCGCGAGCGTTCGGTTTGAATTGGGCCGTTCAGTCACGCTGGGGGTTGCGTAACCGCCAAGGCAATGGCGATATAAGCGCCTAATAAAATTTCAGGGGTCGTTTCATGCCGCTCGCCACGTTGATTCATCGCGCCAGTTTGCCCGGTCCGCAGGTTTCAGAGGCGCAGGCGCTGCAATGGCTGGCCGAATATTACGGACTTGGCGGCACGTTGCAGGCGCTGGGCAGCCAGCAGGATCTGAATTACCGCGTCGACAGCGCAAATGGGCGCTTTGTGCTGAAAGTCTGTCGTGGCGATTACGCTCTTGTGGAGCTGCAAGCCCAGCACGCAGGCCTCAATTATCTGGCCGAGCACTCGGCGATCAAGGTGCCGCGCGTCATCGCAGCCAATAACGGTGCGGATCTGTTGTCGTTGCAAGCCAATGGCGAAACGGTGCATGTGCGGTTGTTGGAGTACATCGACGGGCAGCCGTTGACCGATTTCGATCATCTTGGCCAGGACGTGGTTGCCGGGTTTGGCCGACTCTGTGGCGAGATGGATCTGGCGCTCGCAGGCTTCGATCACCCGGGCCTTGAACGCACCTTGCAGTGGGACGCGCGTCACGCCAACGCTTTGATCAGTCATCTGTTGCCGGTGATCTCGGACGTGCAGCAGCGTGCGGTGATGAGCGCTGCCGCCGAGCAGGCCGAGCGCCGTTTGCAGCCGCTGCTGGACAAGCTGCCGGTGCAGGCGATTCACATGGATATCACCGATGACAACGTCGTCTGGGCGCGTGATGCCCAGCGGCATTGGCAATTGCAGGGGGTGATCGACTTCGGTGATCTGGTGCGCACCTGGCGCATCACTGATTTGTCCGTGACCTGTGCGGCTTTGCTGCATCACGCCGATGGCGATCCGTTTGTCATCCTGCCGGCGGTCAAGGCGTATCACGCGGTCAATCCGTTGCAGTACGCAGAACTGCAAGCGCTGTGGCCCTTGATCGTGGCGCGGGCGGCGGTGCTGGTGCTCAGTGGCGAGCAACAGGTGAGCATCGATCCCGCCAATACTTATAGCCGCGACAATCTCAGCCACGAGTGGGAAATCTTCCGCGTCGCGACCTCGGTGCCACTGGAGCTGATGGAAGCGGCGATTCTCACCGCCGTGGGACAGACCGTGCCGGAGGCTGAAAACACAGAATTTGCACCATTGTTGCCCGGGCTGGTCGGGCGTGAATTTGCGCTGATCGATCTGGGCGTGTTGAGTCCGCATTTCGAAGCGGGCAATTGGGAGCAGCCGGGCATTGATCAGCGCTTGCTGACAGAAGCAGCAGCGGTCCATGGGCTGGCGGCGACGCGTTATGGCCAGTACCGCTTGTCACGCACCCGCCCGGACAGTGCGACTGAACCGGATACGTTCCCGTTGCATGTCGAATTGCGTGTGCCGACCGGAAGCGAGGTGCAAGCACCGTTCCCCGGCGTTCTGAATCAAGCGGCAAACGGGGCGCTGCAACTCGATGGCCCGCAGTTCAGCGTTCGCCTGTGGGGCGTGACGCCAGTTCTTGGCCATGACGCGGCACTGGATCGAGGCCAGAAGCTCGGTACGGTCACGGGCCCGCTGCTAGTGCAGATGTGCCGGGGAGCAGAACTCGACGCGCCGCTGTTCTGCACGCCGTCCCGTGCATCCGCATGGCAGGCGGTGTGCCCGTCACCGGCGACTTTGCTCGGGCTGGCCTGCGACGCCGAGCCTGAGCTGGACGCGCAAACCCTGCTCGAACGCCGCGATGCCAGTTTCGCCCGCACGCAAAAACACTATTACGTTGACCCGCCACGTATTGAACGCGGCTGGCGCAATCACCTGATCGACATGCACGGCCGATCCTATCTGGACATGCTCAACAACGTCGCGGTTCTCGGCCATGGTCACCCTCGGATGGCGGCGGTCGCGGCGCGGCAGTGGTCATTGCTCAATACCAATTCGCGCTTCAACTATGCGGCGGTCGCCGAGTTTTCCGAGCGCTTGCTCAAGCTGGCGCCGAAGGGCATGGATCGCGTGTTCCTGGTCAACAGCGGCAGCGAGGCCAATGACCTGGCGATTCGTCTGGCCTGGGCTTTCAGCGGCGGGCGCGACATGATCAGCGTGCTCGAGGCGTATCACGGCTGGACGATCGGTGCCGATGCGGTATCGACGTCGATTGCCGACAACCCGAGGGCGCTGGAAAGTCGCCCGGACTGGGTGCATCCGGTGCCGGCGCCGAACACTTATCGGGGAGAATTCCGTGGCGCGGATTCGGCGCCGGATTACGTGCGCAGCGTCGAACATCACCTGCAAAAACTGGCCGAGCAAAAGCGGCAACTGGCCGGTTTCATCTGCGAGCCGGTCTACGGTAATGCCGGGGGTATTTCTTTACCGCCGGGCTATCTGCCGCAGGTGTATGAAAAGGTCCGCGCGCAGGGCGGGGTGTGCATCGCTGACGAAGTGCAGGTCGGTTACGGGCGCATGGGCCATTTTTTCTGGGGCTTCGAAGAGCAGGACGTAGTGCCGGACATCATCACCATGGCCAAAGGCATGGGTAACGGTCAGCCACTTGGCGCGGTGATCACCCGCCGGGAAATCGCCGAGGCGCTGGAGGCCGAAGGTTATTTCTTCTCGTCGGCGGGCGGCAGTCCGGTCAGTTGCCAGATCGGCATGGCGGTGCTGGATGTGATGGAGGAGGAAAAGCTCTGGGAAAACGCCCAGGTCGTCGGCGGTTACTTCAAGGCGCGCCTGGAAGCGTTAATCGATAAACATCCGCTGGTCGGCGCGGTACACGGCTCCGGGTTTTATCTGGGGCTGGAGCTGATCCGCAATCGGCAGACGCTGGAACCGGCAACCGCCGAGACAGCGTTGCTGTGTGATCGCCTGCGCGAGTTGGGGATCTTCATGCAGCCGACGGGCGATGACTTGAACATCCTCAAGATCAAGCCACCGATGGTGACGTCGCGCCAGAGCGTGGATTTCTTCGTCGAAATGCTGGATCGGGTGTTGAGCGAAGGCCTGTAAGCAAGGCACATCCCCTGTGGGAGCGAGCCTGCTCGCGAAAGCTGTGTATCAGTCGCCACATGCGGTGACTGACACAGCGCATTCGCGAGCAGGCTCGCTCCCACATTTGTTTTCGGTCTTAAGTTCGATTTCTATCGATTTAATTAGCGTTAAAGCGAAGAGATTAATGATTTATAGCTTTTAAAGCCGATATTTATCGGTTATAAATTCGCCATTGCTCCGGCATGGCGATCTCTTGTCCGGTGCGCGCGTTTTCTTTTCGGTTGAATTCTTCGACCGTCAAAGCACTAGCCCGGAGATGATTCATGAGCCGTATCGTTACCGTCGCCGCCACGCAGATGGCCTGTTCGTGGGACCTGGAAGCCAACCTCGAAACCGCTGAAAGACTGGTCCGTGAAGCCGCCGGCAAAGGCGCGCAGATCATCCTCATCCAGGAACTGTTCGAGGCACCGTACTTCTGCCAGAAGCCCAATCCGGATTACCTGCAACTGGCAACGACGGTTGAAGAAAACGTCGCCATCAAGCATTTCCGGAAAATTGCCAAAGAGCTGCAAGTGGTGCTGCCGATCAGCTTCTACGAACTGGCCGGGCGTGCACGCTTCAACAGCATCGCGATCATCGACGCCGACGGCAGCAACCTCGGGATTTATCGTAAAAGCCACATTCCGGACGGCCCGGGCTATCACGAGAAGTATTACTTCAACCCGGGCGACACCGGCTTCAAGGTGTGGAATACCCGTTACGCGAAAATCGGCGTCGGCATCTGCTGGGACCAGTGGTTCCCGGAAGCGGCGCGCAGCATGGCCCTGCAAGGCGCGGAAATTCTCTTTTATCCAACCGCGATCGGCAGCGAGCCGCACGACAAGACCATTTCTTCGCGCGACCACTGGCAGCGAGTGCAGCAGGGCCATGCCGGCGCCAACCTGATGCCGCTGGTTGCCAGCAACCGCATCGGCAATGAAGAGCAGGACGGCTACGACATCACCTTCTATGGCTCTTCGTTCATCGCCAACCAGTTCGGCGAAAAAGTGCAGGAGCTGAATAAAACCGAAGAAGGTATTCTTGTGCACACGTTCAACCTCGACGAGCTGGAACATATTCGCAGCGCGTGGGGTTCATTCCGCGACCGCCGGCCGAATCTGTACGGCGCGTTGAAAACCCTCGACGGTTTCCTGGAGTCCTGATGACCACATTGAAAAGTACCCCGCGCGCCGACGGCTTCTACATGCCGGCCGAGTGGGCGCCACAAACCCAGACCTGGATGATCTGGCCCGAGCGCCCGGACAACTGGCGTCTGGGTGGCAAACCGGCGCAGGCCGCGCACGCCACAGTGGCCAAAGCCATCGCCCGCTTCGAGCCGGTGACCGTTGCCGTCTCCGCCGGCCAATACGAAAACGCCCGCGCGCGCCTCGATGTGCCGAATATCCGCGTGGTGGAAATGTCCAGCGACGATGCCTGGGTTCGTGACAGCGGCCCGACCTTCGTTATCAATAACCATGGCGAAGTGCGGGGTGTGAACTGGGATTTCAACGCCTGGGGCGGTTTCGATGGCGGCCTGTATGCACCGTGGAACCGTGATTCGCAGGTCGGCGGCAAGATCCTCGAGATCGAACGCAGTCCACGTTACCGCACCGAAGGTTTCGTGCTCGAAGGCGGTTCGATCCATGTCGATGGCGAAGGCACGCTGATCACCACTGAAGAATGCCTGCTCAACCGCAATCGCAACCCGCACCTGAGCCGCGAAGAAATCGAAGCCGTACTCAGCGACAACCTGTCTGTGGACAAGATCATCTGGCTGCCGGATGGCTTGTTCAATGATGAAACCGACGGCCATGTGGATAACTTCTGCTGTTACGTGCGTCCGAGCGAAGTGTTGCTGGCGTGGACCGATGATCCGCAGGATCCGAACTACCCGCGCTGCCAGGCCGCAATGAAAGTGCTGCAAAGCAGCACCGACGCCAAGGGCCGCCCGTTCACGGTGCACAAAATGCCGATTCCGGGGCCGCTCTATGCGACCGAAGAAGAATGCGCCGGGGTCGATCCGGTGGACGGTTCGCAGGAGCGCAACCCTTCCGTGCGCCTGGCCGGCTCCTACGTGAACTTCCTGATCGTCAACGGCGGCATCATCGCGCCGAGCTTCGACGACCCGATGGATGCCCCGGCCAGGGAAATTCTGCAGAAGCTGTTCCCGCAGCACGAAGTGGTGATGGTGCCGGGCCGTGAACTGTTACTGGGTGGCGGCAATATTCACTGCCTTACCCAACAGCAGCCAGCGCCGCACAAAGAGTGAGTTGAGTCGTAACAGCTTGAGTTGATTAACAAATCAGTCAGGCAATGATTAGCTCGCTACCCATGAAAGCAAGCCCGCAGCCCGTCAGGACCGCGGGCTTGTTTGTATCCGCCGGTCCACATTCGAGTCGCCTTGGCATAGCTCTTGTATTGCTCCTGATGCACTAGGGAGGGAGGGGAACTTCAACAGTTCTGTCACAAACCTTGGATAACGTAGCCGCTCACGAACGGGGAGAGAGCGCTGAAATGAACGCCGAAGTGAACGTAATCAGCGAGCGGACTGTGCATCCCATGGCCGTCAACGGCGAATCGCTCCAGCTTGTCGCGCACTGGTTGAAGTCCAATGGAACGCGTCAGATCAGAGAACCTGATCCGCGCCGGATGATGATCGAGCGTTACCCCGCTGGCCTGTTCAGCGAGGCCGAGCTGGAAGCCTTGTGGGATGTGATGGAAGGATAGGAACAACAGGGATTGGTCAAAAAGCGCTGCCGGGATGGCGGCGCTTTTTTTGGCCTGATTTTTATCCACAGGCATTCAAAGGTGGGAGCGAGCCTGCTCGCGATGACGTCAGCCCTGCCAATGACTTTATGCGCGTTCGCGAGCAGGCTCGCTCCCACAGTTCAGAACTCCCTGCTTAACCTCATTTTTCTGCAACCGCCCAGCAAAAAAATTACGTTTCTTAGACGTTTTTCGCCTATTTAAAGACGATTCTTGAAATTGACACACAGTT
Source organism: Pseudomonas sp. 1L-E-NC-VB-C3 (assembly GCF_057291535.1). Taxonomy (NCBI): domain Bacteria; kingdom Pseudomonadati; phylum Pseudomonadota; class Gammaproteobacteria; order Pseudomonadales; family Pseudomonadaceae; genus Pseudomonas; species Pseudomonas sp. 1L-E-NC-VB-C3. Next base: position 455,894 of record NZ_JBXAWD010000003.1, on the reverse strand, counting down.
CAGGGCGCGGCTACGATTCGGCCCAACGCCTGTGGCTAACCGCCATGACTCAAAATAAGGAGCAGGCCCGCCAGGACGTTACGTCGGCGGGCTTTTTTGTTTCGGGGTGAATACAAGAGTGCAGAAAGCGCCGTTTCAGCCGTTCGACACAGCGCGTTTCAACCCGTAATAAGGAAAACAAAATGTTGAACAAGCGAATCAGTCTGATCGCACTGGGGATGTTGAGTGCTACACAGGCCATGGCTAACGACCAGGCCGAATCCAAGGGTTTCGTTGAAGACAGCAGCCTTAAAGTGCTGTTGCGCAACGCCTACATCAATCGTGATTACAAAGACGGTAACAAGGACAAGGCCGAATGGGGCCAAGCGGCCATCGGTACGTTCTCGTCGGGCTTCACCCAAGGCACCGTTGGTGTCGGCGTGGACGCTTTCGGTCTGTACGCATTGCGCTTGGACGGCGGCAAGGGCCGTAGCGGCGCCGGCGGCATCGACTTCTTCAAACAGGAAAATGACGGTCGTGCGAACCACGACATCGCCAAGGGCGGTGCTGCGGTCAAGTTTCGTGTTTCCAACACCGTGTTGACCTATGGCGACCAGATGCCGGCCCTGCCGGTGCTGAGCTACGACAACGTGCGTCTGCTGCCGGAAAGCTACACCGGTACTTTGGTCACTTCCCGTGAAATCGAAGGCCTGGAATTGAACGCCGGTCGTTTCACCGCCGAATCGCGCAAAAGCGATGAAGGCCGCGACAGCGGCGGTCTGAAGTCGATCAACGTGTTGGGCGGCAGCTATCAGTTCACCGAACACTTCAAAGGCGCGCTGTATGCGTCCGACGTTGAGGACGTCTTGAAGAAACAGTACGTGAATGCCAACTATGTGATTCCGTTCAACAAGGATCAGTCGCTGACCCTGGATTTCAACGGTTATCGCACCAAGCTGGACAGCTCGTACGTACGCGAAAACACCGTACCGGGCGAAAGCATCGTCACCGGTCGCGACAACAAGATCTGGAGCCTGGCAGCCACCTTCGCCACCGGCCCGCACTCGTTCACCGTGGCGCATCAGCGTTCTACTGGCGACAGCAACCTCGGTTACGCCTATGGTGGCTACCAGAAAGATCAGGGCCGTGTCGGCGACGGTGGTAACTCCATCTATCTGGCCAACTCCTACTGGTCTGACTTCAACGCCGAAGACGAACGCAGCTGGCAGCTGGGTTACGGTCTGGACTTTGGTTCGTTCGGCGTTCCGGGTCTGAGCTACAACTTCGCTTACGTGCGCGGCGACAACATCACCACGTCCACCAGCGAAGGCGGCACCGAGCGCGAAATCTTCAACCAGTTCAAGTACGTCGTGCAGAGTGGCCCGGCCAAAGACCTGAGCGTGAAGCTGCGCAGCTCGATCCTGCGGGTATCGCAGAAATCCAGCGAGTACAACGTCAGCGGTAACGAGCTGCGTGTATTCGTGGACTATCCGATCAACATCTTCTGATGATCGATCCGCTGTAAGAAAAATGAGAAAACCCCGATTCGTTCGGGGTTTTTTTTCGCCGGTTTTTCAGCGAAAACCGCAAATAACCGGTGTTCTTGTCATATAAAAGTCGTTTTTCAAGCGCTGCAGATTCCGTTTCAAGCAGTGCTTCAAATGCCTGAAATTCTTTCTCATGGACGCAAATTCTCCACCCAATAGATTAGGGCGTTCAACGCAGCGGAGAATTTGGTAATGATCGTTTTGAACAGAGAAGTGGGCGAATCGCTACGGCGCGACAAGTTTGTCAACGTCCAGGGTGGTGACTTCAATCTCTACGGTCATTTTGCCGACTTCGTCAGACTGACCAAAAGTTGGGAGAACATGGAGCCTGACAGCTATTACGGTCAGGCCGAAGCCGGCATGCGTTATCGTCGTTACAGCGACTTTGAATACAACCCGAAAACCCGCGAACTCAAGCAACTTGAGCATCGCGCTTATGTGCAATCGAAAGAGAACAACGCTTACGTCGGTGGCGTGGTGCGCCACTTCCAAGACTTTTCCGAAGAAGTGATCTCTTCCCCGGTGATGCGCAGCCTGATCGACACCGATTTCGAAGTGTACAAAAGTGTCCTGCCGGAAGAGTTGCACGATGAAATCTGGCAGTGCCAGATCCATCAGATCCGCATCGAGATCAAACCCGGCAAACAGCTGGAAATCACTCCTGAAGGTATTCATTGCGACGGCTATCCGTTCAGCGGTGTGCACTTCTGGGGCCGCAGTAACGTAGAGGGTGCCGAGAGTCGACTGTACGACATTCACGAGCATCAACTGGCGGCGACCACCTACGAGGAAATTCTCGATACCACCTTCTTCCTCGATCGCGACATGCGCCACTACGTGACCCCGGCGCGCAATACCCACACCCATGCCATGGCGTACCGGCAGATTCTGGCGATTTCCTTCTCGCGGCCCGGGACCGCTTTCGACATTGTTCGCTAATCAGATCACCCTAATCGACGGCGTCGAGTGCTCGACGCCAGTGGTACTGCGCCGCGCCACCGCCAAGGATGCGCAACGCATGGAGCGCTTCTTCCGCCAGTTCGACGAAGTGTCGTTCTGCGAATGGCAGGACGCCAAATGCCTGCGCGGCGTGTTGATCCAGAAAACCACCACGGCGTATCTGGCGTTCGATGTGGCTGGCGAGATCGTCGGCGCGGTGCTCGGCGGCATGCTCGGCAGTCGCGGCACGATCAATCATCTGGCCGTGAGCCCGCGCTACCGCAGCCAAGGCGTGGGCCAGCGTCTGGTTGAAGCAGCGTCGTCCGACATGAAACGGGTCGGGGTGCTGCGGATGTTTCTGTTCGTCGACGATGCTAACCTCGCGGGCAAGCGATTCTGGACTGCCCAGGGTTTTTGCGAGCCTCACGGCGAACGAACATTTGAGAGGGATCTATGAATGAAAGGTCCGGCAGCGCGCCGCTGATGGCGACTCATCAGCCGTCGCGCACGTTTGCCGAAGCCAGCCCGGTGGTCGCCGGGTATTTCACCGTGTCGTTTGTCTTCGGGCTGATGGCGGTCAACGCCGGCCTGCCGATGTGGCTGCCAGTAGCGATGTGCTTGTTCGTCTATGCCGGCGCTTCGCAGTTCGCCGCGCTGGCGCTGATCTCCAGCGGCGCCTCCCTGACCACCATTGTGCTGACCACTTTCCTGATCAATGCGCGGCACATGCTGATGTCGGTGTACATGGCCAAGGCGCTGCGCGCCCTTGGCTTGAGCCGCATGGAGCGTTGGGCTTACGCCGGTGGCCTGACGGATGAATCCTTCGCCTTTCATAGCGTCAAGCTCGGTACAGGCGCGCCGGTCAACGTGCGTTACCTGATCGGCTTCAACCTGTTCTGTCACACCTCGTGGGTGCTCGGCGGTTTGCTCGGTGCGGTCTGCGCGCAGTACGCGGCGCACTTGATCAAATATCAGCTCGACTACGCGCTGACGGCGATGATGCTCTACGTGCTGGTCTCGCTGTGCAACACGCGCAACAAACTGATTGCCGCCGCTGCCGCCGTGGTCTGCATGGGTGCGCTGAGCCTGATCGGCAGTTCGCCCTTCAACGTATTTATCGCCACGTTCGTGGGCTGCGGAGTGGGTGTATGCCTGACCAAACGTTCCTGATTCTGGTGGTGGTGCTGATGATGGCGGTGACATTCCTGCCGCGCGCCTTGCCACTGCAGATCAACACCGAACACTGGCCGCCCTTCGTGGCGCGGGCGCTGGAATATCTGCCGGTGGCGATCGTCGCTGCGATCAGCCTCACACCCCTGTTGATCAAGGACCGGCAGATCCAGCTCGATCGCCCGGAATTCTATGCTGCGATTCCGACGTTGCTATGTGCGTATTTCAGCAAAAACCTCTTTCTCAGTGTGGCGGTGGGGACGGCTGCGTACATTGCGCTCGGCTCGTTCATGTAGCGGCAGATCAACGACGTCGTTCAGCGCCTGGTGCGACAGCTCCGGATTGTTTACAGCCAGGCGCACTTCGAGGAAATCCTCGAAACCGGGAAAAATCGTCAGACCGTTCTTCTGCGCCGCTTCACGCGAGACCATGCCGACCGCATCCATCTGCGTGATCAACGACAGCGTCAGGGTTTCGCTGCAGGAATAGACCATGCGCTGGCCGTTCTCGTGATTGCCCAGCCCGGCGTCGAGAAACCGCAAGAAGCTGTGGGAATACGGACAATCTTCCGCAGGACGCACCTGAAACTTGTTGCCCAGCAAAGTCAGCGGATCGTTCTCCTGACCGCAATGCGCACCGACCACCTGCACCTGCACATCCGGCAGGACGATGCTCGGCAACCCCGGGCGCTGTGGGCCGATCAACACCGCCAGATCGAAGTCCTCATTCTTCAGCTTGCTGAGGTTTTCCATCGACTCGGCGTAGCTGAATTCCATCTGGTAATCAGGAAACACCTCGATCAGGCGACCGATCATGCGCCGGTTGAAATCAGGCGACAGCGTGTTGTTCAACGCCACCTTCAACGTGCGCTGCCCGGGCACCTTCAGCGCCTCGACCTTTTCTTCCATCTGTCGCGTGGCGATCAACACTTTGTCGATGTAAGGCGTGAGCTCCGTACCTTGCGGCGTCAGCGTCAGGCCCTTGTTGGAACGGCGAAACAAGCGGAAACCGAACTGCTCTTCGACCTTGTTCAACTGTGCGGCCAACGCCTGCACGGTCAGGCACGAATGCTCGGCTGCAGCCGACAACGAGCCGGTCTGCACGATGCGCATGAGGTTGCGTAAGGTTCTGCTATCCATGGGTAATGCCCTCTGAAGTGGGCTGGGTATTGTTGTTTACGAAACGACCGAAACGGCGCCATATGCCGGCTATATTCCTGCACCTGAGCATAGTTGTCGCGGATTTAGTAGCGAATTGATTTCCCCGCCGATGGCTGGAGGCTGACAGAGGATCGGGGTTTTTGGTGAAGTGGGGGTGATGAAGGTCAAAAAAGTGCGTGGTTTTGGTGCGCGGTGAGATTTTTTTCGAAGAGAAACAGCTTACATCTTCCTAGCTTTTTGCCTGCGTCATACGCAGATAGGTCTCAGGTAAAGTAACGATTCAGCTGATAGCGCCCAACAGTCAAAGGAGTTGAAATGGATGTCTGGCATGCGAGCCATGGTGGTAGATAACCACCTATCAACTTCGCATTGACCCACAAAGATCACTCCGAACACAATGCAGGGGTAGCGCTGATGTAGCTACAAAACCACGATGAGGTAATTGAAATGGCTGCACTACTGAAAACTACCGATGTGCGCTGCCGCATTGATGAGGATTTGAAAGCGCGTGCCACTGAAGTCTTGAACGCTTGCGGGCTGAGCATTAGCGACGCCATGCGACTTTTTCTGCGACAGGTTGTTGCTACTCAGGGGCTTCCCTTCGAGGTGCGAGTTCCATCGGAGAAGACGGCCCGCGCAATGATGGAAGCACGAGAAATCCGTCAGCGTTTCGACTCGATAGACGACATGCTAAGGAATGCTGATGGCGAAACAGGAGAAAACGCAAAAACGCGCTGATCGGCCTAAACAGTGTGCACAGACTTCTGAATTCAAGAAGTCTTGGGATCGTTTAGGGAGTCATTCAGAACTGTTTAAATAGCGCAGAAAAACATAAGCCGGCTTAACTCCGGCTTCTGAGCGTTTGATTATTACGATTCGTTCATTTGTGTATCAAAACGCTAAAAAATTACAGTTATGTACTAGTCTTCAGCTAAGACAAAAAATCAGGAGGCGTCTATGCCTACCTCATCCCCAGCTCTCACCCCACGCGAACAACTCGACGCCCCCGAAGCCGGTCGCGTCGCGCTGAAGTTCTTCTTTAACCTCATGGAGCGCTGGGGCTGCAGCGCTGAGCAGCAACGCACATTGCTGGGCGGTGTCGGTAACACCACCTTCTATAAATACAAACACCTGCCGAACGTACGTCTGCCTAACGATACCCTTGAGCGCATCTCTTATCTGATGGGCATTCACAAGGCGCTGAGCATCATCTTCAGCAATAGCCGTGAGCGCGCCTACAAGTGGGTCAGCAGCCCGAACACTGCGGCACCGTTCAATGGCAAAACCGCCCTGGATTACATGCTGGCGGGCCGAGTGGTCGATATCGCCGATGTGCGCCGCTACCTCGACGGAGTGCGCGGTTGAAAGCGCCGGCGCTGGTCGACGTGCCATGGCCACGCGCCTATCGCATCGTCAACAGCAGCTTCCCGCCGATTGCGCTGTTCGAAGACGTCCTCGACCCCGAGGACCTCGAAGTTGCCTACGCCATCGAAGCGCTGACCAATGATCGCCTGATCGAACAGGCCGGCGTCCTTGCCCGCGTACGTCCCGAAGATCGTCTGTCCGGCCCCGGTTCCAGCCCGGTGATGGCCGCGTTCACTCACGTCGGCAAACGCAGCCGTTTCAGTGACGGCACCTTCGGCGTCTATTACGCCGCCAGCAGCCAGGCTGCGGCCATCGCTGAAACCTGTTTTCACCAGGAACGCTTTCTCGCGGCGACCCAGGAAGCCGATCTCGAATTGACCATGCGTACTTACATCAATCAGGTGATCAAGCCGCTGCACGACGTTCGCCATGGCTTTGATCATCTGCATCAGCCTGATCCTGAGGCCTATGGCCCATCACAGCTGTTCGCGCGGCAACTGCGCGACGTCGAGTCGTGGGGCTTGCTCTATAGCAGCGTCCGGTTGCCTGGGCATGAATGCGTTGCGGCGTTTCGTCCGCCGGCGGTATCGATTCCGAAGCAGGGCAAGCACTTGCGCTATGTCTGGAGCGCAAGTGAGGGCAGAATTTCGTTTGTGTTCGAGGTCAGTCAGGTCTGAATTATCGCTTTGACTTCGTCGAGTGTTTTGACCGGAATGACGCCGGAAGGAATTCGCGAAGAGGGCGACAAGTTGTAAACGGCAAACTCTTTGCCGACGACTTTGTCGGACATGAGTTTCAGAGATGGAAGTATTCTGGAATGAAAATGCTGATCCAGACCGCACGGCGAGATAGAGCTTCCATCAGTCTCGTAAAAGCGCCCCGCGGACTGGTTCATATCCGCTCCCACCAAAATCACCTTTGAAAAGCCTGCGTGATAGGCAAGTTGGAGTGCGAGATACAAGACTGTGCGGGCATCAAAAAAACCATGGGCCAGGTTTTTGCTGAACCCGATACTGCGGTTTCGGCTACCCAGAACAGCGCGATTGCGTACGAGATCCTGGTTGTTGCGCAGTAGCCATTCAGTCAGGGTTGGTTTGGGCGCTTTCTTCAGAAGATAGAGATCACCTGTCGGTTCAACGGCCAGTTCCTGGGCCTGGCGAGCCCAGAGAGCTACTCGCTGACTGGTGCGCATCGCATAGGCAAACAAGTCAGGCTGTTGTATCGAAAAACTGGTGTCGGTGCATGCATAGAAGAACGGCTTTATGCCTGTTCCCATGAACATGGATATCGCACCGTTCACCGTGATCATCGGGATGTCGGCAAACTGTTCAATGGGAAAATCTTTCGCGGAGCTGCCCGAAACGATGATGAATGCAGCGCCGTGAGCGATATTTCGGCAGTCAGCAAAGTCCCTGACGTGGAGGGGAAGTGGGGAGGCATTTGGCGTTCTTGATGTCGAGTTCATCGATGGTCTCTAGGTCCATGTCATGCGTTCAGTCCGTTGTGCTGACGTGATGAAGCGAGATGACTCTTCCACAGCGCCGCGCTTTGTAAGTGAGTGTTGCGCTCGGCGTTAGTTCCCAGTTGGCTGCTGGGCAGCCCATGCGTTGGCCAAGAACGCTCCAGTGGCTGGCGGGTTATCTGGATAGATGCAGGAGGGAAGTCGGATATGTCCCCGCACCAAGGGACCTTGAGGAAGGCCGGCATGTTTTCGGCAGGCCTGAAATGCAAAAAGCCCTCGCATCAAGGAGGGCTTCGAATGGCGGTTTGCATCGATGCCTTTCTGGTGGCGAATCCATTACTTCACCACATCATCGATCAATGCCTTGCTTAGCTCGTGCAGATACTGCGAGGCATAAGCGCGGACTTTGCAGGATTGGGAGCAGGGGCGCAGGCAACCGACGGGTGCAGCGCAGACTCTCTTGCGGGTCGCAAGTCAGCATCCTGAGGCGTTGCGGGATTTGCATATTGCTTGATACCACTAAGGCCTTTGGCCTGACCTCTGCAATACAAAACGAAGCCCCTGCATTTCTGCAGGGGCTTCGTTTTGTATGGCGTCAGCACTAAAATCGTAAAAAATGAATTCAGGTTGCGACTCTGTCATTTTTTGAAAAACGTGGTCTGTCCCCAATTCTGTTTCTCCGCGCAATGGCAAAAGAACAAGACCTCTGGCTTCCTCTACCCCAAACACCATTGCGATTGCCGTTTCCAGTCATCTGGAAATCCCATAAGTTTCAAATCACCCGGTTCCCTCTGGTCCATTATTTCGGCCAAGTGAAATTTCCACTGGCTGTCTGGACTGATCAAATCGGTTAAATACGCCAGCATCGTTAGTACTATAAATAGCCGCTGCTTGGGTTGAGGCCGATCGCCAGGCGCATTTTGGATGACCCATTCTTTTGGTAAGGATGGTCGAATCGAGAGCTCTCTGTTCCATAGTCGTGAGTGGTGGGCGCAGCAGTTTCGAATGAAGGTCAGAGTGTGGAGCCAGGAGGCCAGTACTTCGAAGGGGAGATTAAATCTGCTAGCGATCGCTTTCTTGTCGACGCTTTTGCCTATGGCATTGAACATCGTGGATACCGTCCCAAGGCTGAGCTCTTCCAGAACAGCCCAAGCGGGCGGCAACTCGGGATGGGCATAGGTTGATCCGTAGAATCGAAAATAGTTATCGCGCATGCGATTTTCAATTCGCTGCTGCTGGACCTGATCAACTCGGCTGCTCTTTTTTATACGATCAATCTCACGTCCCAGTTTGTGGCGCTCCTTGCCCAGTTGATCTCGCAGGGGCCGCAATAAATCGCCATGTGAATATGAAGAAGAGAAGATTGACGCGTCAGCTATCCAGTCAGGCCCGTACTTAGGGCACATGTGATTGCTGATAGTCGCTCGTATGGCGACTTCGACACGTTCGATAGCATCCATGGTTATGCGTCGCAACGAGCCATCGAAGCGGTAGATGTCGACGACTGCTTTCAGAGTGCTACCAGGTTTGAAGGTGTGTTCAGGGTTTGTTTCCTGAAAAGGGCGCATGTATGGACTCAAGCGAAACAGCGTGACCACTTCCAGGAAACGCATGGCGCGCTCGTCATTTGCGACTTGCAGGCCTCGTTGCTTTAGCAGTTCCAATTGCTGTTCTACGCTGAGGGCCGGCTTGTCGAAGGGCCTCATGTAGTTTTCTCCAGGCAAAAAAAACCCGCACGATTTGAGCTTGCTGACTGGGTCAACCTAGGCTTGGCGGGTGTATTGGGGTGCATTATAGGTAGGTGCAAGAGCCCGTCAATGTTGGGCTGATGTGAAATTGTAACGGGTCCAGGCACGCGGGCAGAGTAGGGGGCTGCTGGTTGAGATAAGGCGTCGTTTGTTTTGTCGCAGCGATGCGGACCTCCTGGTGAGCTCCAAGCGCCAGAAACAACAAAGCCCCTGCATTTCTGCAGGGGCTTTGTTTTGTATGGTGCCGGCACCAGGAGTCGAACCCGGGACCTACTGATTACAAGTCAGTTGCTCTACCAACTGAGCTATACCGGCGTGTGGGCGACGATTATAGCGATTGGGTAGATCCTGTAAACCCCTGAATTCAGACTATTTTTGCATTCCGGAAAAATCAGGCCCAGCGCAAATTTATGCGCTGCTTTTGTACCTCGCGCGTAGTAAGACATTTATACAGGGCGTACGGGTCAGCTTCGGCTTTCATGACCCCACAATTATTCACTCGGCTAGCCCAATATTCGTCGGTTATGTCGTTTTGATTGGCAGCTTATGCACAACTGAGGGGCGCGGATACTGGCTTATGCGAGGTGTTGTGAACCCATTCTCATCTTGTTCGCAAATCCCTGTTTTACAGGTTTTTTATTCATGTGAACAAAAAATGACCAGTGTTGTTAAAGCGACGAAACAGGCGCAGATATTGGATCCACAGCAAATCCATCAACAGAGTTATCCACAGGTCGTAACGTTTTAGGCGCGCTCGGCGAGCAGCAGTAAGTTACGCGGTGTGAGTGAGGCGTCGCAAAAGGTGCCGAGGCGTACGACGTATCCCTGTTCTGCGAGGAAAAGCGCCCGATCCAGATTCAGCCAGAGCTCAAGCGGTCGGCGGAACAAACCGCAAAGCAATTCGAGATTGCGAACTTCGGCCAACCGCTGCCAACCGGTTGCTTCGAGTGCGGGCCAATCTGCCTCACCGATTGTGGATAACTCTTTGAGCACAGCCAGATCGCGACAGTAATCGGCGAACGGTTTGTCCAGCCAGGCGCTGGGCAGGGAGGGCGTTGGCAGGTATTCATCGACGCCGCGCACTTGCCGTTGCAGCAGGTCAAAAGCCAGGCGACGAGCCATCGATGTGTCACGCTGGCGCCGGACGCGCGCACCGGCGGTGACGGTTTCGTTCATCGGCAGCGCCAGATCTTCCAGCGAGAGCTGTAGAAGCGATGCCGATCCTGCGCAGGACAAGGCCTGGTATTCGTTACGACTGATGCGGTTGTAACAGCACGGTGCGATCGCCATTTGCTGGCAGCCGGCAGCACTGGCCAAATGCATCAAGCGCACGTGCAGATCACCGCATGCGTGGAGGGCGACGGGGGTGTGGGCGGCGTTCAATACGGCCGGGGCGTCTGCCGCGAGTACATCCTGTTCGACATGCAGGGCGTGCAAGTGATGACGCTGACTCAGTGCCTGACCGCTGGCGACCAATAAAGGATCGTATTCAACGCAAGTCAGTTGCTGCCCCGACCCCATTAAGCGCCGTCCCAAGTGCCCTTTGCCTGAACACCAATCCAACCAATGCGTCGGTGGCGAAGCGAAAGACAAGCGACCGGCAAACGCCTCGATCTGCTGCCACTTGCGCCCGGGCACATCGACATTCAAGCGATGCCCGGCAGCCTCAAGCGCATGCCCCGGAAACTCATCGACCGTACTCAACTCTGCCGACAACTTCGCCAATGAAGCGAACGGCTCTGGCGCATCGACAAGATCAGCAGGATGGTTATGCGCGCGTTCTGCGGCTTCCAGCGATCGCTTGCGTAGCCACGCAGACAACTCCGGGTAGGACGCTTCCCATGGAAGTTGTAGGTGAGTGAACGGTCGAGGTTTCCACAGCGCCTGATGCTCAATCAGAAAAGCATCCAGCGCGGTGAAGCGGGCGAGTAAGTCCTCGCCCGTCAGCACGCAGGAAGTGTCAGCGGCCTTGGCAGGCATCGACGCGCAGCCAGCGCTCCAGCAGCTTGAAGCCGCGTACCAGCACGTAAGCCATGACCAGATAGAACACGCCGGCGGCGAAGAAGATCTCCACCGGCAGATAAGTGCGGGCGATGATCGTGCGTGCCATGCCGGTCAGTTCCAGCAGGGTCACGGTGCTGGCCAGGGCGCTGGCCTTGAGCATCAGGATCACTTCGTTGCTGTAGGCCGGCAGGCCGATGCGCGCGGCACGGGGCAGGATGATGTAGAACATCGCTTTGGGCCTGGACATGCCCAAGGCTCGCGCGGCTTCAATTTCACCGGGTGGAATCGCCTGAATGGCACCGCGCAGAATCTCGGCGATGTACGCCGCTGTGTGCAAGGTCATGGTCACCGTGGCACACCAGAATGGATCGCGCAGGTACGGCCACAGCGAGCTTTCACGTACGGCGTCGAACTGCGCCAGGCCGTAATAGACCAGGAACAGCTGCACCAGCAACGGCGTGCCCCGGAAAAAGAAGATGTAGGCGTAAGGCAGCGAGCGCACGTACCACAGCTTCGAAGATCGGGCGATACCCAGCGGAATGGCGAGCAGCAGGCCGGCGATGACCGCGATGGCGACCAGTTCCAGCGTCAGGGTCGCGCCCTGTGCCAGTTTTGGCAGCCACTTGATGATGACTTCCCAGTTCATTGCGCGCTCCTCGCAAAGCCGCGGGCGGCGCGTTTTTCCAGGAAGTGCATGCCGGTCATCGCCAGCACTGTCAGGCCGAGGTACATGATCGCCGCGACCATATAGAAGGTGAACGGTTGTTTTGACACGGTCACACCGATCTGCGCGTGACGCATGATTTCTTCCAGACCAATGACCGATACCAGCGCGGTGTCTTTCATCAGGATCATGAACAGGTTGCCCAGGCCCGGCAGGGCGATGCGCCACATCTGCGGCATGATCAACCGGGTGAAAATCCGCCATTTCGACAGGCCCAGGGCCTGGCCGGCCTCACGGTGGCCCTTGGGAATGGCCAGCAGGGCGCCACGAAACACTTCCGTGGCGTAGGCGCCGAAGCACAAACCCAGTGCGATCACACCAGCGGCAAAGGCGTTGAGTTGCAGGTCGGGGTTGCCGAAGTACTCACCGAGGGCGCGCATCAGGTTGACCGTACCGAAGTAGATCAACAGCACCCAAAGCAGTTCCGGGACGCCGCGCACCAGTGTCGAGTAGGTACCGCCAAGCCATTGCAGCGGCTTGTACGGGGAAGTCTTGGCCAAGGCGCCGAGCAGGCCGAGCACCAGGCCCAGGCACAGGGCGGTGAGGGCCAGTTGGACGGTCATCAGCGCACCAGCGGCGAGCGCCGGGCCGAATCCGTAGAGGTCGATAATCATGGGTTTCTGTTCAAATTGCGGCAGGCAAAGTCGGGAGCCGGCGCCGCTTGATTACGGCGCCGGTCCCACAAGTCAGATCAATAGATGCTGAACGGGAAGTACTTGTCGTTGATTTTCTTGTAGGTACCGTCAGCGACGATTTCCTTCAGTGCGGCGTTCAGCTTGTTGCGCAGTTCGTTGTCACCCTTGCGCACGGCGATACCGATCTTGTCGCTTTCCTCTACCGGGTCGCCCTTGAACTCGTAGTTCTTGCCAGCGTCGGTTTTCAGCCAGTCGTAGTTGGCGTACTTGTCGGCGAGGATCGCGTCGACACGACCGGAGGTCAGATCGAGGTAGGCGTTTTCCTGGGTGTCGTAGAGGCTGACCTTGATATCGTCACCGTAGGTGTCTTCCAGCCAGGTGCCGGCCAGCGTTGCGCGCTGGGTGCCGATGGTTTTGCCCTTGAGCGAGTCCTTGTCGGTCTTGAAGTCGACGTTTTTCGGCGCGATGAACTGCAATTTGTTCGAGTAGTACGGGTCGGTAAAGTCCACCGCGGCTTTGCGCTCTTCGGTGATCGACAGCGAGGAGATCAGGAAATCGAACTTCTTCGCGTTCAGCGCCGGAATGATGCCGTCCCAGTCGGAAGTGACAACGGAACATTCGGCTTTCATCTTCGCGCACAGGGCGTCGCCGATTTCCTTGTCGAAGCCGACCACTTGGCCGCTGGCGTCTTTATTGTTGAACGGCGGGTAGGCCGCTTCGATGCCCATCTTCAGGGTTTCAGCCATGGCACCGGCGCTGAACGCGAGGGTGACGGCGGCGGCCAGGAAGACCTTTTTGAAATTCTGCATGCATGTTGCTCCGTTAGCGGTTGCTGGACATGAATTGTTTGCAGCGCGCCGAAAGCGGGTTGTCGAACACCTGCTGTGGCGATCCTTGCTCTTCTATAAGGCCCTGATGAAGGAACACCACTTCGCTGGAAACCTGGCGGGCGAAGCCCATTTCGTGGGTCACGAGCAGCATGGTGCGGCCTTCTTCGGCCAATGCGCGGATGACACTAAGTACTTCCTGAACCATTTCCGGGTCAAGCGCGGAGGTCGGTTCGTCGAACAGGATCACCTTCGGCTGCATCGCCAGCGTGCGGGCGATCGCTGCGCGTTGTTGCTGACCACCGGACAATTGCGCCGGGTAGGCGTGGCGCTTGTCGGCGATGCCGACCTTGGCCAGCAACGCTTCGGCGACTTCGATGGCCTCGGCCTTGCTCTGGCCGAGCACGCGGCGCGGGGCTTCGATGACGTTGTCGAGCACGCTCATGTGCGGCCACAGATTAAAGTTTTGAAATACAAAACCAATCTCCGAGCGCAGGCGGTTGATCTGTTTGCCGTCAGCGGCGACCAGTTCGCCGTTCTTCGCGGCTTTGAGCTTGAGTTCTTCACCGGCCACCAGGATCTGGCCCTGGTGCGGGTTTTCCAGCAGGTTGATGCAGCGCAGGAACGTGGACTTGCCGGAACCGGAAGAGCCGAGGATCGAGATCACGTCGCCGTCGCGGGCGGTCAGCGAGATGCCTTTGAGCACCTCCAGCTGTCCGTAGCGTTTGTGCAAGTTGCGGATTTCCAGCGCGGGCGTGGCCTCAGCCATGTGCGTTCCTCATATATGTTGCGCTCCTGCTGTTGGCGGGCCTTCCTGGCGAGGCGGCCAAGCTAGCATAGCGTTTCAATGGCAGCCAACAGCGCTACGAGCGGTAAACGGGTGGCATGTGGCGGGTTGTCGCATCGGCGCAGCAGACTGTCGCCCCATCAACAACCGAACGGGTGTTTGATCGTGCAAACCCGTGGGTGCCGCGTAAAAAAAGGCGCGATGTTGCCAGCTTTGGCGGGGTGTTGGAAGCGCTATCCGGCCGAACGTTCCTTATTCGCCCTTTTTCTGTGCGCCGCACACTTTTTCTGTGTGTTTCTGGTGCGCGGATTCGTCTTGAAAGTGAGTCGCCGGGTAACGTTCTGGCGAATAGCCATTAAACTCAAGGACTTGCATCGGATGCCGGAGCCCCCGGCCCTCAAGGACTTGAAACATTTTGGCGCAAATATTGCGTGCAGAATAAGGAACAGGCCGTTGGATTCTTTTTACGAGAAAGAATTTTCAGACGCGCCGGACGCACTCGCTTTCCTTGCAAAGGTAGTCTCTATGAGCAGTACCCCAAGCTCCACTGGCCTCGAACAGGGGCTCAAACCGCGTCATGTGACCATGTTGTCGATCGCCGGTGTGATCGGCGCCGGTCTGTTCGTCGGCTCCGGCCACGCCATTGCTGCCGCCGGCCCGGCCGTGCTGCTGGCCTACGCCGCTGCCGGTACTCTGGTGGTGCTGGTGATGCGCATGCTCGGCGAGATGGCCGTGGCTTCGCCGGACACCGGTTCGTTCTCGACTTACGCTGATCGCGCGATCGGTCACTGGGCCGGATTCACCATCGGCTGGCTGTACTGGTGGTTCTGGGTGTTGGTGATTCCGCTGGAAGCCAACGCCGCCGCGACCATCCTGCATGCGTGGTTCCCGGGTGTCGACATTTGGGCTTTCGCGCTGGTGATCACCATGCTGCTGACCGTGACCAACCTGTTCAGCGTGAAGAATTACGGTGAGTTCGAGTTCTGGTTCGCCCTGATCAAGGTGCTTGCGATCATCGGCTTCATCGGCCTCGGCCTTGCAGCGATTTTCGGCTTCCTGCCGACCAGCCAGGTCAGTGGCGTTTCGCACCTGTTCGACAGCGGCGGCTTTCTGCCCAATGGCATGGGTGCTGTGCTGGGCGCGATCCTGACCACCATGTTCTCGTTCATGGGTACCGAAATCGTCACCATCGCAGCGGCGGAATCGAAGGACCCTGGCAAGCAGATTTCCAAAGCGACCAACTCGGTGATCTGGCGGATCGGCCTGTTCTATCTGGTGTCGATTTTCATCGTGGTTGCGCTGGTGCCGTGGAACGATCCTACCTTGGCCAACCTGGGTTCCTACCAGACCGTACTTGAGCGCATGGGCATTCCCAACGCCAAGATGATCGTCGACATCGTCGTACTGGTCGCAGTGACCAGTTGCCTGAACTCGGCGCTGTACACCTCCTCGCGCATGCTCTTTTCCCTCGGCAAGCGCGGCGATGCCCCGGCCATGTCGACCCGCACCAATAAAAGCGGTACGCCTTACTGGGCGGTGATGTTGTCGACCGGCGCAGCGTTCCTCTGCACCTTCGCCAACTATGTGGCTCCGGCCGCGGTGTTTGAATTCCTCCTGGCCAGCTCCGGCGCCATCGCCCTGCTGGTGTACCTGGTGATCGCCTTCTCGCAACTGCGCATGCGGAAACAGCGCATGGCGCGCGGCGAGAAAATCGTCTTCAGCATGTGGCTGTTCCCGGGGCTGACCTGGGCGGTGATCATCTTCATTGTCGCCGCGCTGACCATCATGCTGTTCCAGGAAGCCCACCGCGTGGAAATCCTTGCCACGGGCCTGCTGAGTCTGATGGTGGTGGCTGCCGGTCTGCTGGTGTCGCGCCGGCGCAAGCTGGAGAAACGTGGTGCGGTGGTGTTGAACTGAGTCGTAACGCGTGATGTAAAAACGGCCGCTGTCAGGGATGACTAGCGGCCGTTTTTGTTTCTGAGCTTTCCAGTCAGGTTAAACCCAGTCCTCGATTCGCAAACCGGAAACGCGTTCAAACTCCCGTACGTTGTTCGTCACTACAATGAGTCCAAGTGAGCGTGCGTGGCCAGCGATCATTTGGTCGTATGGCCCGATCGGCGTTCCAGCCTTCGCGAGTTCAGATCGAACCATCCCGGCCTGTGCGGCTGCGTCGTTATCGAAAGGCAAGACATCCAGTCGCGCGACAAATCCTTCAACAATTGCCAGATTTTTCTCCGGGGCCGCCGACTTTTCAGCACCGTAAATAAGCTCCATAAGCGTGATAGCGCTGATGCACAACTGCCCGGAATGTCGATTGAAGGCTTCCCGGACAATTTGTGGTTTGTTCTTGATGGTGAAGATGCAGATATTTGTATCCAGCATGTACTTGATCATCAGAACGACTCGCGCTCCTGTTCAGTGGGTTGCTCACGGTTAGCCATGAAATCAGGGCTGACGCTGTCGCCATCAAACCAGCTATCCCAGCTTTCTCCAGCAGGCGTAATGACGCGTGTTCTGCCAATCGCGATGACTTCCACTCGTTTAACGTCGCCGGGCATCGCAACTGCCTTTGGCAGTCGGACTGCCTGACTTCTGTTGCTCATGAAAATTGTGGTCTGCTCCATATTCGAGCTCCCGGGTCTGTTCCTGTGATTAGCTCAGGATAGATCGTGCTGGGGATATGTCAATGGGATATACATCGTCACCGGACAAAGAGTAGCTAGGCCATCCAAACAAAAACGGCCGCTGTCAGGGATGACTAGCGGCCGTTTTTTGTTTCTGAGAAGGGCTTATTCGCTCTTGTCTTCCTGGGGCTCTACCGACTTGCCATAAGCATCCAGCGCCACGCCGAAATCCGTAATGAACTGCGGCTCGCTCAGCCAGGCCTGGGCCTGTTCGATGGTCATGCCGTCGGCCCACATGCGGTAGTCGATGAGCATATCGGCGGCCAGGTGGGTGGCGGCCATGCCTTCGTTGTCGGCGTTTTCCATGTCGAGCAGTTCAGGATGGTCGACGATGATGAAGGCCAGTTCGCGCAGCAGGGTCAGCAGCATTTCGTTGCGGCTGACGGCTTCGGCGTCGCGCATTTTGCTGAACATCGCCAGGGTGTATTCCGGGATCGGCTCGGCGAGGTGGCCGAGCTCTTCGTCCTGATCCAGCGGTTTGCGCCCGACCATACGGATCTGCTTGGCTTTGGCCTTGGCGCGTTTGGCGCGTTTCTGTTGCTTGTTCAGGGATGCCATGGGAGCTCAGTTCTTCTGTTGGGTTTGTGCCGCGATCGCGTCGGATGCCGCTACATAGTCAGCTTGGAATGCCGGAGATTCGATCCACGCCAGCGCGCCGGCCTCGTCGGTTTCCTGCGACCATTGGCGATACTCGATCAGCGCGGCGAGGATGAAATCCATCGCGCCTTCTTCGCCTTCCTGCTCGTACACCAGTTCCAGTAGCGGATCTTCGAGGAACGCGCTGCACATGGCTTGCTGACTGATCTTTTCGGCGTCGATCATTTTCTTGAACAGCTCGGTCAAGTCCACCGATTCGAAGTCGATGCGGTCGTCGTTCGGGTCCAGCTCGACCGGCGCTTCGGCGCGCTTGGTGCGGTTCTGCTTGGCCTTGGCTTTGGCCCGGGTGGCGCGTTTTTGCTGCTTGTTGGCGGAGGCCATGATGTGTTCCGTCGTGCGTTGAGAGGGGCTCAGCTGCGTGGCACTTGTCGGCCGGGTGTATCGGCGGCCAGTGCGCCGGTCTGCAGCCAGGTCAGAGCAATGGGCCATAGTGTGGCTTGGTATGCGCTGCGAAAAAAGCCGAAATGTCCGACTTGTCGTTCGCCGATGTCCTGCGGCGCAATGCGCAGATGGGTTTTTGCCGCGTTGCTGAAGTAGCCGAGCAGGCGTTCGATCGCCGGGATCGTTCCGTAAGGATCATCGCTGAGGCTGATGGCGAGGGTCTGCGCGCGGACGCCATCGAAGGGCAGGGCGCCCGCCTTTTTCATCAGCACCCGACCGCTTGGACGATCCTCGTACCGTGCAGTGGGGGTGCTCCAGTCGCAGACTACGCCGGTTGGCGTGTCCTCCAGCCAGCCGATCCGCTTGCCTGGAAAATAGCCGCAGAGCAGCGCCATCAAAGGCATGACCACATGCCACTTGCCGAACATCCGCCAGCGCTGTTCGGAAGCATAATCGCGCCAATAAGCGAACTGCGCACCGACGGTTACCAACCGTCGGATCACCTTGCCCGACTCCGCTAAGCCCGCCGCGCAACCGCCGAAACTATGGGCGACCACATCGATTGGCTGACCGGGAAACTCCCGCTGCGCGCGTTTGAGCATCGCTTCGAAATCCAGCGCGCCCCAGTCGGTCCACGAGGCACGCAGCCCTTTGATCGATTCGCTGCGTGATTCGCCAATGCCCCGGTAATCGTAGGTCATCACATCGCAGCCATGGCTGAACAGGTAGGCCGCGAACCGTGAATAGTGCCGACAGCGCACCGAGGTGGCGGCGTTGATGATGACTACCGGGCGCTGAGGATCGGGCGAACTGTGGCGCCAGGTGAAGCCGCCGAGTGCGTAGCCGTCGTCGGCAGTTTCCTTGAAGGACGTGCCTTCAGCTGCAGTCAAAACTGGTTGGCTCAACTCTGCGTCTTCCAACTCGAATGGGGGCTTGCTGCCTATGGCGCTTGACCTCGGCGGTTAGGTGCCAACCATAGTCGCCGCGCTGATCAAGAACAATCCGGCCGGTTCATTCACTGGATTGAATGAGCATGCGTTCTTCGATCAACGCCTGTTCGCGGTTGAGTTCAGCACGTAACTCTTCTTCGCTCGGCAGTATCGTCTTGTAGCTGCTGGCGAACAGTTGCTCATTGCCTTTGAGCATGGAATAGCGCGCCACCGAGTCATTGCTTTCCGCGCTGAGAATGATACCGACGGTTGGCTTGTCACCTTCGCTGCGCTTGAGCTCGTCGTACATGCGCACATACATGTCCATCTGCCCGACATCGCGGGCGCTGAGCTTGCCGCGTTTCAGGTCGATGATCACGAAGCACTTGAGCAGGTAGTTGTAGAACACCAGATCGATATAGAGGTCGACGCCGTCAGTGCTGATGCGTTGTTGGCGGGCGACAAAGGAAAAGCCTTTGCCAAGTTCAAGCAGAAAGCTTTGCAAGTGATCGATGAGGGCTTGTTCGAGTCCGCTTTCCCTGACTTTGCCTGCCGAGGGCAGGCCGAGGAATTCGAGCATGACCGGATCGCGAATGAATTCCCGCGGATTGCATTTCATCGCGTCGATGTTGGTCGTGGCTTCCTCCACCACCTCGGCTTTGTCCTGACTCATCAGCAGGCGCTCGTAGTAGAGCGTCAGGATCTGACGATCAAGGGCGCGGCTTGACCAGTTGAGGTCGGCGCATTCGTTCATGTACCACAGGCGCGCTTTCTCGTTCTCGACGCGTAGCAGGCGGCGGTAGTGGGTCCAGCTCAATTCGGAACGCACTGCGTTCCAAATTGGAAAAGACTGATAAAAGCTACGCATATATCGCAGATTGCGCTCATCAAATCCCTTCCCGAATTGCCCCGTTAGATCCTTCGCCAGCAGCGCGAGCAACTGCTGGCCATAACCCGCACGCTGAGCGCCTTTCTGTTCGAAATCGACGATATGCCGGCCGATTTGCCAACAGGTCTGCACCTGAATCGTATCGACCGCGCGTAGCACTTTTTGCCGCGCCTGGCGAATCAGCTCGCCCAGTTCGCCCAGCAGTGAATCGATTTTATGGTCTTGCGTATCAGCAGATTTGAGCTGGCTCATCGGGTCTTCCGCATTCTGGAAACAGAGACGCAAGCATGCCGGGGAAGGCGGCGCAGGTATGTCGGGCGAACCTGCGAGTTCGGAAGGAAGGGTGGGACAGGCGTTGCAGGACATTGCCACCGGAAGGCGCGTAACAGGGTAAATGTCCGTAGTCCATTTCGTACTTTTGCCCAGTCAATCGCCGCAGAGTTGGCGGCGCTGCGGTGAGCGATCTGGTGTTGCGCTGGAATGAAAGGAACAGGCAGGTAAGAGGCTGCTTCAAAAAAGCGCCCCAGTTGCATCATCGCGAGCGCTTGCCCTTCGGCCTCTGCTCACGCACCCGTCCTTTGCGATAAATCCACAGCCCGAACACACCTATGGCCAACATGAACGCGGTCCAGAAGCTCTGCCACATGAACTCGAACCAGTATCGCCGAGGTTGCAGTGCCAAGGTGTAGGTGCTGCGCGGTCCGCGATTGTTGGTGGTGATGGAACCGCTGACCCAGCTCTCGATAAGCGTGTAGATCGACAGACACACGGCAAAGGCGATCAGCACTCCCGCGAGCACCGTCAGCCAGAATGTCCAGCGGCTCGGGCGATACGGCCGGGGATGCGGCAAGCGAATACGGGTTCTTTTCTGATTCATAAGCAGGGCTCGCGCAAGCCGGTCAGGAAACTGCCAGCTCTTGCAGCTGTTCAGTCGGCATCTGCCGCGGGCTCGTCGGGCGTGCGGCAAGGTGGGCGCATTCGGCGATCACCTTGAGAATGCCGATCACCGCCGGGGTCAGCGTAGTGCCGAGGCAAATGCGCACGCCTGTGGAAGCCTGGCCGTCGGCGAAAAAGATGCCGCTGCCAGCCACGTGGCAACCACGCTCCGTGGCCAATTGCTGCAGCGCCGGCATGTCGGTGTGTGTCGGCATTTCGATCCAGTGGATGAAGCCGCCGCGCGGTGGCACATAGACGGTCCCGAGCGGGAAATCCGTGCGCACCAGTGCTTCGACAAAACTCGCCAGCGAGGACAGTTGCGACCTCAATCTGGCGCAGTGCTCGTCCATGTAGCCACGGCCGATGAATTCATTGAGAACATTTTGCGCCAGGCTGGAAACGGCCAGGTTGCGCGAAAACATCTGCGCGAGGATGGCATTGCGGTATTTGCCGGCCAGACACCAGCCGACGCGATAACCCGGCGCGATGGTTTTGGAAAAGGACGAGCAGTAGATCGTCTGGCCGCTGCTGTCGTAGCTCTTGAGGGCGCGCGGCCGATCAGCTTCGGGCACCAGGTCGAAGAAGATGTCGTCTTCGATGATCGGCACATCCGCTTCCCGGGCGATCCTTGAAAGTCGCGCGCGCGCTTCGTCGGGCATGATGAAGCCACGCGGATTCTGCAGCGTCGGGTTGAGAAAAATCACCGCGACCTTTTTTTGCTTCAGAGCTTCTTCCAGATGATCGACATCCAGGCCCGTGCGGCCGTCGGTGCGGATCGGCAAGGCGCGCATGCCCAGGCGTTCGATGGTCTGCAGAATGCCGTAATAGGTCGGGGTTTCGATGGCGACTGTAGCGCCTTTCGACGCGACGGCTTCGAGGGCCAGTTCGAGAGCGATGGTGTCGCCCGACGTCACCAGAATATCGTCCGGCCCGCAGACTACACCGCGGGTCAGCATCAGGCCGGCAATACGCCTTCGCAGCGCGGGAAGGCCGGGTGGCGCGACCAGACCGCTCAGCGCGTTGTCGGTCCTGGCGGCCAACACCGAGAGGCATTTGTTGAGCAACACGTTGGGCGTGAGATCGCTGTGCAGGACGGCCGAATTCAGCGATGCGGTGGTGCGCGAGGCCGCCTCGGAGAGCATCGCAACCACAGCATGATTGACGTTGACGGTGACACTGGAAAAGTCGAAAGCGCCGGACGGTTTTGCCCGCCCTGATGCCGAGACGAAGTAGCCGACGCGCGGCACCGTCGAGACGTAGGCGTCGGCCTCGAGATCGGCCAGCGCCCGCTGCACCGTGGTGATGCTGGTCTCGAACATCCGCGCCAGAACGCGGATTGACGGCAGTTTCGCCTCGGCCGCCAGGTCACCGCTGTCGATCTGGCGAATAATCCAGTCCTTGACTATCCGCCAGCGCTTGTCCGGCAAATCAAACCTGTCCATAAGTTCTCTGTGATGATTCGAAACAATTCACAGAAAGTAGAGCAAAACGATCCCCGTTGCAGCAACTATGACGATGTTCAGCGCCACCAGACCGAAGGCGAAGCGGATCAGGCTGTTTTCTTCCTGGCGGTTGGCCCCGGCAAGTCCGGTGATCAACGACAGAATCGACAGCGAGCCAAGTGCGCCATGGCCGGCGGCGCTGTTGACCATTGCCGCCAGCCACGCCCCGTGTTCGCTGCTCAGCGCGGCGATGGACGGCATCACCAGCGTGTTGCCGCCGACGTTGGAGCCGGTGACATAACCGGCAATCCCTGCCAGCAGGGCGATCGTCGGCGCCAGCGAAATACCCGACATGGATTGCAATGCGCTTTGCGCCTCGACGAGGAATCCGGCGTTGACCATCACCTGGGAGAGCAGCAGGAACAGGAAGATTGTCGTGACGGGAAACTTCGCCCGGTTCAACAGCGCTTGCCAAGGAAATCCGGCGCCTGCTGTTTGCCTGAACGCCATCAGCACGGTCACGATCAGCAGCGCCAGCCCTGGAGACGCCAATGGCTTCCATGAAACGTGTTCGCCCCTGATGACCCACAGGCCATCCCAACCCGACAGCACGAACAATCCGCGCGACGCCACAATCACTCCCAGCAAGGCCAGATAAGGCCATGCCGCGCTCGGCCAGCGCACCAGTTTTTTCCGTTGCGCCCAGGAGATGCCCAGGCCGACGCAAGCCACAGCCAGCCCGGCCAGCACACCGGAAACTTCCGGGCCGACCCACAGGTTGACGCAATACAGCACGGCAACGAACAGGGCGGTCACGACGATCAGCCCCAGCCACGGAGTAATCCTGCGGATGCCGGCCTGCCACAAGGCCAGCGACGCCAGGCAGAGGAACACCGGCGCGCTGATCAGCGCCGAATGGCTACCGAGGGTTTGCGCCGGCAGGTGCGCCAGCAGGGCGCCGATTACCGTCGCCAGACCCAGCGTGCCCCACGGCATGATCACCATGCCGGCGAGAGCGATTTTCATCCCCGACTGGCGAGTGAAAAGCCCCATCAGCAGCGGCACCGTGGCGATCAGCGAAACGCCGAAGCCGGTCATCGCTTCCAGCAGCGGCGCCAGACCCAGCACGATGAAAATCACCTGCGCCGGGGGTGTCCAGCCGAGTTCCTTGACCCACGCGCCGATGGCCTGTGGCGCGCCGCCGCGCTCGACCAGAATGACGAAGGCCAGCCCTGGGACGATGACGCACGCGGTGCTGAGAAACAGGATCGTGGTGTCCTGAAAAATCGCCGAGGAGATCGCCGCCGACACCGGCCCGGCAGCGCCCAGTGCCCACAGCACCAGCACCAGCACCACACCGGCCAGCGCGGCCTGTACCGGCGGACGCCGGAGGATCAGGATCAGCGCGATCACCAGCGCGATCGGTGACATTTGCAGCAAGAGAGAGCTCATAGCGGTTTCCTTGGCTTAATCGTGCGTCTGTCCGCTGTACTCGGTCGCCCGCATGGACGCGCGCTGGCAGAACGTCTGATACCACTCGCTCAGGCGTGCTTGCGCCGAGAAGTCCGAGAGTTGACGGAAAGCGATCCAGTCCAGCGCGGTCGCCAAGGCGATGTGGCCAACGGTGATCGGGCCATTGAGGTCGACGTGCTCTTCGATGAAGCGATACGCCTCCTTGAGTTTGTAGGCCTGGCCGTCCGCGTACGCCGGATAGCGCAAAGCCTCGGGGCGCCGCTCGACTTCCCAGCGCAGCTTGATGCCGACGTCGCACATGCCCTGCGCCAATGCCTGCAGGCGCAGCGCCTTGTAGCGCTCGGGGCCGCTGGCCGGGATAAATTTACGGCCATTGCTCAGGTCATCGAGGTATTCGCAAATCACGATGGAATCGAACAGTGCGCTGTCGTCGGGCAGCATCAGCACCGGCACTTTACCCAAGGGGTTGGCCTGGTAAATGGTCGCGTTCGGTGAAGTCGGGCTGGTCTCGTGATGTATCACCTCAAGGCTCGATGCGATGCCAAGTTCGTGAGCCAGCACCAACACCTTGCGGGCGTACGGCGAATGCGTCTGATAATAGAGTTTCATGCGCGAGTTCCTGTCTCAAGGATGGCGGTGGCGACTCGATGGGCGTCCATGAACAGCCGCGAAGGTGCGCCCGCCGAGGTGACGTAGTGGTTGTAATAACAGGAGCCTTCAGCGAGCGGACCCAGCACCCAGATGTCACGCACCGTTTCGCCGCTGTTCGACTTGGGGTTGGACGCCGCGTCGACATCGATGCCGTCGATGCCCGGCACATCGGTGCGTGGACGCACAAGGCCCAGGCGCGCGAGGTCGCGCACAGGTGCGCAGTCGCTGTGGGTGACGCCGCTGCTCTGGACGTAACCGGCGACTCGCTTGAAGTGATCGATCGCGGGGCGTGAGCCGGGCTTGAGAAAGGTCAGCAAACCGGCATCACACAGCGCGAGCAGATCGGCGTGGCGCTCCTTCTGCGGGCCGGCGACCAGACGGTTGATCGCCTTGTGCCAGCGGCCATAGAACTGCCGATGCGAATCTTCGGTGAGCCCATCGAAATCGACCGCCTCACGCAGCCGGTCGCGCAAGTCGCGCCAGACTTCGATGGCGGCTTTGATCGGCGACGCGCCGCGTCCCAGACGTGCTTCATGCAAGTCGGCTTCGAGGGTGTCGTAAATCCATGCGTGATAGTTGTAAGGCGTCACGCTGTCGGGCAGTGCGTGGCAGATCAGCTCCAGCGGATTGATTGCCCCGGCAATCGTTTCGAACTCGCGCAGCAAAGCTTCGCAGGCGACAACCCCTGCTGGGCCGACAACGCTGACGGTTCTGAGCTGCTCAAGCAGCTGTTGTGGCGCTGAAGGTTTATGCAGAACGGCGACCGCAGCGGCACGCATCTCCAGCAGCATCAGCGGCAGAATGTCCCGTTCGAAATCCAGTCGGCGGTTGTGCGCGTTGACCCGCAACGATTCGATACGCTCGCTCGTGAGCAGCACGGCGCTATGGCGGGGGAAGCCGATCAAGCCATTGGGACGCGTGCGAAACGGCAGCCCGTCCCGCGACTGAATGAAGATCACCGGCTCCTGACCCGAAGGCTGGTAAGTGTGACTGCCATCAGCCATGGGTTTGTAGATCCCGCCTCTGCCAGCCGTCAGCGCCGCCAGGGTGTCCATGGCGCCCAGGCCCAACCCTTCGATCAACACCGTTTCGCCGGGCTCGACGGTGGTGAGGCTGCCCGGCAGCGGGTAAACGTTGTCGACCCGGTTCTGCCCCGCCAGGCGCAGGCGTCCGGTGTGGCCAACGGTCAGCATCAGACGATCCACCGTCACCGCAGCGCCTTCGGCGGTCAGCAGAATGTATTGCTGATTCTCGTTGCGCTCGACCGCCGTGACCTGATGCCGATGCAGATTGACCGTGACCCAGGCGGGTGCGGTCGCGAGGATCCGCGTGAAGGCGTCGGCCAGATAAGCGCCGAGCAGGTGCCGTGGCAGAAAATCCTCCGGCTCGACGTCGCGACCGTCGGCGGCGAGCAGGCCACTGTCGGGGTCAACCTTGACGCGCCGGGCTCTGCACCACGCGAGAAAGTCCGGCCCTGGTCGTTCCCGGGCGTCGGTCAGATCACCGAACGCTGCTGCGTCGGGAAATACCCCGAGCTGACCGGCGACGGTGTTGAGCAGCAGGTAGTCCGGTTGATCGGGCCAGTGCGCGCCGCTGCCGAGCACGTTGGGCTCGAAGATGTCGATGAACACCGGTTGTTGCGGGCGTTCCTCGGCGCGGCTCAACAGGCGCTCGAATATCGACAATCCGCGCGAACCGCAGCCGACCAGGCCGATGTGCACAGGCGCCTTCACCATCTGCGCTCCTCGCCAAAAAATGACGGGATGGCAATTGCCGTACCGGCCGCCACCGCAATGTCGTGGATCATCCGGCCAATCGCGAGATCGAGAATGCCCATGCCGAATGGCGAATAGATCAGCGGTTTGTCTTGGGCGACATGCAGGTCACCGCGAATCAGCTGCGCCACTGTGCCGGTGACAAAGTCGCGATGGCCGTATTGCTGCTCGGCCAGATGCGGTGAGGTATTGGCCTTCAGGCAATGGGTGATGTCGTCGAAGTAGTTGTAACTTTCCGCGATGATTTCAGCGCCGATATCCCGCAGCGAGATGTTCAGAACAATCTGCCCCGGGCGGAACGTGCCCTGGCCTTTTACGTACGGCTCGCCCGCGCTGGTGGCGAACACCACGATGTCGGCAGTCAGTGCTTCTTCGAGCGACAGCAGGCGTACATCCGGCAGGCCCAGTTGTTCACCAAATTCCGCGAGGGCTTGCGCCGATTCCCCGTTGAGATCGTGAATGCCCACGCTGTCGAAGGACCAGTCGTCGGCGACGAAAGTCCCGAGGGTATTTCTTGAGATTACCCCGCCACCAATGATCGAAAGTGTCGCCGCGTGGCGGTTCTGGCCATTCAGCCACCAGGCACCCAATACCGCCGACGCCGCCGTGCGCACGGCACTGATCAGCGCACCTTCGAGCAGGGCGTAGGGATAACCGGTCTGCGGGTCGTTGAGAATCAGCACGGCAGATGCGCGCGGAATGCCTGACTTGATGTTGTCGGGATAACTGGCAATCCACTTGATCCCGGAGACGGATTGATCGCCCTTGCTGTCGACGATGGCCGCCGGCAGCGCAATGATCCGGTTCGCCGGTTGCGCAGGGAAACGCAAAAAGTAACTGTCGGGGTTAACGGTTTCGCCACGCTCGTGGGTCAGGTAGGTCTGCGCCACCATGTCGATGGTTGCATGCCGCAGCCCGTTGAGGATGTCTTTGACGACAGCGCCGGGGATGACGTGGAACGGCTGGATCGGATTCTGTGTGGTCATGAGGATTACGCCGAGAGTGCCAGAGCGATTTCAGGGAAAAGGGGCTGCAGTGCGGTTGCGCCGATCCGCTGGGTGACCCAGTCGTCGGAGTAGATGGTTTCGAGATAGCGCTCACCCATGTCGGGGGAGATCGCCACCACGACATCGTCGGGCCGGATATGCGGCGCCCACTGGCGGATGCCCGCGAGCACAGTGCCGGTGGAGCCGCCGAAGAGCAGGCCGTAGCGTTGCGCCAGCCAACGGCAGACCTTGATCGTCTGTTCCTCGGGAATCGACAGGAAGTCGTGAATGCCCGACGACTCGAATATCTCCGGCAGGCGGCTGGTGCCGAGCCCCGGGATATGGCGCGTGCCGCCCGGCAGGCCGAACGTCACCGAGCCGACGGTATCGACGGCAATGACTTTGGTCTGCGGATGATGTTCGGCGAAGTAGTTCTTGCAGCCCATTAGCGTGCCAGTGGTTCCCGCGCCGACGAACAGGTAATCCACCTGGGGAAACTTGCGCGCGATGGACCCGGCAGTCGCTTGATAGTGGGCGAGGGGGTTGGTCGGATTCTTGTACTGGTTGAGCCAGATGTAGTCGGCGTTGTCAGCGACCAGTTGTTCGATCAGGCGAATCCGCGAATTCAGGTAACCGCCGTTCTCGTCACGCTGATCGACCATGAGCATTTGCGCGCCAAGGGCGTGAATCAGCTTGCGGTTCGGCGCGGAAATATTCGGGTCGATTACGCAAACGAACTTGTAGCCCTTGGCGGCGCAGACCATAGCCAGCGCAACGCCCAGATTCCCCGATGAGGATTCGATAAGGCGGGTCTTGTGGTTGATCAGTCCGCGGACTTCAAGATCAGTGATCAGCGCGTGCGCAGTCTTCAGCTTGATGGAGCCGGCGGGATTCAGTCCTTCGATTTTCAGCTGGATCGTTGCGCTGCAAAGATCGCCGATCTGCACATAACTGTCTTCATTGATGAGTTGCTTGATCATACGTCGTCCGTTTCGCTCTTTTGCCGGGCGCACGGGGGCGCCAGCATTCATCCTGGAATGTTTGAAAAGCAGTAACTGCAGTCCGCCTGTGGGTTGGGTTCAGATTTTTTTGCTGGACAGGAAGTGACCTTGCGGGCGACGCCGATCGATTCAAAAAATCAGGGTTTGCGCTCTGAGGGCTACAGGAGTCCAGAGTGTTGCGGGGCGCAAAGTAGAGCCAGTCATTGGCTCGCCAAGGCTTGCTTGAAGTATTGGCGAAACGCCATCTACACGGAGAGATACAGATTTCGGGTTTTTTCCAGTACAGCTGGAATCCGGGTGTATCGAAGGGGACGAGGGGAGGGGAATCAAATCGCAGGCATAAAAAAACCCTGAATCTTGCGATTCAGGGTTTTCGGTATTTGGTGCCCAGAGACGGAATCGAACCGCCGACACGGGGATTTTCAATCCCCTGCTCTACCGACTGAGCTATCTGGGCAACGGGGCGCATTAAAAGGGTTTTTCAGATTTACGTCAACGACTTTTTGAAAATTTCTTAAATTAATTCCGTCGCTTACGAAATATACCGGTTATTCGGCTGGCGGCACGTAGCCTTCGGCCTTGGCGTATTCCTCGCCGGAGAAGTACTTGTCCATTTCGCCCTGCAGGTATTTGCGATCGTCGGCGTTCATCATGTTCAGGCGCTTTTCGTTGATCAGCAGGGTCTGGTGTTTCTGCCAGTCGGCCCAGGCCTTGGCCGAGACGTGGTCAAAAATATCCTGGCCCTTGGCGCCCGGGAAAGGGGCGCGCTCCAGCGCGGGCAGTTCTTCTTTGTACTTGCGGCACATTACGGTGCGGGTCATGGCGACTCTCCTGCATTCAATACGGCGGCCGCGCGTTCGAGCAAGGTCTTGACCGGGGCAGCAAGGCCCAGGCGCGGCGGGGTGGCGAGGTTATACCAGAGCCAGTCGGCCTCGGCCACGTGATGGCTGGCTTCCTGCACCTGAACCAGCCACGGTTCGATGGACAACTGGAAGTGGCTGAAGGTGTGAATCAGGCTCGGCAGCGCCTGCTGCTGACCCATGGTCAGCGAGTGCTGATCGGCCAGATGCTGCAGATCTTCCAGATCATCCAGTTCCGGCAGGCTCCACAAACCGCCCCACAGTCCCGTCGACGGGCGGCGGTAAAGCAGAATCGCGCCTTCGCCGTTGGCGAGCATCGGCATCAGCGTGCGTTTCTGCGGGATGGCCTTGCGTGGCTTGGGAATCGGATAACGTGTTTCCAGACCAAGCATGTGCGCTTCACAGCCACGCTTGAGCGGGCACAGCAGACAGCTCGGCTTGCTGCGCGTGCAGAGTGTGGCGCCAAGATCCATCATCGCCTGGGTGTAAGCGTTGACCCGATCGTGCGGGGTGAAGCGCTCGGCGTTGGCCCACAGCTGTTTGGCGACTTTCGGTTCGCCGGGGTAGCCCTCTTGCGCCGTGAAGCGCGCCAGCACGCGTTTGACGTTGCCGTCGAGGATCGGCGCGCGCAGGCCCATGCTGATGCTGGCGATCGCCCCCGCGGTGGACAGGCCGATGCCCGGCAGCTCGGTGAGTTTTTCCACGTCACGCGGGAATTCGCCAGCGTACTGGCTGACGACGATCTTCGCGGTCTTCTGCAGATTGCGTGCGCGAGTGTAATAACCCAGCCCGGTCCACAGATGCAGCACCTCGTCTTCCGGCGCTTCGGCAAGCGCTTCGACTGTCGGCAGCGCCGCCATGAAGCGCTCGAAATAGTTGAGCACGGTGCTGACCTGGGTCTGCTGCAACATGATCTCGGACACCCAGACCCGATACGGATTGATGTCCTGCTGCCACGGCAAGTCGTGGCGGCCATGGCGGTCGAACCACTCCAGCACCGCCGTGGAAAACTGCTCCGCTGTCATCGCTTGAACAGCCCCTTCAATGCGTTTTTCAGTTCCGGACTGACTTTGTCGCCCAGTTTCTCGTCGATCTTTTCGCTGAGTTTGTTGCCGGCCATTTTGCTGGCGACCTGACCAAGGCGGTCATTGTCGACGCGACAGGCCTTGGCCCCCAGTTCCAGCGGGCCACGGCAGCGCAGTGGCCACTCGATGCCGACGAACTTCTCGCCGACCTGACAGGCCGGGTCGGGCATGGCGCTGGTGTCGCCCTCGACGATGATGCCGACGCGGTAATCCATGCCGAGCACGCGCAGGTCGATGTCGCCGTCACCGTTGACGGTCATGCCAGGGATACGCACTTTCAGGTCGGGGTTGCTGGCGACGCCGTTGCGCACGGTCAGGTTGCCCTTGAGCTCCTCGAACGGCGTGTCCTTGCCCCGAGGCTCGCCGCTAAGGGTCTTGCGGTTGAGGGTGGCGATGCCTTTGCACAATTGCTGTTCGAGATTGGCATTGAGCAGCACGCCGTTGTTGATGACGAAACTGGCGTTGCCGTTGAGCGTGTCGATCAGCGCCTGTTGGCTGTTGCCGCTGCCGGTGAGGCTGCTGGTCAGCGTCACCAGCCCTTTGACCGGCGGATTTTTGCCTTGGCTTTCGATGATTTTTTCCACCGGGACGCGATTGAGCCGGGTCTGCAGGTTCAGTACCGGCGCGCTTGGGCGCACGTCGAGCGTGCCGTTGGCGACGAAACCGCCGTTGTACAGATCACCGCTCAGGTTAGTCAGTGTCAGCAGGCCGCCCTGACCGGTGGCTTTGAGCGCGGCGTTCTGGATTGGCAGTTTGTCGAGGGTCAGTTGGCCGAAAGTCAGGTCGGCGTCCACGTCCAGTTTGGCCAGGCGCTCGACCGGCAGCAGGCGCTCGGTGCTCCAGGCGGTTTTGCTCGGTTTGTCCGGCAGCGGCGTGGTGCCTGCGACGGCGCCAGCCTCGGTGCTGGCGACTTCGGCCTGACGGGTTTGCGTGGCGTTGTTGGCCTGAGCCGATTTCGGTGGCAGGTAGCGGTCGACGTTGAACGTGTCGGCCTTGAGAATCGCGCGCAGCGATTGTTTGGCGAAGTCCTCGATGGCGATGCGGCCGCTGAAGTTGCTGTCATCGAGTTTCAGGTTGATGTTGTCGAACGACAGGCTGGTCGGGGTGGCCGCAACGCGGCTGACCAGTTCGACCTTGCTCAGGCTGCCTTCGCCCATCGCCGGCAGTGTCTGGCCGATACTGTCGACGAATTTCGCCAGATCGAACTGGGCGATGGAAATGCCGCCGCTGATCTGTGGCGTCTTGTCGAGGTCGTTGGCTTTCAGCTCGCCCAGGGCGCGCAACTGGTTGGCGGAAATTTTGATGCCGGTCCATTCGGCGACGTTCGCTGCTTTATCCAGCAATAACTGCCCTTGAGCAGAGAAGGTCATGGTTTTGCCTTGCAGCGGATCGCCAGCGAGTTCGCCGGTCAGCTTCAAGTCTTCGAACTTGTAGCGTTGCAGGGCGCGCTCGAAGCGCAGCTCGCCGTTGAGCTCGGTGCGCACGCGCAGCACCGGTTGGTTGGTGCCGAGGAACGCGGTGGCTTTTACCGGGATATTGGTCGAGTCGTGCACCGGGCCGGTGCTCAACTGAATGCTTTCGGCACTGAACTGCTTGCCGGTCAGCTCATCGGTGTATTCAACGCGGGCGTTGTTGACGGTCAGGCTGTCGATGTCGAGGCGGATCGGTTGCGCCGGTTTTTCTACGGCGACGGTCGGCTCGCTGGCGGTCGCGCCCGGTGTGGCGGGTGGAGTCGAGCCAGGCGCCACAGGCACCTTGCCGATGTCTTCCCAGTTGCCGTGGCCGTTCTTGTCGCGGTTCAGGCGCAGGTTGAGGCCTTCGACGCGCACGTCGCTCATCTGCACTTCGCGGCGCAACAACGGCAGCACGCGCACGGACAGGCCGAGCATCTGCAGGTCGGCAAACGGTTCGGCAGGCTTGGCCAGGGTGGCGACGCTGGCTTCGTGCAGTTCCAGACCAAGCCACGGGAACAGGCTCCAGCCGATATCGCCATTGAGCGTCAGCTCGATGTGGGCCTTGTCGCGGGCTATCTGGCGGATCTCGTCTTTGTAGTCGTTGGGATCGAAGAGGTGGGTCAGGGCAAAACCTGCCGCCACAATGATCAGCAACAGCCCGAGAAGTACCAGACCCAGGATTTTGCCGAACGCTTTCATGGGCGAGTCCTTGTAGTTAGTCGAATTCGTCATTTGGCCGGGGAGTATAGCGCTGCAAACACCCGGTTCGGTGTGGCGTCATCTGCCGAGGGTCGGCGGTGGCACCTGCGACTTCGCCACCGGTGCCTGCGCTTGAGGACGCCCGGCGGGCGCCAGAGGGCGCAATCCGGCCCCCGCTTGCGACGCCATTTTTTGCGCTTGGTTCACCCGTCGTTCAGCCCCGCCAAGGCGACGGGTAACTTTTCGCACGCATAAATGGGACAAGTAGCAAATGCACATATCGGTGTCAGGCACCTGAACAACATCCGGCATGGTAACCCCATTGAAATGCCGTCTGTAGGAGCTGCGGAACGCTGCGATCTTTTGATTTTGGCATTTTCAAAAAGATCAAAAGATCGCAGCGTTCCGCAGCTCCTACAGGGGGCGAACACAGGTGACAGAAAAAAGGTGATATCAGTTTGGTTTTTCTGTCACCTGAGAATGGTAACCTTCGCCAGTTCGTCCGCCCGTCTGCGACTTAACGTCGCGCCTTCAAGGAGCTTCACCTAAAAAAACGGTCATGCCTGCGTGCATAAGGCCGAGGGTGAGCAGTGGCTGGCGAACCATACTAACAATTGGGGGATACACAATGAGCACGAGCATCACGGCGGACGGCTTCAAATCCGACCAGCCTGCGTTCCTGTCCAAGGAACGCATCATCGCCAAGCCCGGTTTCAACCGTTGGCTGGTTCCACCGGCCGCTTTGGCCATTCACCTGTGCATCGGCATGGCCTACGGCTTCTCGGTGTTCTGGTTGCCGCTGTCCAAGGCACTGGGCGTTACCGCACCGGTGGCTTGCGCGCCGGACATGAGCTTCATCGCACAGGTATTTTCGTCGAACTGCGACTGGCCGATCTCCATGCTCGGCTGGATCTACACGCTGTTCTTCATCTTCCTCGGCTGCTCGGCAGCGATCTGGGGTGGCTGGCTGGAACACGCCGGGCCTCGTAAAGCGGGCGTGGTCTCGGCCTTGTGCTGGTGCGGCGGTCTGCTGATTTCCGCGCTGGGTATCTATACCCACCAGATCTGGCTGATGTGGATCGGCTCCGGCGTGATCGGCGGTATCGGTCTGGGCCTGGGCTATATCTCGCCGGTGTCGACCCTGATCAAGTGGTTCCCGGACAAGCGCGGCATGGCGACCGGCATGGCGATCATGGGCTTCGGTGGCGGCGCAATGGTCGGTGCACCATTGGCGACTGCGCTGATGAGCCACTTCGCTTCGCCAGAAGGCGTGGGCGTATGGCAGAGCTTCGTAGCCATGGCGGCCATTTACTTCGTGTTCATGATCGGTGGCGCACTGTCCTACCGCGTGCCGCCAACCGGCTGGAAACCTGAAGGCTGGACCGCTCCGGCGAAGAAAGCTTCCAACGCGATGATCACCAACCGTCACGTTCACGTGAATGTAGCCTGGAAAACTCCGCAATTCCGTCTGGTCTGGCTGGTGCTGTGCCTGAACGTGTCGGCGGGTATCGGCATCCTCGGCATGGCTTCGCCACTGTTGCAGGAAGTGTTCGGCGGCAAACTGCTGGGCGTCGATGTGCCGTTCGGTCAGCTCGACGCTGGCCAACTGGCCTCGATCGCGGCGATCGCAGCGGGCTTCACCGGTCTGCTTAGCCTGTTCAACATCGGTGGCCGGTTCTTCTGGGCCTCGTTCTCCGACTACCTGGGGCGCAAGAACACCTACTTCGTGTTCTTCGCGCTGGGTTTTGCCCTGTACGCGCTGATTCCGAACATGGGCCATCTGGGCAACGTTGCGCTGTTCGTGGCGGCGTTCTGCATCATCCTGTCGATGTACGGCGGTGGTTTTGCCACCGTTCCGGCGTATCTGGCCGACCTGTTCGGTACACAGATGGTCGGTGCGATCCACGGTCGTCTGCTGACTGCCTGGGCCGCTGCCGGGGTGCTCGGTCCGGTGCTGGTGAACTACCTGCGTGAATATCAGTTGAGTATCGGCGTGGAACGCGCTGCCGCTTACGACATCACCCTGTACATCCTCGCCGGCCTGCTGGTGCTGGGCTTCCTGTGCAATCTGATGGTCCGTCCGGTGGCCGACAAGTACTTCATGACCGACGCTGAACTGGCTGCTGAACAGGCGCTGGGTCACGACAAAGGTGCTGACGCCAGCACCGTTCTGGAGTGGAAAGCCGCGCCGGGCACCAAGCCTCTGGCGATCGCGGCATGGCTGGTGGTGGGTATTCCGTTGGCGTGGGGTGTGTGGGTGACCCTGCAGAAGACGGCGGTATTGTTTCACTAAGGTGTTAGCTGAATAAACGCCGAACCTGTGGGAGCGAGCCTGCTCGCGAAGACGGAGCACCAGTCGACATCCATGTTGGCTGGCGTACCGCATTCGCGAGCAGGCTCGCTCCCACATTTGTTTATGGCATGCCTGTACTGGCTTGTATGGACATGTCTACCCGCGACAGCCGGGCGTTCTATCCGTCAGGCATCTCACCTCTCGTGTTTCTGTTTGCCTCCTGCGTGCCTATAATGGCTGCCTTTTTCGCCCAATGATTTTGCGGAGCTGGTGATGGCCGAACGTAAGGCGTCTGTCGAGCGCGACACTCTGGAAACCCAGATCAAAGCCTCGATCAACCTTGATGGCACCGGAAAGGCCCGATTCGATATCGGTGTACCTTTTCTTGAGCACATGCTGGATCAGATTGCCCGTCACGGGTTGATCGACCTGGATATCGAATGCAAGGGCGATCTGCATATCGACGACCACCATACGGTGGAAGACGTCGGTATCACCCTCGGCCAGGCGTTCGCCAAAGCCATCGGCGACAAGAAAGGCATCCGTCGCTACGGCCATGCCTACGTGCCGCTCGATGAAGCGCTGTCGCGCGTGGTGATCGATTTCTCCGGTCGCCCGGGCCTGCAGATGCACGTGCCGTACACCCGCGCCACCGTCGGCGGTTTCGACGTTGACCTGTTCCAGGAGTTTTTCCAGGGCTTCGTCAACCACGCGCTGGTCAGCGTGCACATCGATAACCTGCGCGGCACCAACACTCACCACCAGATCGAAACCGTGTTCAAGGCTTTCGGCCGCGCGCTGCGCATGGCCGTCGAGCTTGACGAGCGCATGGCCGGGCAAATGCCGTCGACCAAAGGCGTTCTGTAATGCAGACGGTTGCAGTTATCGACTACGGCATGGGCAATCTGCACTCGGTGGCCAAAGCGCTCGAGCACGTCGGCGCCGGCAAGGTGCTGATTACCAGCGACGCGAACGTGATTCGAGAAGCCGACCGTGTGGTATTCCCGGGCGTTGGCGCGATTCGCGATTGCATGGCGGAGATCCGTCGCCTCGGCTTCGACTCGCTGGTCCGTGAGGTCAGCCAGGATCGGCCGTTCCTCGGCATCTGCGTCGGCATGCAAGCCTTGCTCGATACCAGCGAAGAGAACGCCGGCGTCGACTGCATCGGCCTGTTTCCGGGCGCGGTGAAATTCTTCGGCAAGGATCTGCACGAAGACGGCGAGCACCTCAAAGTCCCGCACATGGGCTGGAACGAGGTAAAGCAGAAGATCAGTCACCCGCTGTGGCATGACATCCCGGATCTGGCGCGTTTCTACTTCGTGCACAGCTACTACATCGCCGCCGCCAATGCGCGGCAGGTGGTGGGCAGCGGTCATTACGGTGTCGATTTCGCCGCAGCGCTGGCCGACGGTTCGCGTTTCGCCGTGCAGTTCCACCCGGAGAAAAGCCATACCCACGGCCTGCAACTGCTGCAGAACTTCGCTGCGTGGGACGGTCGCTGGTAAATGGCTGTCAAGAAGTCCAGACCGCCGATCCTGACCCTCGCTCCCGAGCAGGAGAGCGAGGCCAATCGCAAGATCCAGCGGTTCATGGAAGACCGTTTCGAACTGGACCTGGGTTCGTTCGAAGCGGCGGAAATTCTTGAGCTGTTTACCCGCGAGATTGCTCCGCACTATTACAACAGGGCGATTTTCGATGTGCAGACCCACCTCAAGGAACGGTTTGAAAGCATCGAAAGCGACCTGTGGGCGCTCGAGAAAAACTGATTCCCGAGCCAAGCTGAACATTCCAATTTTAAGGTTTGCCAGATGCTGATTATTCCCGCTATCGATCTCAAAGACGGTGCCTGCGTACGTCTGCGCCAGGGCCGCATGGAAGATTCCACGGTGTTCTCCGATGACCCGGTGAGCATGGCTGCCAAGTGGGTGGAGGGCGGTTGCCGCCGTCTGCATCTGGTCGACCTCAACGGTGCGTTCGAAGGCCAGCCGGTCAACGGCGAAGTGGTTACCGCAATCGCCAAGCGTTACCCGACCCTGCCGATCCAGATCGGTGGCGGCATTCGTTCGCTGGAAACCATCGAGCATTACGTCAAGGCGGGCGTGAGCTACGTGATCATCGGCACCAAAGCCGTTAAGGATCCGGCGTTCGTCGCTGAAGCCTGCCGTGCGTTCCCAGGCAAGATCATCGTGGGTCTGGATGCCAAAGACGGTTTCGTTGCCACCGACGGTTGGGCGGAAATCAGCACCGTACAGGTCATCGACCTGGCCAAGCAGTTCGAAGCCGACGGCGTATCCTCGATCGTTTATACCGACATCGCCAAAGACGGCATGATGCAGGGCTGCAACGTACCGTTCACCGCCGCGCTGGCCGCTGCCACCAGGATTCCGGTGATCGCTTCCGGCGGCATCCATAACCTGGGTGACATCAAGTCGCTGCTCGACGCCAAGGCACCGGGCATCATCGGCGCGATTACCGGCCGGGCGATCTACGAAGGCACTCTCGACGTCGCCGAAGCGCAAGCTTTCTGCGATTCGTACCAAGGCTGAGGACTGACCATGGCGCTGGCCAAACGCATCATCCCTTGCCTGGACGTGGACAACGGCCGGGTCGTCAAAGGTGTGAAGTTCGAGAACATCCGCGACGCCGGTGACCCGGTGGAAATCGCCCGTCGCTACGACGAGCAGGGCGCCGACGAGATTACCTTTCTCGACATCACCGCCAGCGTCGATGGTCGTGACACTACGCTGCATACCGTCGAGCGCATGGCCAGCCAGGTATTCATCCCGCTGACCGTCGGCGGTGGTGTGCGTACCGTGCAGGACATCCGCAACCTGCTCAATGCCGGCGCGGACAAGGTGTCGATCAACACCGCCGCCGTGTTCAACCCCGAGTTCGTCGGCGAGGCCGCGCAGCATTTCGGCTCGCAGTGCATCGTCGTTGCCATCGACGCCAAGAAAGTTTCCGGTCCCGGCGAAACCCCGCGCTGGGAAATCTTCACCCACGGCGGGCGCAAGCCGACCGGTCTCGACGCAGTCGAGTGGGCGAAGAAAATGGAAGGCCTCGGTGCCGGCGAGATCCTCCTGACCAGCATGGATCAGGACGGCATGAAAAACGGTTTCGACCTCGGCGTGACCCGCGCCATCAGCGACGCGCTGGGCATTCCGGTGATCGCTTCCGGTGGTGTCGGCAATCTGCAGCATCTGGCCGATGGCATTCTCGAAGGTCATGC
Organism: Pseudomonas sp. 1L-E-NC-VB-C3; assembly: GCF_057291535.1. Taxonomy (NCBI): domain Bacteria; kingdom Pseudomonadati; phylum Pseudomonadota; class Gammaproteobacteria; order Pseudomonadales; family Pseudomonadaceae; genus Pseudomonas; species Pseudomonas sp. 1L-E-NC-VB-C3. The sequence goes on along the minus strand of NZ_JBXAWD010000003.1, from coordinate 418,123 downwards.
CAGTGCGGTGCTGGCGGCGAGTATTTTCCACTTCGGCGAATACACCGTGCAGGAAGCCAAGGCCTACATGGCCCATCGCGGCATCGTCATGCGCTAAAGCGTACAGGCCAGTGGACAGCATGGCGCGCCCAAGGCACTCTTGGGCACGCCATGGATTCCGGTAGCCCGACATGATCAAACGCCTGCTTGTTGTTCTCGCCAGCGCCTCGTTGTTGTTCATCAGCAATGCCCGGGCCGAAACCAGTCCCGACACCGATCTGGTGCTGCTCACCGAGAACTTCCCGCCGTACAACATGGCGAAGAACGGCAAGAATTTTGCCCAGGGCGACAACATCAACGGCATTGCCACGGACATCGTTCGCGAGATGTTCCAGCGCGCCGGCCTCACTTACAGCCTGACCCTGCGTTTCCCCTGGGAGCGTGTCTACAAACTCGCCCTGGAGAATCCCGGCTACGGGGCCTTCGTCATGGCGCGCCTGCCCGATCGCGAAAGACTGTTCAAATGGGTCGGCCCAATCGGCCCGGACGACTGGATCCTGCTGGCCAAGGCTGACAGCAAGATCACCCTCGAAACCCTCAATGATGCGCGCAAATACAAGATCGGCGCCTACAAGGGCGATGCGATTGCCGAGACGCTCACCAAGCAAGGCCTCAAACCGGTAGTAGTGCTGCGCGATCAGGACAACGCAAAAAAACTGCTCAATGGCCAGATCGATCTGTGGGCCACGGGTGATCCTGCCGGCCGTTATCTGGCGCGGCAGGATGGCGTGACCGGCCTGAAGACCGTACTGCGCTTCAACAGCGCCGAGTTGTATCTGGCGCTGAACAAGGACGTCTCCGATGAGGTGGTCAACAAGCTACAGACCGCGCTGGATCAGTTGCGCAAGGAAGGCGTGGTCGATGAAATCATGGCGCGCTATCTGTAACGGCTGACTCGTCGGGCTCTGGCAGGGAGGCGCTGATTTCGCCCTCGGTCGCAGGCGCAAGCACAGTCTGATCTTCGACCGCCTCTGGCTCCGACGCGACGATGGTTGCAGGCTCGGTGGGTGCGTACTGGCTGATGTGCAGGCTATTGCCATCGGTGTAGATGAAACCATCCGTCACTGCCGTGCCGTCCGCGCGCACCAGTCTGTATTCGCTCTGGGCCAGGTAGGCGGCCACTGAGCGGTTTTTGTCCACCACCGCAACCACTTCGATGGTCGCTGTATTGAGCCATTCATTCGAATGCAGTTCGCATTGGGTGAAATCGTGGCCCAGCCGTGCGGAAAACATCAACGCGCCGTGCTGTCGGGTTTGCCATTGGGCGCCGAATTCGATGGATGTGGTCTGGGTGAAAGTACGCAAGCCGCCAGTACGCTGGGCGCGCTGCGCATTCCACCTGAATATCTGGCTGTCGTTGCCACTGTTGCGTGCGTGACCGACGAGGATGTAGCGATCCTTGCGTTCAAGCAGATAGAAGGGCGAGTGACGCCATTGCTCAGCGGCGGTGTAACGCGGATCGTTGACCGTGAACCAGGGGAGGCTGGCGGTGTAAGTCGCATCGTCCGTTGGCTCTACAGGTGTTGGCGTCTCGCCGCAGAGCACCGGTGGCGATGGGCGTGTAGACATCTGCAGGCCGATCTGCAAGCGCAAGCAGTAGACCGGGAAACTGGCCGGTCGGGTGTAGTCACTCAAGCTGAAAAAACTGCCCGATGCCAAGTAGACTTCGCCCGGCAAAGCGGCTGGAGGAACGGCGCTCCAGGTGCTGACGCGCTGTCGGGCCTTGCTGCCCTTGTCGTCCCAGATCAGATCGGTGGTATTCGACGCGATCACCAGGTCTTCGCGAACGCAGCGCACCGCGTTGAGCGAAGGTTTTTCATGATCGTTCGAGCACACCGACCCCAGCGCTACGTAGCCTGCGGGAGCTAGCGGTCGCCAGATCGACAGATCTCTTTTCGAGCCTGATCCGGAGTCCTTCCAGACCAGCTCGTAATCATCGGGACGTCGCAGTGCCCTGCCTTTGGTGGGGTCATTGCTGGCAATGTCTGCCTCACAAACAACCGCGACCACGCGTTCACCGTTGATGTTGCCAACGCCTCTGGTGACGAAGTCGCCCAAGGGGAAATAACCGGGCAGCGCGTCGGGAGCCGGGGTCGGGCGCCAGAACGACGCGGGTCTGGCCGACAAACCGTTGGTATCCCAGATGCGCAGAAATTCTGTTGTGAAATTGATCAGCAGGTTATCGATGCGGATCGGTTCAGTCCGCCCAACGGGCGGGATAATCGGGGCGTTGTTTGTCATGGGCACTCCTGATAGTTGCAAGCGACTCAAAGGAGTCGCGACCTGTTGCAGGTCTCACTATCCGGAAGGGGGAGGGGCGTTCGGTGGTAACTATGTATTGCAACGTGACCGGGTGTTACCGGTAAACGCCATCCTTGCCATGGCCAGCCATGGCGCGGTTGCTGCGCACGCTGATCATCTGCCTGATATCGATCCAGTCGATGCCCTGCGCTTTGAGCTTGGGTAATTCGCGCTCGAGCACCGCCAGGGTCTGCGGATACGGATGGCCGATCATCACCGCTGAACCCTGTTTGTGCGCCAGGGCGATCGCGGTCTGCAACTGAGTGGCAATGGCCGCTTCGGTGCGCTCATCATCGAGAAACACGTCTCTGGAAACGCTGGCCAGGTCGATTTTCTGCGCCTGCTGCGCAGCGACCGTTTGAGCGCTGGTGCGGCTGTCGACGAAGAACTTGTGCCGACGCTGCAATTCGCCCATCAACCACGCCATCGCCACAGGCTGCGCGGTCATGCGGCTGCCCATGTGATTGTTGATGCCGGCAGTGAACGGGACTTTTTCGAACGCAGCATTCAGGCGTTTCTGCAGTTCTTCGAGGGGCAGTTCCGGGTGCCAGGCGTAAGGCCCGGTGGCCGGGTCCATGGGCATGTGCAGGATGACGATCTTGCCGGCGCGATGAGCTTCGCGGGCAAATTCCGTGGCGTGGGGGGTATCGGGCATGATCGCCGCCGTGACCGGGCCGGGCAGGGCGAGCACGCGACGATCCCGGGGCAGGTTCTGCCCCAGGTCATCGATGATCAGTGTCAGGTAGGCCTTGTGCGGCGAGGAACTGGCGGGCTCTGCTTGGGCAAGACCCGCCAGACAGCACAACAGAACGCAGAGGGAACGCAGCAACATCCTCAGCGGCCGGACGTGATGCTCAGGCCTTTGAGCAGGCTCAGGGCCTGGGCCAACTGGTAATCGTCATCCTGCGGCATCGCTTTCGCCTTGCCGCCGGAACCGCTCGGTTTGTCGGCGCCGCCGTTGCCGTTGCCCAGGTGACCTTGCAGATCAGCTTCCTTGAAGTACTCGCTGTCGGCTTCGTTGGTGATCTTCGCGCGGCGCACTTCGATGTCCGGCACGATGCCCTGAGCCTGGATCGAGCGGCCGTTCGGCGTGAAATACAGCGCGGTGGTGATCTTCAGCGCGCGGTCGTTGTTCAGCGGCAGCACGGTCTGCACCGAGCCCTTGCCGAAACTGGTGGTGCCCATGACCACGGCACGTTTCTGGTCCTGCAGGGCGCCGGCGACGATCTCCGAAGCCGAGGCACTGCCACCGTTGATCAGCACGACCATCGGTACCGCTTCGCTCTCGTCCTTGCCGGTGGCGGAGAAGCGCAACTCGGAGTTGGCAATGCGGCCCTTGGTGTAGACGATCAGGCCCTTGGTGATGAAATGGTCGACCACTTCAACCGCCGATTGCAGCACGCCGCCCGGGTTGTTGCGCAGGTCGAGGATGATGCCGTTGAGCTTCTTGCCGTTGTCCTTGCGCAGTTTGGCCAGAGCCTTGGAGACTTCTTCGCCGGTCTTGACCTGGAACTGGGTGATGCGGATATAGCCGTAGCCCGATTCCAGCAGCTGCGCCTTGACGCTCTTGACCTGAATCACTGCACGGGCCAGGGTCACGTCGAACGGCGTGCCGCCATCGCGAACCAGGGTCAGGGTGATTTTCTGACCGATCTTGCCGCGCATCTTGTCGACGGCTTCGGTCATGGTCTGGCCACGGGTTGGCTGGCCGTTGATCTTGACGATGAAGTCGCCAGCCTGGATGCCCGCCTTCGACGCTGGCGTGTCATCAATCGGCGAGACGACCTTGATGAAGCCGTCTTCGGCGCCGACTTCGATGCCCAGACCGCCGAATTCACCGCTGGTGCTTTCCTGCAGCTCGGTGAAATCTTCCGGGCCAAGGTAGGCCGAATGCGGATCGAGGTTGCTGAGCATGCCCTTGATCGCGTTTTCCAGCAGGGTCTTGTCGTCCACAGGCTCGACGTACGCGGCTTTGATCCGGTCCATGACCTCGGCGAAGGTGCGCAGCTCTTCCAGTGGCAACGGCGCCTTGGCGGTCGCGGCAGTGCCTGCCGGAGCGACGGTCGGGGCCGGTTGCGCGGCGAACGCCAGAGGCGCGCCGATCACCAGGGCGATCGTCAGGGCCAGCGAGGTAAGGCGGGACAAATGCAGCATGTCGAACGAACTCCTGAATTAGGTGGTGCGCTTATCCTTGCGCACGACACCATTGCGCCGGATCACTCGGGTGACCCTGCTGACGAATTGCGAAATACAGCGCTGGCGTGTCCTGACCGCCACTGTTACCGACAGTGGAAATCGACTCGCCCGCCTTGACCACATCACCCGCCGACTTGAGCAGCGTCTGGTTGTGGCCGTAAAGACTCAGAAAACCGTTGCCGTGATCAAGAATCACCAGCAAACCGGCACCGCGCAGCCAATCGGCGAACACCACGCGCCCGCCGTGTACGGCGTGCACCTGGCTGCCGGCGGAGGCGCTGATCATCACGCCATCCCACTTGGTGCGGGCGTCGTCGCCACGGCTTTCACCGAAGCGTGCGAGTAATCGACCATCAACCGGCCACGGAAGTTTTCCCCGGGTTGCAGCAAATGGCCCGCCAAACGTTTCGCCGCTGCTCGATACCAGCGCGCCGGGGCTTGATCTGGCGGGTTTTCGTGGGGCGTCGCTGTTTTCAGCCTGCGCCTCACGCAAACGCTTTTTTTCCGCTTCCTGCTGGGCGATCAGCGCTTTCTGCCGCGCCTCTTCTGCCTCACGAGCCTGTCGGGCCAGGGTTTCTTCAATGGTTTTAAGGACTTTAGACAGGTCTGCCTGATCCTGCTCGCGGGCGGCGAGTTTCTGATCGCGGGCCTTGACGTCGTCATTGAGTCTGGCGAGAACCTGCTGGCGCTCCTTGCGGACTTTCTCGAGTGCTTCGCGCTGCGTGTCCAGGTCGCTTTTCTGCACCAGCAACTGCGCTTGCTGCAGACCGATGTCTTTTTCGACATTGGCCAGTTGGCGCAGGGTTTCATTGAAGTTCTTCAACTGCTCCAGGCGTGCCTGGCTCAGGTAGTCGTAATAGGTGAGGGTGCGGGCGAATTTCTCGGGATTCTGCTGGTTGAGCAGCAGCTTGAGGTATTCCTGGCGGCCGTTCTGGTACGCCGCTCGGGCCTGAATGGCGATCAGTCGCTGCTGTTCAGTGCGCGCGCTCTGGAGTTTTTTTTTCTCTGCATCGAGCCGCTGCAGCTCGGATTCGCTCTTCTGCAGTTCTTTCTGCAGCGCGTCGACCTGCTTTTGCAGCTTGCCCATCTCGGTTTCAGTGCCCTTGAGCTCTTTCTGCACGCCGGACTTTTCTTCCTGCAGCTTGCCCAAGAGTTTTTTCAGCTCGGCGATATCCTGACGCGTGGCGTCCAACTGCTGTTGGGTTTGCGCGCGCTCGTCGGCGAAGGCCGGCTGGAGCAGACAGGTCAGAGCAAGGGCGATCAGGACGCGAAGCATAGGGGCGGGCGGCACCAGGGTAAGGGACGGCCTAGTATGCCCGCCCGAGGCTGCAAAAAAAACGCCCAATTGGGGCTGTGTGATAACTGGCTGGAGATACAGCTGAAAATAATCTTCGAAACCAGCACAAACCACTGTGGGAGCTGGCTTGCCAGCGATGGCGGCTGCACATTCAACATAAATGCTGGCTGTCAGCTTGCTATCGCTGGCAAGCCAGCTCCCACAGGGTTTTTGCGGTGTTTTCCGGATTCGGCTCAGACCAGAATCGAAGTCCCGGTCATCTCCGCCGGTTTTTCCAGACCCAGCAACATCAGCATGGTCGGTGCCACGTCAGCCAGTACACCACCTTCGCGCACTTTCAGGTCACGCTTGCCGACATAAATGAACGGCACCGGCTCGGTGGTGTGTGCGGTGTGCGCCTGGTGGGTTTCTTCATCGGCCATTTTTTCGACGTTGCCGTGGTCGGCAGTGATCAAGGCTTCGCCGCCGACTTTTTCCAGCGCCTCGACGATGCGACCGACGCAGGTGTCGAGGCACTCGACCGCTTTGACCGCTGCATCGAACACACCGCTGTGGCCGACCATGTCGCCGTTGGCGTAGTTGACCACGATCACGTCGTAGCGCTGGTTTTCGATGGCGTCGACGATACGGTCGGTGACTTCCGGCGCGCTCATTTCCGGCTGCAAGTCGTAGGTGGCGACTTTCGGCGACGGGATCAGGATGCGCTCTTCGCCCGGGAACGGTTCTTCACGACCGCCGGAGAAGAAGAAGGTCACGTGAGCGTACTTCTCGGTTTCAGCGATGCGCAGCTGGGTCTTGCCGTTTTTTGCCAGGTAATCACCAAGAACGTTTTCCAGGCTGCCGGCGGCGAAGGCCGACGGTGCCGGAATACTTGCGGCGTACTGGGTAAGCATGACGAAACCGGCCAGTTTCGGCTGACGGGCGCGCGCGAATTCCTTGAAATCGTCTTCGACGAACACCCGGGTCAGCTCGCGGGCGCGGTCGGCACGGAAGTTCATGAACACCACGGCATCGCCGTCTTCGACTTTGACCGGCTCACCGATGGAAGTGGCTTTGACGAATTCGTCGCTTTCGCCACGGGCGTAGGCGGCTTCGAGACCTTCCTGAGCAGTGGCGGCGTTGAATTCGCCGTTGCCGTCGACGATCAGGTTGTAGGCCTGGGCGACGCGATCCCAACGGTTGTCACGGTCCATGGCGAAATAGCGGCCGATGATGCTGGCGATCCGGCCTTTGCCGAGGGACTGGAAAGTCGCGTCGAGCAGTTCGATCGACGAAGCAGCGCTTTTCGGCGGCGTGTCGCGGCCATCGAGGAAGGCGTGCAGGTAGATTTTTTCGGCGCCGCGCTTGAAGGCCAGCTCGGCCATGGCGATCAGGTGATCCTGATGGCTGTGCACGCCGCCATCGGACAGCAGGCCCATGAAGTGCACGGCTTTGCCGGCGGCCACGGCTTTATCCACAGCGGCGCAGATGGTCGGATTGTCGAAGAATTCGCCGTCGCGGATCGCTTTGGTCACACGGGTGAAGTCCTGATACACCACGCGCCCGGCGCCGAGGTTCATGTGGCCGACTTCGGAGTTGCCCATCTGGCCGTCCGGCAGACCGACGTCCATGCCGCTGCCCGAGATCAAGCCGTTCGGCACGGTGGCCCACAGACGATCCAGCACAGGTTTCTTTGCCGCGAACACGGCATTGGATTCGGGGCTGTCGCTGTGACCGAAGCCGTCGAGAATCATCAGGACCAAAGGTTTGGGCGTAGTCGTCATGGAATCCACTCGTGGCTGATAAAGAAGAGGGCGATGGAAAACGGAGTTGGAGTTTAAAGCGAAGTTCCGACCGCGTCACCGCCGGACGGGGTTTGGCCGACCATAGTGGCTGTGTATACTGGCCGACATTTTAACGCCCTGGAACCTCCTTCGATGGTTGCTCACCTGATTGAATTTGCCACTAACCACTACATTCTTGTCGGTATCTTCGTCGTACTTCTGGCTCTGTTGCTGGCGCACACGATGCAGGGCGGCGGCAAGAGCCTGAGCACCGGCGAGCTGACCGCACTGGTCAATAAAGACGCAGGCGTGGTGGTGGACATCCGTCCGGCCAAGGATTATGCGGCTGGCCACATCGTCGGCGCGGTGAACATCCCGCAAGACAAACTGGCTGCCCGCGTCGGCGAGCTGGAAAAACACAAGGCCAAGACCATCATTCTGGTCGATGCCCTCGGTCAGACCGCCGGCACCCACGCCCGCGAGCTGATGAAGTCCGGCTTCACCGCCGCCAAGCTGTCCGGCGGGATTTCCAGCTGGAAAGGCGACAACCTGCCGCTGGTGAAATGACATGAGCGAAGTCATCGTCTACTCCAGCGATTACTGCCCTTACTGCTCGCGCGCCAAGCATCTGCTCGCCAGCAAAGGCGTGGCCTTCGAAGAGATCAAGGTCGATGGCAAGCCGCAGCTGCGTGCCGAAATGACCAAAAAGGCCGGGCGCACATCCGTGCCGCAGATCTGGATCGGCGCAAAGCACATCGGCGGTTGCGATGATTTATACGCCCTGGAACGCGCCGGCAAACTCGACGCGCTGCTCAAGGGCTGAACGGCTGCACCCACGTACAGCACTCCCTAAAAGACCCAAGATCGATAAGGATCTGAGATGACTGACCAACAGAACACTGCAGCCAGCGAAGAAGAAACCGCACCGCAATTTTCCTTGCAGCGCATCTACGTACGCGACCTGTCCTTCGAAGCCCCGAAAAGCCCGGCGATCTTCCGCCAGCAGTGGGATCCGGCGGTCGGTCTGGATCTGAACACGCGCCAGAAAGCGCTGGAAGGCGATTTCTACGAAGTGGTGCTGACTCTTTCCGTCACCGTGAAAAACGGTGAAGAAGTGGCCTTCATCGCTGAAGTGCAACAGGCCGGTATCTTCCTGATCAAGAATCTGGACGCGGCTTCGATGAGCCACACCTTGGGTGCGTTCTGCCCGAACATCCTGTTCCCGTACGCCCGCGAAACCCTGGACAGCCTGGTTACCCGTGGCTCGTTCCCGGCGCTGATGCTGGCCCCGGTGAACTTCGACGCCCTGTACGCGCAAGAGCTGCAGCGCATGCAGGAAAGCGGCGAGACCCCGACCGTTCAGTAAGACGGTTCAGTAATACCCATGTGGGAGCGAGCCTGCTCGCGAAAGCGGTCTGTCAGACACATCAATGTTGACTGACACTCCGTAATCGCGAGCAGGCTCGCTCCCACATTTGCTTGCGGCGTTACTTGAAGTCGTTCTGCCGCCACGCTTCGTACACGGCGACCGCCACGGTGTTGGACAGGTTCAGGCTGCGGCAGCCTTCGCGCATCGGCAGGCGCAGGCGCTGTTCGGCGGGCAGGGCGTCGAGCACGTCCGCCGGCAGGCCACGGCTTTCCGGGCCGAACAGAAAAGCGTCGCCGGGCACGAACGCGGCATCATGGAACGGTCGCGAACCCTTGGTGGTGAAGGCGAACACGCGCGGGTTGCCCAGACTTTCCAGACAACTGGCCAGGTCAGCGTGACGCTGCAACGTGGCATATTCGTGGTAGTCGAGACCGGCACGGCGCAGGCGCTTGTCGTCCATCTCGAAACCCAGTGGTTCGATCAAATGCAGGTGGCAGCCGCTGTTGGCGCACAGCCTGATAACGTTGCCGGTGTTCGGCGGAATTTCTGGTTGAAAAAGGATGACGTGAAACATGCACGGCTCCGAAGGTAAAGATGAGCGGCATTCTACGCCGCCTGTGGACAACCGTTCGAAACTATTCCCGCGAGTCATCGGCTCGCTGGCGATTGTCGGCTTGATGATCGGCTTGATGATCGGCCGTCTGACCACGCCCGATCCAAGCGTGCTGGAGCGTGTCGAGGTCACCGATGGTGGCCTGGTGGTGTGGTTCAACAACGAGCCGAAACTGCACGGCGAGATCATCGATGGCACCGTCGCGCTGCTGTTTCAGGCCGAAGGTCGGGCGCAGAAGGGCCAGCTCAGGCTCAACGGCAAGGACGTCAACTGGCGCACGCGCAAAAGCGATGGAGGGTTATTGCTGACGGTGCTGGCAGCGCGCCCGTTGCAGGGCGACTGGGTTGGCAGCGAGGTCGATGATCGTTGGCGGCTGGAGATCCGCTTGAGCGAGCCCTAGGGGCAAGTCCTCATCACTGGGCGCGCTCCGACACTGTTTGAGGTCGTTTCCCACTGCGGCCGTCTCCCTTTCCCATCTCCGTCCGATGCTCGTCCACGCTATCGTTTGCCCCTTCAAACGGCAGGATGCCGAAACCCGTTGTCCCCTTGCTCGACAGCATGGGGCGTCTTTTTCAAGGATGAAAACATGCCAGTAAAACCCCCTCGCGGTGGCGGTACCCACGTGGACGTTCCGGGCAGCCCGCTTCGGGCTGCGGACGCCGACATTTCGCTCCACGGCCACCCGGGTCGCACAGGCGTCGATGTGAATTTTGCTCAGCACCATTTGCTGCCGCGCGTCGAATCATCCAGTGATGCGACCCTGGGTGCCATACCCCCTGCCGCGGCCGTTGTGGTGCGCGCACTCGCAGAAGGTATTCGCCCTCCCGCCACCCAGCCTTCGCTGGACAATTACGTCACCAACGCCCGAGCGATACTTCCACAGGTCAACAGTGAGGGTTTGCGGGTGATCAGTCGGCGAACCTACGCAGACCTGGTCAACGGCGACCTGGTGCCTGTCGCAGTGGATCCTGCGACGGGTCTGTATCGAGCCCGGCGGCCAAGCGAGTTGCTCCCATCCGGCCCGGTGATGCTGCGCGATGTGGACAGCGGACTTTGGTATGCGCGTGAAGTCGCGGAGCCCACCACCCGGGAGCAGATCCGCAAGTACCTGCCCGACACGACCGACGAGGACGCGGACGCCTTCATCGCCCGGTTCGATGACAAGGACGGGGCAGAGCTTGAGCTCAAGCATATCCAGCTTGGGCTGGCGCAATTGGACTCGACGCGTTTTGACCTGCCGATCAGTCGAGGTCGCATTTCATCGGACAAGGAGTTACATGAGGCGCGGAATATATGGGCGACGTTTCGCCAGCTGTATAGATGGCAAGGCCAGCCCGAACAGCGCGTCTACCGTGACGGGCGGCATGTGGGCTTCAAGCTGGAAATCGATCTGACGATATGGCCAGTTCAAAAACCGCTTTCCTTGAAATTCAGCTCAGTGGTTTCTCTGACTTTAAGAGGCCGTGGCCGGCTGGACCCGGACGTGTTTTGCGCACAGTTTCCCAATCTTGAAAGTCTGACCATTACCAGTCAGGCAATCGAAGTGGAAGGGCGGTTTCAAGGCTGGAACGTGATCGAACGGGCTTATTCGAAATTCAGGCTGGATTCGCGCTTTGCCGAGCAATTGAAAAGATTCCCGCGTTTGCAAAGGCTGCACCTGCAGGACTGTGAACTAACGTCTGACTTTTCCGTACGAGGCCTTGCCAGGCTAAACGAGCTATGGCTTTGCAACACCTTCGAGGTCCCGGTGAACAGCCTGGACATGCAGATGCGGCGTCAGGAGCAAGTCACCTTTTTGCAAGTGGCAGCTGATATCAGAGGGATGACTGAACTGCGGGTGCTGGATCTGAGCCGCACCGGAATACACCTGCTGCCTTCCGGACTTGAGGCCATCGACGTGGCGTCGAAGCTGGAAGTGTTGAGACTGGGGGGCAATCCGCTTTCGATCAGCCCCTCACTCGAACACATGACCGCACTGCAGGAGCTGGATCTTTCCAATACACGATTGCAAAGATTTCCCGAGGGCATTACCGACAGGATTCCCGCAAGAGAACTGAATCTTGCGGACAATCACATCAGGTCGATCCCCGAATCCGTGGAGCTCAGAGCGGGCTTCAATCTCATCGGCAATCCGATAATGGGCCCGGCCTCTTTACGGCGGTTGATACGAGCACGTGTAGAGACAGGCACCGATATCTGGCTTGGGCAGGAAAGCAGCGATGTAACTGCCGATCTCTGGCTACGCAATGTGCCACAGGAACAGATAGCGGAAAAACAAGCGCTGTGGGACAGGCATAACGCCGCAATGCCACTGGCAGTGACCGGCATTCTTCGTCGACTGAGTCGAACGCCCGAGTTTCACGTGGAGCGCCCGCTTCTGCAGCGGCGCGTGTGGTGGTTTCTGGAAATGTATGACAGCGCCGAAGTCAACGAGCGGGCCAGGCTCGACGCCATTCTTTATACGGAAACGAGTCCCGGGAGAATGCTGGACAGGCTGGAGAATGAAATCCGCAACTATGACGGAGGGCGACAGAGTCAGCCGCTGCACCCTTTGCCCAAGCGTCCCAGGTTCGAGTAACTCGCAGGAGTACGCAGTGCCGATGCAAAAGCGGCAAACCTCGGCCCGTCTGTAACAGCAATGCCACCCCCCCATCGTCTCTGGGATAAATGCCAGGGACGACTTTCAAGGATGAAAACATGCCAGTAAAACCACCCCGCAGTGGCAGCACCCGCGTGGACACGGATGTTCACCCGGCCATGACCCGACGTCTGGACAAGGATTTCGCACTGGTGCGCACTCCCGATCTCAATGGCACCGCCCCCTGGGTTCGTGGCGATGATCCGAAGCTGCGGGGCAGCTTGCCGGGCGATGTTGTCGGCGCGGACAGGACCTTGCCGACGCCGATGGTCGAGGTTCGCCCTGCGCCGCACACCAATCCAAGTCCTCCCGTCATCGCCAGGTCGCTGGACAGTTACGCAATGCGATCACCGGCCGGACTGCCGGCAGCTGACGGTGACGGCTTCAGGCTGTACAAAAAACGTCAGTATGTGGATGTGTCTGGCGGCGGCATCGTTCTGGTAGGGGTGGATCCGGACAGCGGATTTTATCGCGCTCGACTCCCCAGCGAGTTGCTGCCCACCGGTCCATGGATGTTGCGGGATAGCCGCAGCGGCCTCTGGCATCCGCACAACGACTTCAACGCACGCACCGATCCTCTGACCGCTGCGGGTTTGCAGGGATTTCGCAGCGGGCTGGATCTCAGCGGCGTCGCCCCCGGCAGCGACGGCGTGGTACGTCACGCTGGCAAGCTCTACGTGGTCATTGATCAACAGGCGTATCAGGTTTTGCAGGATCTTGCTGCGTCTCGCCCGGAATACAAGGTCTGGCGTCTGGTTGATCCCAGTCATCCCGGCGCCACCGACAGCGCAAACATTTATCGCGCCAGCCTCGGCGGTGAGACGCTGGCCATTACCCGGAACGAGCGCAATACCTGGGTTTCCATCCTTCCTGGTTTACGCGGGGGCATGCAGCGCAATGAGGCTGCAGGTGCCAATCCGTTCAACTTTCATCGCCCCTGGCTCACTGACTCCGGCCCTTCACGGGGGCAAGCGGCGGTTGCAGACGCGACCACGCGGGCGCAGGTAAAACGCTATTTCGCCGACTCCACCGATCAGCATGCCGATGATTTCATTGCCCGATTTGCTGAGGCAGGTGCGGCTGAGGTGGAGCTCAAACGGCTACAGCTTGAGTTTCCTCAACTCAACCGTGAGGTCACTGCGTGGGAGACTGCCTACAGGGGTGACAGCAGTTCCGAGCGCATTCGGCGACTGGCAATAGGTGCCAGCGTGCGTCGATTGTTCAAGTGGCAGGGCGACAGTTCGGAAAAAGTCTACCGGGATGGCCGGCTGATCGGCTTCAGGTTGAAACTGGATTTGGGCGCGCGGGGGAATTTCGCCCTTCCGGTTTTTTCGACTCGACTCGGATCTGTTGTGTCTCTTGGCCTGGAGGGACGCACCTCTAGGAATCTGGGAGATCTGTTGTCGATGTTCCCGCGCATGGACACCTTGCAAACACGCAGAATCGACGGCCAGAAATTGCTTGCCCAACTCGACAAGCTCCCACAGTTGAGAGTCCTGGAAATTCGTGAAAGCAGTCTGTTGCTGTCGTCGACAGGCCTCGACCACTTCGCCACATTGATCGGGCTGGAAGAGTTGAGCCTGATCAACTGTGGTATCTGGCCCGATCTTTCAGTGCGAGGGATGACCGGGTTACGGGTATTGCGCGCACGTTCCTGTGGCTTGCTCCGTCTGCCTTTCGGATTGGATGAGGTGGCCGTGGCGTCACGGTTGCAGGTGCTTGATCTGTACCACAATCCCGAACTGCGACATCCGCCTGATGTGACCCAGATGTCCGAATTGCGAGTATTGGATCTGTCCCATACCCGCATATCCGCGCCGCCACCCGGGCTTGGCATGCAGAGCGGTCCTTCGCGACTCCAGGTCTTGAATTTATCCAGCACCCCACTCGCTGTGGCGCCGTCGCTCAGCGCAATGTCGGCATTGCTGGAAGTTGACCTGAGCCATACCGCGATAAAAACTTTCCCGGACGGCGTGAACTCCGAGGTTCCCCGAGCACGTCTGGATCTGAGTTATACCCGGATCGAATCAATCCCCGAAGCTGTTGAACTCAGGGAAGGTTTCAACCTTACCGGCACGTTGATTTCCGATCCTGTCTACTTTCGGCGGTTGATTGCTGCACGTCGGCAAACAGGTACGGACATCTGGTTGGGACGAGCTTCGAGCCATCTGGTCATAGACCACTGGATGCACAATGTTCCACAGGCGCAACGCGCCGCCCGGATTTCCCTCTGGGACTCGTTAATCGATCAGACGAATGTTGCCATGATGGGCAAAATCAGAGAGCTGGTCCGCACGCCTGAGTTTCAGGTTGAGCGGCCGCTTCTGCAGCGTCGGGTCTGGGCGTTTCTGGAACATTTCCAAAAGGCGAGTCTTGGTGAGCAAGACGCTTTGCGGGACATCGCGATAACGGAGTCCAGTCCCGGAAAAATGCTGGAAAGGCTCGAAGAGGAAATGACGAAGTTCGACTCAACCTGGCAGCACCAGCCCCCGCATCATTTGCCCAAGCGGCCGCGGCTTGCATAGGGGGGGGGCAAACCGCAGGCGGCACGATGCCGGCATCATCACCCCTGCACAAAAGCGCAGGCTGATGACGTTCGGCCTGCCCTGCCATTCCCACATTTGCTAGCGTCATTTCCCACCGGAGCCGTCTGTTTTTCCGCTGCGCGTCAACGTTAACGCAGGCTATCGTTGGTCTTCCCAGCTAACCGGCAGGATGCCGCCCCCCCCGCCTGAGCATGAATGGCGGGGCGACTTTTCAAGGATGAAAAAACATGCCACTAAAACCACCTCGCGGGGGCAGCACCCACGTTGATACTGATGTCCACACGTTCCCGAAGCGAAGCTCGGACAAGGATTTCACAGCGGCGGATATGCCCGTCCGCGATGGCACGGTCCCCTGGGCTGGTCTCGATGATCTGAAGTCGCTTAGCACCAAACCTGGCGACGACGCAGGCCCGAATACGATCCTGCCGGCGCCGGTGGTCGAGGTTCGCCCGGCACCGGAGGTTGCTGCCATCTCTCCTGTGATACACCGGTCGCTGGAGACTTACCGGATAACATCAACCACCGAATTGCCTGACGCTGATGGCGAAGGCTTCAGGCTGTACAAAAATCGCCGTTATGTTGACGTCCCTGGCAGTGGCCTCGTTCTCGTCGCAGCTGATCCGGATACGGGATGGTATCGCGCTCGACATCCCGGCGAGTTGTACCCTTGCGGCCCATGGATGTTGCGCGATAGCGAAAGCGGCATCTGGCATCCGCACAGCGACTTCAGCACCCGCACCAACCCCCTGACCGCCCAAAGCCTGGATGGCTTTCATGCCGGGCTGGATGTCAGTGGCGCACAATCGGGCAGCGACGGCGTGATACGTCACGATGGCAAACTCTATGTGGTCATCCATGAGCAGGCGTATCAGGTGATGCAGGATCTGGATGCCTCCCGCCCGGAATACAGGGTTTGGCGCCTGGTCAAACCCAACGATCCCGTCGCTGCCGACAGCGTGAACATTTACCGCGCCAGCCTGGGCGGTGAAACCCTGGCGATCACCCGCAGCGAGCAGAACACCTGGGTTTGCATCCTCACAGGTTTGCGCGGTGGGATGGACGGCGCTGCTCAAGTACCTGCCAACCCGTTCAACTTTCACCGCCCCTGGCTCACCGGCGCAGGCCCCTCTGGGGGACAGCCGCCGGTTCTGGTTGCGACCACACGGACACTGGTCAGACGCTATTTTGCTGATGCGACGGATCAACATGCCGATGATTTCATTGCGCGTTATGGGGAAGCGGGTGTCGCAGAAGTCGAACTCAAGCGGCTTGAGCTGGAGTTTCCTCGATTGAACCGTGAGATCACTGCCTGGGAGACGGGTTACAAAGGCCAGGACATTGCCGAACGCAGGCGCCGGCTGGCAATAGGGGCCAACGTGCGTCGGTTGTTCAAATGGCAGGGAGAGCATTCGGAAAAAGTCTACCGCGACGGGCGGCTGGTCGGTTTCAAGCTGGAGCTCGACCTGGGAAGTCGGCGCAATCTGGCGCTACCGGGTTGTTCCGTTCCGCTCAGATCCGTCGTATCTCTAGGCCTGGAAGGAAGTCCTTCGAAAAGTCTGGGAAAATTGTTCTCGATGCTTTCCCACATTGAAACCCTCGAAATCCGCAGATTCAATGGCAAGTGTCATGAACTGTTGGCCGAAATCGATAAACTCCCGGCGTTGAAAGTCCTGACGATGCAGGAAGCCAGACTATGGCTCCCGTCGGACGGCCTTGAGCATTTCACGCGATTGACCCGTTTGCGGGAGTTGAGCCTGACGCACTGCAGTATCTGGCCGCTTTTTTCAGTGCGTGGCATGAGCGAGTTGCGGGTCTTGCGCGCACGTTCCTGTGGTTTGAGTCGTCCCCCTGTCGGGCTGGATCAATGGCCCGTGGCGTCACGGTTGGAGGTGCTTGACCTGTACCATAATCCCGATTTGACAGAAGCACCTGATGTGACTCGCATGTCCGGATTGCGAGAGTTGAATCTGGCCAATACGTTCATAACCTCGCCGCCGCCCGGGCTTGGTTTGCAGAACGGTCCGTCGCGGCTGGAGATATTGAATTTGTCGGAAAGTCGGCTGGCTGTGGCGCCCTCACTGCGGGGAATGACGGCGTTGCGGGAAGTCGATCTCCACCGAACTCGTATAAGAGAATTCCCGGACGGCGTGACATCCGATATTCCCAGGACACGTTTGAATCTGGCCTATACCGCGATCAGAGCCATTCCCGAAACCATTGAGCTGAGAAAAGGGTTTGACCTGACTGGCAGTCCGATTGCCGACCCCGCTTCTCTTCGACGATTGATAGCTGCACGTCGGCAGACGGGTACCGATCTGTGGCTTGGGAGAATCGAGGCTGATTTGGCGGACAGTCCATGGCTGCACCATGTCCCCCAAACGCAACGCGCTGAAAAGTCTGCCCTGTGGGATTCATTTGTCCTTCAAGCGAACCCCGCAATGATCAAACAACTCAGAAATCTGGTGCGTACGCCGGAATTTCAGGTTGAGCGTCTGCTTTTGCAGCGCCGGCTCTGGTCGTTTATTGAAAGCTTCCAAAAGGCCAGCGTAGGTGAGCAAGAAAGTTTGCTGAACATTGCGTCTACTGAACCCAGCCCGGGGAAAATGCTGGACAGGCTGGAGGAGGAAGTAAGGAGGTTTGACCCGACATGGCAAAACCAGCCCCCACATCATGTGCCCGAGCGCCCCAGGTTCGAATAGGGGTGGGACGCATTGCGGTGTAAAAGCGGGAATCCCTGACCTGCCTGTATCAGGGTTCCCAAAAGCATGGGCTTCGCTTGCAGCGTCAGCCCGGTGTAAAGAGGGAACCCCCGGCCTGCCTGTACCAAGGATCCCAAAAGGGTAGGCTCGCTGCTTTGCGCTGTGAGCCCGGTGTAAAGAGGGGAATCCCCGGCCTGCCTGTACCAAGGTCCCCGAAACGGGTGGTGAATCGAATCACCTGAGATAGATATTGCAGGCGGCGTGCCAGGTTTTGATTTGCTGTAACAAAAAATGCTTCGAAAACGCGAAAGCCCCGGAATACGGGGCTTTCGCTTATTTCAAGTCTGGGTTTTTCGGCACTTTCAGATGCGGAGGTGGCGATACGGCTCTGCGCGATCACGGTTCATTGTGCATTGATGCGGTGCACGGTGCCCTCACCCTGACCCTCTCCCAAGGGAGAGGGGACTGACCGAGTTGCCCGGTCAGTTACGCCGACCTGAGATACCGAGCCGAACCCAGGCCTCGAAACCACCCGAGATTGCTCCCTTCCCCCGGGAGAGGGCTGGGGTGAGGGGGATCGATCCTGAGTACACGGCAACCCTTAAGCGTTAACCCTCTTCCCCCTCATCATCATCCCCACCATCAACCTTCATCCCCAGTTCCTTGATCTTGCGCGTCAGGGTGTTCCGCCCCCAACCCAACAGCACCGCCGCATCACGCCGACGTCCTGCGGTGTGCTTCAGTGCCGTCTCGATCATGATCCGCTCGAACGCCGGCACTGCGCTGTCGAGCAGGCTCGACTGGCCACGGGCCAAGGCCTGATCTGCCCATTGGCGCAGGGCCTGTTCCCAGTTGGTCACTGGCGCCGAATCCTGCGGCAGGTTGAGCAGTTCCGGCGGCAGGTCACTGATGTGCACTTCGCGACCGGAGGCCATGACGGTGATCCAGCGACAGGTGTTCTCCAACTGGCGCACGTTACCTGGCCAAGGCAGGTTTTTCAGGTATTCCTCGGTCTCGCTTTTCAGCAGCTTGGGCTCCACCGCCAGTTCCTGCGCGGCGCGGCTGAGGAAGTGCCGGGCCAGGGTTGGAATGTCTTCACGACGATCCGACAGGCGCGGGATGTGGATGCGGATCACGTTGAGGCGGTGGAACAAGTCCTCGCGGAACTTGCCGGCGTGGACGAGGGTTTCCAGATTCTGGTGTGTCGCAGCGATGATGCGCACATCGACCTTGACCGGCACATGGCCGCCGACGCGATAGAACTCGCCATCGGCCAGCACGCGCAACAGACGCGTCTGGGTGTCCGCCGGCATGTCGCCGATTTCATCGAGAAACAGCGTGCCGCCGTCCGCCTGTTCAAAGCGACCGCGACGCAAATTCGCCGCGCCGGTGAACGCGCCTTTTTCGTGGCCGAACAGCTCGGATTCCATCAGATCCTTGGGGATCGCCGCCATGTTCAGGGCAATGAACGGCGAGGCCGCGCGTGGGCTGTGGCGGTGCAGGGCGTGGGCCACCAGTTCTTTACCGGTACCGGATTCGCCGTTGATCAGCACGGTGATGTTGGAGTGGCTCAGGCGCCCGATGGCGCGAAACACTTCCTGCATCGCCGGCGCTTCGCCGATGATTTCCGGGGTGCGGGTCAGGGCTGGCACAACCTCCAGGCCTTGCTGTTCCTGCGCATGTTGATTGGCGCGTTTGACCAGCGAAACCGCTTCATCGACGTCGAACGGCTTGGGCAGGTACTCGAAAGCACCGCCCTGATAGGAGGCGACAGCGCTGTCCAGATCGGAGTGAGCGGTCATGATGATGACCGGCAGCCGTGGGTGCTGTTCGCGAATCCGCGCCAGCAGATCCAGGCCACTGGCGCCCGGCATGCGGATATCGGAAATGATCACGTCCGGCTGCTGCCGGGCCAGACGACTCATCACGCCATCGGCGCTGTCGAAGCTCTGGGTGGTCATGCCTTCCTGCTGCAAGGCTTTTTCCAGGACCCAACGGATAGAACGGTCGTCATCGACGATCCACACGGTTTCACTACGGCTCATGTCGATGTGGCTCCTTGTTCCAGTGGCAGGAAGATCGAGAAGGTGGTGTGGCCTGGATGGCTCTCACACTCGATCAGGCCCTGGTGCTGACTGATGATGTTCTGGGTAATGGCCAGGCCCAGCCCGGTACCGTCCGGGCGGCCGCTGACCATGGGAAAGAAAATGGTTTCCTGCAGTTCCGCCGGAATGCCGGGACCGTTGTCGATGATCTCGATCTTGGTCACCAGACGATGGCGGATGTGGCCGATGGTGAACTGGCGCATGGCGCGGGTGCGCAGGCTGATGCGGCCCAGGCGCAGCTCGTTCTGGCTGCTGATGGCCTGCATCGCATTGCGCACGATGTTCAGCACCGCCTGAATCATTTGCTCGCGGTCGATCAATACGTCGGGAATGCTCGGGTCGTAATCACGCACCAGGGTGATGCAGCCCTGGCTTTCGGCTTCGACCAGATGGCAGACGCGTTCGAGCACTTCGTGGACGTTGCACATGGCCAGCGACGGCAGTTTGTTCGAGCCGAGCATGCGATCGACCAGATTGCGCAGGCGGTCGGCCTCTTCAATGATCACATTGGTGTAATCGCGCAGGCTTTCCTCCGGCAGTTCGCGGGCCAGCAATTGCGCTGCGCCACGGATGCCGCCAAGAGGGTTCTTGATCTCGTGGGCGAGGCCGCGCACCAGCATCTTGCTGGTTTCCTGCTTGGACAGCTGCGCCTCTTCCTTGGTGATGCGCAACAGGCGATCACGCGGGTGCACTTCAAGCAAAAGCAAAGTCTCGCCGTTACTGAGAATCGGCGTGACCGCGTAATCCACGGTCAGCGTCTGGCCGGTGAGGGCGGTGAGCATCGCTTCACGCTTGGTGAACGGGTGCGCCTGCTCCACGGCCTGACGCAGGGAATTGAGCGCCTCGGGGGATTCGGTGAACAGCTCGCTGATGAACTGGCCGTGGCTGCGCTGACCGCTGACGGCCAACAGCATCTCCGCTGCCGGGTTCATATACTCCAGGCGCAGCTCGGCGTCGAGCAGGATGGTCGCCGTGGTCAGGTTGTCGAGCAGCAAACGGTGAATAGCGTCGCTTATGGTCATCTGGACCCCTTTTGGAGCAAGGCGTGCGCGAGAACAAAGCGCTGATGTCGGGAAAATGCAAAAACCAAACCAAGGCTCCGAAAAGAAGCGTTTAACCCCTGAAACAGGCGTTTGACGCGCGTTTGTATGGCACGAAGCCAGCTCAAACGGGAAGTTTCGAACCAAAATGGGTTGGGTTGTGGGCGAGATGCAGTTTAGTGCACCAATAGGGTGCGCATGCCCGGCAGGCGTTAAAAGAAGCGCAGGAAGGGATTTTTCGGTTCGTCAGGTTTGTCCTTGAGCGGACATTCCGGGCGCACGCCGTAATCGTCGGCGACACAGGGTTTGACCTGACGTTTTTGCGCTAGGGAAATGCGCAGCATGTGGAACGGTTGATTGGCGGTGCGTTCCACGGTGCGCCCGGCGGCGTCGAGAATCTCGATCGAAAGGCTGTGGCTGCCGCGATCGATATTGCTCAGCGCAAATACCGGGCTGACGCCGGGCTCGCCAGTGGCCTTGCCATCCAGCAGCAAGCGATAACGATGGCCGCTTTGCAGGCCGGGCTCGCTGGTGACGCTGACGATCAGCTCGCCGGCGCTGTTGCGCAAGGTGGCATCAGGCTCCGGGATCAGAATGCGCAGCATGTCGTAGTGAAAGGGCGCTGGTTCGGCGGATTTTTTCGCTGTGGTGATCGGCGCTGCGGTGTTGGCAGGGACAGCCATGCGATTGCTCGTCGCGATCGGCACTCGCTTGGCGTTGGCGCGCGGCTGATCGGTATAGACGCGGTTGCCCTGTGCGTCGACATAGGTAAAGACCTCCGCCAAGGTGTACGTCGACACCAGCGCCAGAATGAGTGCCAGCCCCGCGCGGATCATGGCGTATGCACCCGTTGCACGGTGAAGGCGGCTGGCGGGCTCTGCTGAACGACGCTTTGGCCGTCGATCACTTGCACGGCCAGGCGATGCTCGCCGCGATCGATGTTGACCAGTTGCAGAACCGGCACGTTGCTCGGCTGGCCATAGGGCTGGTCGTCGAGTAGCAGCCTTAATTGATGCGGCGGTTGCAGACGCGGCTTGATCAGAACATTGACCGTAAAGGTGCCGTTGTTGGCGCGCAGGGCCTCGTCAGTGGGCAGGCCGGCGAGCTCGAGGATTTCATAGGCGTTGCGCGCTGGTTGCGGTGCTTCGGGGCGGGGTGATTGCGGCGCACTCGGTGCTTGCGGCTCGACCCGATTGAGTGGCGGCAACTCGACCGGTTGCGCCTGCACGCCGTCCGGCGGCTGATTGCTGTACGCCGTGTTGCCGTTGGCGTCGGTGTACTTGTAGATCTGCGCGGCGGCGGGCAGGGCGATCAGCAGCAGAATGTAGAGAAGCGTGCGACCCATGAAATCGACCGGGGTTGGAAACTGTGGGTAGCAGCATAGGACAGGTGGGGCGGTTGGCCAAAACCGTTAATAACTGGAATTGAAAAGACTGGTAGCCAAAACACGGATCGTTCCCATGCTCTGCGTGGGAATGCCTCCTGGGACGCTCCGCGTCCAGTGACGCGGAGCGTCACGGGCTGCATTCCCACGCGGAGCGTGGGAATGATCAATGACCCACCGCTTTCGCGAGCAGGCTCGCTCCCACATGGAAAATGCGTTGCGCCGGGCAATAAAAAAGGCCTCCCGAAGGAGGCCTCTTGTGTCACGCCGCTTTACGCAGCGCTACCGGATCAGCAGCTGTAGTACAGCTCATATTCCAGTGGGTGTACGAAGGTGCGAACCTTGATTTCTTCTTCCGATTTCAGCGCGATGTAAGCGTCGATGAAGTCGTCGGAGAACACGCCGCCCTTGGTCAGGAACGCGCGGCCCTTGTCCAGCTCTTCCAGGGCTTCTTTCAGGCTGCCGCAAACCTGTGGAATCTCTTTCGCCTCTTCAGGCGGCAGGTCGTACAGGTTCTTGTCGGCGGCATCGCCTGGGTGGATCTTGTTCTGGATACCGTCCAGACCGGCCATCAGCAGAGCTGCGAAAGCCAGGTACGGGTTGGCAGCCGGATCCGGGAAGCGTGCTTCGATACGGCGGGCTTTCGGGCTCGACACGTAAGGAATACGGATCGAAGCGGAACGGTTGCGAGCCGAGTAGGCCAGCATTACCGGAGCTTCGAAGCCTGGCACCAGACGCTTGTACGAGTTGGTCGCCGGGTTGGTGAAGCCGTTCAGGGCCTTACCGTGCTTGATGATGCCGCCGATGAAGTACAGAGCGGTATCGGACAGGCCGGCATAGCCTTCACCTGCGAAGGTGTTCTTGCCGTCTTTCCAGATCGACATGTGTACGTGCATGCCCGAACCGTTGTCGCCGTACAGTGGCTTCGGCATGAAGGTCGCGGTGCGGCCGTAAGCGTCGGCAACGTTGTGCACAACGTATTTCAGGGTCTGAACTTCGTCGGCCTTCTTCACCAGGGTGTTGAACTTGACGCCGATTTCGTTCTGGCCGGCAGTCGCCACTTCGTGGTGGTGAACTTCAACCGACTGACCCATTTCTTCCAGTGCGTTGCACATGGCGGTACGGATTTCGTGGTCGTGGTCGAACGGTGGAACCGGGAAGTAGCCGCCTTTCACGCCTGGACGGTGACCCTTGTTGCCGCCTTCGATGTCCTGGTCGGACATCCACGAACCTTGCTCGGAGTAGATCTTGAACATCGAGCCGGAGATGTCCGACTTGAATTTCACCGAGTCAAAGATGAAGAACTCAGGCTCCGGACCGGCGAATACGGTGTCACCGATACCGGTGGCTTTCAGGTGCTCTTCGGCGCGCTTGGCGATCGCACGTGGGTCGCGATCGTAGCCTTGCATGCTCGAAGGCTCGATGATGTCGCACACCAGAATCAGGGTTGGGTCTTCGGTGAACGGATCGAGCACGGCCGTTTCGTCGACCGGCATCAGGATCATGTCGGAGGCTTCGATGCCTTTCCAGCCGGAGATGGAGGAACCGTCGAACATCTTGCCGACTTCGAAGAAGTCGTCATCCAGCGCATCGCGAGCCGGCATGGTCACGTGGTGCTGAGTGCCTTTGGTGTCCGTGAAGCGCAGATCAATCCACTTGACGTCATGATCTTTGATGAGTTGAACCGACTTCGACATAGTGTCCTCCGGGTGAATTAGGGCGGGTAGTGGATGCCCTTAATAATGGTGATGCCGGCGCGAATACTCTGCCAAGGCAACCTGCCTCACAAGGGAGCAAATTGCATGCCAGTGCCCCAGCATGGGTTTTTTGCCCCAAATTCACGCTTATTAAGGCGTGCGAGGTTCTGAATCGACAAATCCCGCCCCTTAATGTTGCGTTTAAATTCAGAAATGACCTGTTTTGGTGCAAGCAAAACCTTCTGCACATTAACTGGTTAAACCTTGAGCAATTTCCGCTATAATCCGCGCCCCCCTTTTTCGGCTGGCCGTTCGCGCGCTGTTTTCATGAAACTTATCGTAAAAGTCTTCCCCGAGATCACCATCAAAAGCCGACCTGTCCGGACGAAATTCATCCGCCAGTTGGCCAAGAACATCCGCACCGTGCTCCGTGACCTGGACCCGGCCGTGGTGGTGAACGGCGTGTGGGACAATCTCGAGCTGGAAACCCGCGTTACCGACCCCAAAGCCTTGAAAGAGATGGGCGAACGCCTGACCTGCATGCCGGGTATCGCGCATTTTCTGCAGATCGACGAGTACCCGCTGGGCGACTTCGACGACATCACCGAAAAGTGCAAACAGCACTACGGCGATGCACTGGCCGGGAAGATTTTCTCGGTGCGCTGCAAGCGCGCAGGCAAGCATGCCTTCAGCTCGATGGACGTGGAAAAATACGTCGGCAGCAAGCTGCGTCGCGAGTGCGGTGCGGCCGGAATCGACCTTAAAGCACCGCAAATCGAAGTCCGTATCGAAGTTCGCGACAAACGGTTGTTCGTGATTCACAGCCAGCACAACGGCATCGGCGGCTACCCGCTCGGCGCGTTGGAGCAGACGCTGGTATTGATGTCCGGCGGCTTCGATTCGACCGTGGCGGCTTACCAGATCATGCGTCGCGGCCTGATGGCGCACTTCTGCTTCTTCAATCTCGGCGGGCGTGCCCACGAATTGGGCGTGATGGAAGTCGCGCACTTCATCTGGAAGAAGTACGGCAGCTCGCAACGCGTGCTATTTGTCAGTGTGCCGTTCGAGGAAGTGCTGGGCGAAATTCTCGGCAAAGTCGATAACAGTCATATGGGCGTGGTTTTGAAGCGTATGATGTTGCGCGCCTCGTCCGAGATCGCCGAACGCCTGCACATCGATGCACTGGTGACCGGTGAAGCGATCTCCCAGGTGTCGAGCCAGACGCTGCCGAACCTGTCGGTGATCGACTGCGTGACCGACAAGCTGGTGCTGCGGCCGCTGATCGTCGCGCACAAGCAGGACATCATCGACACTGCCAACGAGATCGGCACCGCCGATTTCGCCCGGCACATGCCGGAATACTGCGGCGTGATTTCGGTCAACCCCAAGACCGCCGCCAAGCGTGGCCGGGTTGAGCACGAAGAGAAAGAATTCGACATGGCGGTACTCGAGCGTGCGCTCGCCAACGCCAAACTGGTGCCGATCGATCGGGTAATCGACGAGTTGGGCCAGGATTTGCAGATTGAAGAAGTCAGCGAAGCGCTGGCCGGTCAGATCGTCATCGACATCCGCCACCCGGATGCCGCCGAGGATGACCCGCTGGAGCTCGCCGGCATAGAGGTACAGACGATGCCGTTCTATGCAGTGAACGCACGTTTCAAGGAACTGGACCCTACTCGCCAGTACCTGCTGTATTGCGACAAAGGCGTGATGAGTCGCCTGCATGCCCACCATTTGCTCAGTGAGGGGCATGCCAATGTGCGCGTTTATCGACCGAGCTAAGTGCCCGGGGCTGTTTGCCTGTGGCCTGCGTCACCGGCCCCCCGACACCGCCGTCAAGCTGTAACGGCCATGCCGGACACTACTGCTAATCGCTGCCATGACTTGTCAGCAAACCGAATCCTCTGATCGAGATACACAAGTGATCGAAAATCTACGCAACATCGCCATCATTGCCCACGTTGACCACGGTAAAACCACCCTGGTAGACAAACTCCTGCGTCAATCCGGCACCCTGGAGCGCAACGAGCTCAACGACGAGCGCGTGATGGACTCCAACGACCAGGAAAAAGAGCGCGGTATTACCATTCTGGCGAAGAACACCGCCATCAACTGGAACGGCTACCACATCAACATCGTGGATACCCCGGGCCACGCCGACTTCGGCGGCGAAGTTGAACGCGTAATGTCGATGGTCGACTCCGTTCTGCTGCTGGTTGACGCTCAAGACGGCCCTATGCCGCAAACCCGTTTCGTGACCAAGAAGGCTTTCGAAGCCGGCCTGCGTCCAATCGTGGTCATCAACAAGGTTGACCGTCCAGGCGCGCGTCCGGACTGGGTTCTGGACCAGATCTTCGATCTGTTCGACAACCTCGGTGCGACCGAAGAACAACTGGACTTCCAGGTTGTTTACGCTTCGGCCCTGAACGGTATTGCTGGTCTGGACCACACCGCCATGGCGGAAGACATGACTCCGCTGTACCAGGCAGTAGTCGACCACGTTCCGCCTCCGGCCGTTGACCGTGACGGTCCGTTCCAGATGCAGATCTCCGCTCTGGACTACAACAGCTTCCTGGGTGTTATCGGTGTTGGCCGTATCGCCCGTGGTCGCGTCAAGCCGAACACCCCGGTTGTCGCTATCAGCGCCGACGGCAAGCGTCGCAACGGTCGTATCCTGAAGCTGATGGGTCACCACGGTCTGCACCGCATCGACGTTGACGAAGCAGCAGCCGGCGACATCGTCTGCATCAGCGGCTTCGACGAGCTGTTCATCTCCGACACTCTGTGCGATATCAACACCGTCGAGGCGATGAAGCCGCTGACCGTTGACGAGCCAACCGTTTCCATGACCTTCCAGGTAAACGACTCGCCATTCTGCGGTAAAGAAGGCAAGTTCGTGACCTCCCGTAACATCAAGGATCGTCTGGACAAAGAGCTGCTGTACAACGTTGCACTGCGCGTTGAAGAAGGCGACTCCGCTGACAAGTTCAAGGTTTCCGGCCGTGGTGAGCTGCACCTCTCGGTACTGATCGAAACCATGCGTCGCGAAGGCTTCGAGCTGGCCCTGGGCCGCCCTGAAGTGATCATCCGTGAAGTCGACGGCGTGAAGCAGGAACCGTTCGAAAACGTCACCATCGACATCCCTGAAGAATCCCAGGGCAAGGTCATGGAAGAGATGGGGCTGCGTAAGGGCGACCTGAGCAACATGGTGCCGGATGGCAAGGGCCGTGTTCGTCTGGAATACAACATCCCTGCTCGCGGTCTGATCGGTTTCCGTAACCAGTTCCTGACCCTGACCAACGGTGCTGGCATCCTGACCTCGATCTTCGACCGTTACGCTCCAGTGAAGTCGGGCCACATGTCCGGCCGTCAGAACGGCGTTCTGGTTTCGGTTGAAACCGGCAAGGCTCTGACCTACTCGCTGGAAACTCTGCAGGCCCGTGGCAAGCTGTTCGTAGAACACGGCCAGGAGATCTACAACGGTCAGATCGTTGGTCAGAACAGCCGCGACAACGACCTGGGTGTGAACCCAACCAAAGGCAAGAAGCTCGACAACATGCGTGCTTCGGGTAAAGACGAAACCATCGCTCTGGTCCCACCTGTTCGCTTCACCCTGGAACAGGCTCTGGAATACATCCAGGAAGACGAGCTGTGCGAAGTCACGCCTAAGTCGATCCGTCTTCGCAAGAAGATCCTCGACGAAAGCGAGCGTACCCGCGCTGCCAAGAAAGCCAAGGCGTAATCCAGCCCTGGAATAGAAAACGCCCCCGGTCGCGAGACCGGGGGCGTTTTTGTTTGTCTGGCGTTTATGCAGTGTTTGCACTGGCCCTTTCGCGAGCAGGCTCGCTCCCACAGGGGATTTCGGGTGCACACAAAATCCGTGTTCACTGATCTCTATTGTGGGAGCGAGCCTGCTCGCGAAAGCGGCCGATCAGCCGCCGAAAACTTCCCCAGCGATCAAAATTTGTCGATGGCCCGGAAGTTCTGCACCCGCTCGACGTCTTTCGGTTTATAAGCGCAATACCCCGGCCGCGGCCCGATCTTCGGGTGGTTGCGGCAGGTGTCCGGGCGCTTGTCATAAATGGTGCACAGGCGGGTTTTACGATCCAGGTAATAGCAATCGTTGTTGCTCATGCGCTGGAGGGTGAAGATTCCCGACTTCTGATTGAAGCGCTCGACCAGACCTTCCTTTTGCAGACGCTTGGCAATGTTCTTTGGCGGATCGCCCAGTTCGAACTCGTCGACCACACCGATGCGCACCAGATCCTTGATCTTCACTTCGACCGGCAGCGTGCAGCAGCTGGACATGCACGAGCCGCACATCGGCGCCGAGTATTTGGCCCACGTATCGAGACGATCAATCTCGGCGGCGGCGATCAGGTTGGGCTTCATCATCGGGAGTTACCAGGCGTGTATGCATCAGGGCGCGCGATCATACCGGGAGCGGTGGAATTTTGAACAACCTTTCGCCGGATATTTTCGCAACGACTGCAATTTGCCCGACAGGACGGCACGGCCCCTGCATTCATTGGTTCATCCGCCAGGGTTATGTCGGACTGCTGCACAGTCCGGGCAAATACTGCCGAACCAGAGCCGTTACCGCCGGTCAGACCGTCTAGGCTCAGAAAATTCCCGCTCGCTCGAGGTCCTGTTGATGACTCAAGAACCACTAGTTCGCGAAGCAGAGGTGGCCGCGTTCCGCGACGCCGTCCTGACCAAACTCACCTACGCCGTGGGCAAAGACCCCGATCATGCCTTCGACCATGACTGGTTCGAAGCCATTGCCCTGGCCGCGCGTGATCACATGGTCGAACACTGGATGGATCACACCCGGCAGATCTACCGCAAAGGCCAGAAGCGGGTTTATTACCTCTCGCTGGAATTTCTCATCGGCCGTTTGCTCTACGACAGCCTGAGCAACCTCGGCCTGCTCGACGTCGCCCGTGAAGCGCTGACCGAACTGGGCGTCGATCTGGAACGCATTCGTCTGCTGGAGCCCGATGCAGCGCTGGGCAATGGCGGCCTCGGTCGTCTCGCGGCGTGCTTCATGGAAAGCATGTCGACCCTCGGCATCGCCGGCCATGGCTATGGCATTCGTTATGAGCATGGCTTGTTTCGTCAGGCGATTGTCGATGGCTGGCAACAGGAACAGACCGAACACTGGCTGGATTTCGGCAACCCTTGGGAATTTGAACGGCCGGAAGTGGCGTACCCGATCGGCTTCGGCGGCAGCGTCGAAACCGTCACCGATGCCTCCGGCAAGACTCGTCAGGTCTGGTCGCCAGCGGAAACCGTGCGCGCAATTGCTTATGACACGCCGGTGGTCGGCTGGCGCGGGGCGAGCGTCAACACCCTGCGTCTGTGGCGTGCCCGCGCCATGGAAGATCTGCACCTTGAGCGCTTCAACGCCGGTGACCACCTGGGCGCCGTGGCGGAAGTGGCCCGCGCCGAGAGTATCTCCCGCGTCCTTTATCCGGCCGACAGCACCGAAGCCGGGCAAGAGCTGCGCCTGCGTCAGGAATACTTCTTCGTCGCCGCTTCGTTGCAGGATCTGCTGCGCCGTCACCGCAACATGCACACCTCGGTGCTGACCCTCGGTGATCACGCGGCGATCCAGCTCAACGACACTCACCCCTCGATTGCAGTGGCCGAGCTGATGCGCCAACTGGTCGACGTCTACGACGTCGCGTGGGACGCAGCATGGCAAGTCACCGTCGACACGCTGTCGTACACCAACCACACGCTGCTGCCGGAAGCGCTGGAAACCTGGCCGGTCGGGCTGATGGAACGCATGCTGCCACGGCACATGCAGATCATTTACCTGATCAACGCACAGCACATCGATTCGCTGCGGGCCAAGGGCATTCATGACTTCGACGTGCTGCGCGCGGTGTCGCTGATCGAAGAAGACAACGGCCGCCGGGTGCGCATGGGCAACCTCGCGTTCCTCGGTTCGCATAGCGTCAACGGCGTGTCCGGTCTGCATACGCAGTTGATGCGCAAAACCGTATTCGCCGAACTGCACAAGCTCTATCCGGAGCGGATCAACAACAAAACCAACGGCATCACGTTCCGCCGCTGGCTGTATCAGGCCAACCCGGAACTGACCTCGATGCTGATCGACGCTCTCGGCCCGGATGTGCTCGACCATCCTGAAGAGCGCCTGCTCGAACTTGAACCGTTCGCCGAGAAAACCGCCTTCCGCAAAGCCTTCGCCGAGCAGCGGTTGCACAGCAAGAAGGCGCTGGCCTATCTGATTCACGAGCGCCTCGGGATCGCGGTCAACCCGGCAGCGATGTTCGACGTGCAGGTCAAACGTATCCACGAATATAAACGCCAGTTGCTCAACCTGATGCACACCGTGGCGTTGTACCAGGCGATTCGTGCCGAGCCGGAAGTCGACTGGGTGCCACGCGTGAAAATCTTCGCCGGTAAAGCGGCGGCGAGTTACCACCAGGCCAAGCTGATCATCAAACTGACCAACGACATCGCTCGGGTGGTGAACAACGACCCGACCGTGCGCGGCTTGCTGAAAGTGGTGTTCCTGCCCAACTACAACGTCAGCCTGGCCGAAAGCATCATCCCGGCGGCGGACTTGTCCGAGCAGATTTCCACCGCCGGTTTCGAGGCGTCGGGCACCAGTAACATGAAGTTCGGCCTCAACGGCGCGCTGACCATCGGCACCCTCGACGGTGCCAACGTGGAAATGTGCGAGCGCATCGGTGCCGAGCACATGTTCATCTTCGGCCTCAGTGCGCAACAGGTTGAAGCGCGCAAGCAGAACCACGAGTTCAGCGCTGTACCCGACATCGCCGCCTCCCATCGTTTGAACGATGTGCTGCAAGCGATTCGCAGCGGTGTGTTCTCGCCGGACGATACCTCGCGTTATACCGGGCTGATCGATTCGCTGATCGACTATGACCGCTTCCTGGTCTGCGCCGACTTCGACTCCTACTGGGAAGCGCAGAAGCGTGTTGATGCGCACTGGCACGACTCGCAGAACTGGTGGCGTTCGGCGGTGCTCAACACCTCGCGGATGGGCTGGTTCTCTTCCGACCGGACGATTCGCGAGTACGCCACGGATATCTGGAAAGCGCTGGAGTAACTTTCCCCGACAAATCTGCGCAAGGCCCAACGTTTGTTGGGCCGGATCGATATACTGAGCGCCGGTTAAAAGGCATCAATCACCGCCGTACCCTGTGGGAGCGAGCCTGCTCGCGAAGCGATCGTCGACTTAAACAGAAATGTTGGCTGACAATCCGCCTTCGCGAGCAGGCTCGCTCCCACACGGTTTGTGCCTAGACTGAAGCCATCGCCGGACTCGCCCCGCCCCGGGGCTGCTTAGGGATATCGACCATGCAATGGATGTTCATGTTGATCGGGCTGGTGCTCGGTGGACTGCTCGACGAGTCATTCAGCGGCGCGCTGTTGGGTGCGCTGCTGGGGCTGGTCATCGGCCAGGCGCTACGCATTGCGCGCCTCGGCTCGCAGGCGGCGGAGCAACAGCGTCAACTCGAGCAGGTGCGCGAAGCCTTGCAAGGCGTGGCCCAGCGGCTGTTTGTGCTGGAAGGTTCGCCCTCCCATGCGCCCGCGCCGCCACCTGAAGCCGAGCCAGTCGCCGCGCCCGTCGACGTGGCTGAGCAGGCAGCCCAGCCCCCTGAGCTGATCTGGGAACTGCCCCCCGAACTCGAACCGATTTCCGCCGTCGCCCGCGAAACCAGCCAGCCGCTGCCCGCCGATGTCTGGCGCGCCGAACCGGCCCCCGTTGCACCACCGCAAAAACCCGCCGAACCCCGTGGCCCGAACCTGATCGAACGCGGCATCAGCGCTGCGCGCAATTGGCTGTTCGGCGGCAACACGGTGCTGCGCGTCGGCGTGGTGCTGCTGTTTTTCGGTCTGGCATTTTTACTGCGTTACGCCACCGAAGGCATGGTGGTGCCGATCGAGTTGCGATACGCCGGCGTCGCGGCAGCGGCGTTGGCTCTGCTTGCGCTGGGCTGGTGGCTGCGCCGACGCAACAGCAACTATGCGTTAATGCTGCAAGGCACCGGGATCGCGGTGTTGTACCTGACGGTGTTTGCGGCGATGCGTCTGCATCCGTTGCTTGATCCGTCCGCTGCACTTGGTTTGCTGGTCGCGGTGACGGTGTTCTCGGCCATTCTGGCGATTACCCAGGACGCGCTGGGGTTGGCCGCAGCGGCGGCACTCGGTGGTTTCGCTGCGCCGATTCTGACTTCTACCGGCGAAGGCAATCACGTCGCACTGTTCAGTTATTTCGCCTTGCTCAACGCAGGCATTCTCGCCATCGCCTGGTTCAAGGCCTGGCGCCTGCTCAACCTGATCGGTTTCGTCGGCACCTTCGGTATCGGTTTCGCCTGGGGCCTGCGTTCCTACACGCCGGAGCTGCTGTGGAGCACCGAGCCGTTCCTGATTGTGTTTTTCCTCATGTACCTCGCCATCGGCCTGCTGTTCGCCCGGCGCAAATTGCGCGACCTGCAGGATGCTCCGGCGGAGGCTGATCGCGAGGCGCTGCTGCAATGGTCGGCCCGCAAGGGTGATTATGTCGACGGCACCCTGCTGTTCGGCCCGCCGATCATTGGCTTCGGTTTGCAGTTTGCGTTGGTCCAGCACCTCGAATTTGCGGCGGCGTTCAGTGCGTTGGCGCTGGGCATGATCTATATGGCGCTGGCCAAAGTTTTGATGGGCGGGCGCGCGATGCTGCTAGGTGAAACCTGCCTGGCGCTGGGAGTGATTTTTGCCAGTCTCGCGATTCCGCTGGGGCTCGATGCGCGCTGGACTTCTGCGGCGTGGGCCGTGGAAGGCGCAGGGATTTTCTGGCTTGGTTTACGTCAGCATCGACCGTTTGCCCGGGCCTTTGCCTTACTGCTGCAACTGGGTTCGGCACTGGCATTTCTCAGCCAGCTGCAACTCGGCGAGAGCAGCCTGCTCGACGGCGCACCGCTGGGCGCGCTGATGCTTGGCGCCGCGCTGCTGTTCAGTTTCTTCCAACTGCGCAAGGCTACGCCCGAGCAAACATTGCCGTGGGAAAGGCAAGGACTACCAGTGCTGGCGTGTCTGGGCCTGACGTTCCTTTATCTGCTGGCACCGTTGTTCCTGTTCATCCAGGGCACGGCAATCAGTTGGGCGTTGGCCGGGTTGGCGACTTTGTTCGTGGGGCTGCGGATTCAATCACGCACATTCCTGTTCACCGCGTTCGCCGTGCAGTTGCTGGGCGGCGCGTTGTTCCTGCTGCGCCTGCAAACTGCCGGTGAAGATTCGGCGGCGGTGTTCAGCGCTGGCTGGAGCGGCTTGCTCAGTGCATCGCTGATCGGTCTGGCCTTGATTGGCGGCATGCTGCTGGCGGCGCGGGACGAGATGGTGCGCGGCGATGTGCGCCTGCTGCGCGGCTTGTCGGTGGTGCTGCTGGCCGGCTTGGTACTGATCAATCTGGCGGTGCTGTTCGTGCTGCCGTGGCAAACCGCGAGCGCGGTGTGGGCGGCCAGCGGTTTGCTGATCATCTGGCTGAGCCCGTACCTGCAACAGCGTCTGAGTTTCGTTTTCGGGCTGCTGTTGCAGGTGGTCGGCGGCGCAGCGTTTCTGCTCGCCGGCCCCGAATGGCTCGGGCCGTTGTCTAGCGAAGGATTGAAACCATTGGCCCATGGCGGATTCTGGACGCCGCTGGTGCTGGGGCTGGCCGCGCTGATCGGCGCGTGGCGCTTGCAATTGGGCAACCATGCCAGTGCTTTTGATGCCTTGAGTTTGCAACGCTTGTCGCAAGTGCTGCTGGTCTGGGGCGCCGGTTGGTGGACGCTGGCGTGGGTCAGCGAGATCCTGCGTTTCGCTTCGCCGAACCTGCAAGGCACATTGTTGCTGCTGGTCGCTGCGATCAGTGTGGCGCTGTGGACGGTGTTGTCGTTGCGCCTGAGATGGCCGGCGCTGGGCTTGCTCTGCACTTTGCTGATTCCGGCGGCGGCGCTGATTCTGCTCGGCGCGTGGCATGCACGCTATCACCCGGCTGCCGACTTCGGCTGGCTGGCGTGGCCGGCGCTGTTCGCGGTGCATTACTTCAGCCTGCGCCGCTTGGCTTCGCTGTTGCCGGCGCGCGCATTGAGCGCGGCCCATGTGCTCGGTTGCTGGCTGCTGATTGGCGTGCTGGCGCTGGAGTTGCGTTACGGCCTGCTGTTGTTGTCCGAGCAGTACAACGCGTGGCGCTGGCTGGGCTGGGCGATTCTGCCGAGCCTCTATCTGTTGCTGATGGCTGCACCGCGCAACTGGCCGTGGCCGGTGGCCGCATTTGCTCGGGAGTACCGCTTGTATGCGGCGGCACCGCTGGCGGTGCTGATGCTGGCGTGGTTCTGGCTGGCCAATGGCGTCAGCGATGGCAATGCCGAGCCGTTGCCTTACGTGCCGCTACTTAACCCGTTGGAGTTGGGTCTGCTGTTTGCGCTGTTCGGCGTTTATATCTGGTCACGCAGCGCCGTTGCGCAGTTGTCGATCCGTCAGGATCATGCCGACCACGCCACGCAACTGATCGCCGGGGTTTCGCTGTTCGCCTTCTGCACCGCGCTGGTCACCCGCGCGGCGCATCACTGGGCCGGCATCCCGTTCGAGCTTGATCAACTGCTCGCGTCGATGCTGGTGCAGGCCGGCCTGTCGATCGTCTGGACGTTGATGGCCCTGGGACTGATGATCGGCGGCCATCTGCGCCATCGCCGCGAAGTGTGGCTGATCGGCGCGGCGCTGATTGCGCTGGTGGTGGCCAAGCTGATTTTTGTCGAACTGAGCAACCGTGGCGGTCTCGCCCGGATCGTCTCGTTTATCGGTGTCGGGGTATTGCTGCTGGTGGTTGGCTACTTCGCGCCGCTGCCACCCAAACGCGTCGAGGCTGAACCGGTGGCGGACAAACCCGCGCCGGATACCGAAGGAGTTGCATCTTGAGTCGCATGCTGAATCTGGGGTGGTTGGCGCTGGGCGTGGTGATGGTCGCTGGTGCTCAGGAAAAACCGGCGGACTTCGCCACGCAAGTGCCGTTGACGGTGAGCGGCAATGGCCCGTGGTATCGCCTCGACTTGCCGCTGAGCGCGCAATTGCAGGCGCGCCAGACCGATCTCAGCGACCTGCGTGTGTTCAACGCCGCCGGCGAAGCGCAGGCCTATGCCTTGGCTCGCGAATCGGCGCAGACCCGCGACGACGGCAAGCTGCACGAGGTCAAATGGTTCCCGCTGTACAACGCCGCCGACGCCAGCGAGCGCGCGCCGAATGTGCGCGTGCAGTCGACCACCAACGGCACCTTGGTCGAAGTGCAACCGTCCTCGCAGCTGGAGGCGGGCGAAGAAGTGCTGCGCGGCTGGCTGCTCGATGCCAGTGCGATAAAGGCACCGTTGCAGCAGTTGATCCTCGACTGGACCAGCGAGCGCGACGGTTTCCAGCGTTTCAGTATCGAGGCCAGCGACGATCTGCAGCACTGGCAGTCATGGGGCGAGGGCCAAGTGGCGCGGCTGACCTTTTCCGATGAGCGCATCGAACAGCATGAAGTGACCCTGCCGGGGCAGACCGCGCGCTATGTGCGCCTGCTGTGGGAGTCGCCGGGTTCGGCGCCCGTCCTGACGTCGGCGCAATTGAAAAGCAGCGACCCGCGCAACCTGCCGCTGCCCTTGGTCTGGTCGCCCAGCGTGGCCGGCAGCAGCACCAAGTCCGGGGAATACATCTGGCAGCTGCCGATGGGGCTGAATGTCGAGCGGGTGCAGATCGAGCTGAAACAGCCGAACAGTCTGGCGCCGGTCACGTTGGCCGGCCGGCGCGAGAGCAACTTGCCGTGGCAGACGCTGAGCAGCGGTTTGCTGTATCGCCTGAGCCAGAACAATCAGGACGTGGTGCAGAACGAAATCCCGCTGTCCGGGCAGACCGTGCAGCAACTCAAGCTGACCGTGGATGAGCGCGGCGGCGGTCTGGGTGAGCAGGCGCCGGACCTGAAATATGCGGTGCGCGCCACGCAAGTGATCTTCCTAGCCCGGGGCGAAGGGCCGTACAGTCTGGCCTTGGGCAATGCCACGGTGAAAACGGCGAATCTGCCACTGGCAACGTTGATTCCGGACTTCAAGCCAGAAAGGCTGGCGAGCCTGGGCAAGGCGACGGTGCAGGGCGAAGCAGTGGCCACGCAAACCTCAACGGCGACGACGGCTGCGGTGGCCGGGACCAACTGGAAGAAGTTCGGGCTGTGGGCGGTGTTGCTGCTCAGTGTGGTGTTTCTCGGGGCGATGGCGTTCAGCCTGTTGCGCAAGCCGCCTGCCAATACCTGAGCATGGCGGCGCTTTGCGCCGTTCGCGAGCGGGCTCCCACAATGGAATGCATTGCCCTGTGGGAGCGAGCCTGCTCGCGAAGGCGCCCGGGCAAACACTGAAAATCCTCAATCGCTCATGCCGAACCGAACTACGCTCAATCCGACACCTGAACTCTCCACCTACAATCACGTCTCATACAGGCAAATACATCCAGGCGCACGTTAGCCGGCGTCTTCGCTCGCTAGGTTTTCAGACTCCCTGTAAACTGCGCGGGTTTTCCGCCCCCCCATTCCACCGGAGCCGTCCATGTCCCGCGTTACCTTGAGTCGCTATTTGATTGAGCAGACCCGCAGCAACAACACTCCTGCCGATCTGCGCTTTTTGATCGAAGTGGTAGCGCGTGCCTGCAAGGAGATCAGCCACGCCGTGTCCAAAGGCGCCCTGGGTGGTGTTCTGGGCAGCATGGGCACCGAGAACGTGCAAGGCGAAGTGCAGAAGAAGCTCGACGTGATCTCTAACGAGATCCTGCTCGAAGCCAACGAATGGGGCGGTCACCTGGCCGGCATGGCGTCCGAAGAAATGGACAATGCCTACCAGATCCCGGGCAAATACCCGAAAGGCGCGTACCTGCTGGTGTTCGACCCACTGGACGGCTCGTCGAACATCGACATCAATGCCCCGGTCGGCACGATCTTCTCGGTACTGCGTTGCCCGAACGAATACCTGAGCCAGAACGAGCCGCTGAACGAAAAAGCCTTCCTGCAGCCAGGCACCCAGCAAGTGGCCGCCGGTTACGCCATCTACGGCCCGCAGACCATGCTGGTGCTGACCCTGGGCGACGGCGTCAAAGGCTTCACCCTCGATCGCGAAATGGGCAGCTTCGTCCTGACTCACGAAGACATCACCATCCCGGAAACCACCCAGGAATTCGCCATCAACATGTCCAACCAGCGTCACTGGGAAGCCCCGGTGCAGCGCTATGTCGGCGAGCTGCTGGCCGGTGAAGAAGGCCCGTTGAAGAAGAACTACAACATGCGCTGGGTCGCGGCGATGGTTGCCGACGTCCACCGTATCCTGACCCGTGGTGGTCTGTTCATGTACCCGCGCGACAGCCGCGAGCCGTCGAAACCGGGCAAGCTGCGCCTGATGTATGAAGCCAACCCGATGTCGTTCCTCGTCGAACAAGCCGGCGGCGCGTCCACTGACGGTCACCAGCGTATTCTCGACATCCAGCCGGAAGGCCTGCACCAGCGCGTCGCCGTGTTCCTAGGTTCGAAAGAAGAAGTCGCCCGCGCCACGGCTTACCACAAGGAATAAACCATGCACGCGCCCTGGCAGCCGTTGCTCGACTGGTGGTTCGGACATGCCGAATCAGCCAACGAAGTGGCGGCCGAAAAGGGCAAGTTGTGGTTCGGCAAGCGAAACAGCCAAGACCTCGAAGCGCAGACGCGTTTCGGGGTCTTTGTCGATCAGGCCCTGGCCGGCGAATTGACTGAGTGGACGCAATGTCCCGAAGGCTGGCTGGCGGTAGTGCTGCTGCTCGATCAGCTGCCGCGCATGATCTATCGCGACACTCCCAAAGCCTTTTCCGGTGATCTGCGCGCTCAGAAGCTCGTCGCTCAAGGCATTGCAGCGGATTTCGATCGGCAGTTGAAACCGATTCAGCGTGTGTTCATTTATCTGGTGTTCGAGCACTGCGAAAACCTCGCGGTGCAGAACGAAGCCGTTTCCAGATTTATTGAATTGGTGGCTGAACAGCCAGAGTCGGAGCGGGCGGTGTTTGCCGATAACCTGGACTACGCCGAGCGGCATCGGAAGGTGATTGCCCGGTTTGGAAGGTTTCCGCATCGCAATGCGGTGTTGGGGCGGGAGTCTACGTCTGAGGAATTGGAGTTCCTGTCCAGGCCCGGCTCAAGATTCTGAATCTTCAGTGCGGTTTATGCCGCTTTCGCGAGCAGGCTCGCTCCCACAATTGAAATGCATTCCACTGTGGGAGCGAGCCTGCTCGCGAAGAGGCCTGAGGCTGCAGCTTAGATCCTGAAGCTGCCGACCAGATGCTTCAACCGCGCCGCCTGCTGCTCAAGGTCCGAACACGCGCGCAACGTCGCCTGCAAGTTCTCCACGCCTTCCTGATTCAGCGTGTTGATCTCGTTGATATCAACGTTGATCGACTCGACCACGGCGGTCTGTTCTTCGGTCGCGGTGGCTACCGACTGGTTCATGCCGTCGATTTCGCCGATGCGCTGGGTCACGCTGCCCAGACGCTCGCCGGCCTGGTTGGCGATGCCGACGCTGCTTTCGCTCTCGCGCTGGCTCTCGGTCATGATGGTTACCGCCTGGCGTGCGCCGACCTGCAGCTCTTCGATCATCTTCTGCACTTGCTGCGCCGAATCCTGGGTGCGGTGCGCAAGGTTGCGCACCTCGTCGGCGACCACGGCGAAACCGCGTCCGGCCTCACCGGCACGCGCGGCTTCAATGGCGGCGTTGAGTGCGAGCAGGTTGGTCTGCTGGGAAATGCTGGTGATCACTTCGAGAATCTGGCCGATGTTCACCGTGTTGCTGTTCAGCGTTTCGATGTTGCCGCAGGAATCGCTGATCTTCGCCGACAGTTGTTGCATGGCGTGGATGGTTTTATCCACCACCTGCTGGCCGTCGACCGCGAGGCTGCGCGCATCGCTGGAATGCTGCGAGGCGAGCGCGGCGTTCTGGGCGATTTCCTGGGCGGCGGCGCCGAGCTGATTGATCGCGGCGGCGACGCTGTTGGTGCGGCTGGCCTGCTGGTCGGAGTTGTACATCGACGAGTTCGAGGCAGCGACCACACGCAGGGCGACTTCGTTGACCTGGCCGGTGGCCGAGGACACTTCGCGGATCGACGTATGAATGCGTTCGACGAAGCGGTTGAACGACGTACCCAGCGCGCCGAATTCATCATTGCCGTGAATCACCAGACGTTTGGTCAGATCGCCTTCGCCTTCAGCGATGTCATGCATCGCACGGCCCATGGTCAGCAGCGGTTGCATCAGCACGCGAATCAGCATGCCGAGCAGGCCGATGATGATCAACACGGCGATGACCATGGCGATCAGTGCCGAGGTGCGGAATTCGCTGAGCATCGAGAACGCGGTGTCTTTGTCGAGCACCAGCGCCACGTACCAGTCAGCCGATGGCACGCCGTTGACGTGGGTGAATGAGATCAACTGGGTCTTGCCGTCGAACTCGACTTCTTTCAGGCCCGGGCTGACTTTGGGCGCACCGTTCGGATAAGCCTCGGCCAGTGTTTTGAGCACCAGCTTGCTGTCCGGGTGAATCAGGATTTTCCCTTCGGCGCTGACAATGAATGCATGACCGTGGCCGCCGAAGTTCAGCGAGTTGATGATCGCGCTGACGCTGGTCAGATCGATGTCGGCACCGGCGACGCCGAGCATCTGGCCCTGACGTTGTACCGGGGTGGCGACGGTGATCACCAGTTTGCCCGACGAGGCGGCGATGTACGGTTCGGTGACGATGGTCTGCTGCGCGCTGTTGGCCGCTTTGTACCAGCCGCGCGCCCGTGGATCGTAGTCCGGCGCACGGTTGCCGGCCGGCACCGAGAACATCACGCCGTCGGCACCGCCAAAATAGCTGAGCTGGAAATTGCCGGTGTAGGCGGGCAGGTCGATGATGCGCTTGAGGCTGGCGGGCGCGTTGCCGTCGACGGCGACTTGCTGCGACAGCGATTGCAGCAGTTGAATGCGACTTTCCAGCCAGGTCTGGATGTTGCTGGTGGTCAGGCTACCCAGTTCCTGCATGGTCGCTTCGGTGCTGCTGCTCAATGCCTGACGCTGGCGATAGTCGTTGAAGAGGATGAAACAGGCGAACGCAACGGCCACCACAAGGGCAGCAGCCAGCAAAATCTTGTGGCTGAATTTCATGTTTCTGGTCATCGAATGAACTACCGCGAAGGGGCTGGTCAGGAAAGGGCGGCAATTTGCCATATTCGGCAGCGTTGCGCTGCTCTTATTTTCGACCGCGCCGCGCCAAAGATTAGGCGTTTGCAGGGAAAGTCGACGAAATGCTCGACGGCTTCACAAAGTTTTTGATTTACCGACAAAAGCCGGACGGGCGGGCTGATAAATAGGCGTTCGGTCACGGAACCAGATGACACTTTTCTCTTCTAAGCTTCTGGTTGGCACCATGCCATCCCCCCTCGTTCCAGGAGTTTCACCATGTCGCTGCGATCTATCGCCCTGCTGTCGTTTTGCGTGCTGTTGGCCGCATGCAGCAAGGTCAATCAGGAAAACTACTCCAAGCTCTCGGCCGGCATGGCCAAGTCCGAAGTGGAAACCCTTCTCGGCAAGCCCACCGATTGCTCGGGCGCGCTCGGTATGTCCAGCTGCACCTGGGGCGACAAGAACAGCTTTATCAGCGTGCAATACGCCGGTGACAAAGTGCTGATGTTTTCCGGCCAAGGCCTGAAGTAAACCGGGGCTTCGCGCCCACGGAGAAAAAAATGAAGCGGTTATTGCTGATCCTTTTTGCTGGCCTGGTACTGGCTGGCTGCGCCACTTCCGGCGTCGACCCGTTGGCGCCCAAGACCGTCAACAGCGTCAATCTCAAGCGTTATCAGGGCACCTGGTATGAACTCGCACGCTTGCCGATGTACTTCCAGCGCCACTGCGCGCAATCCGAAGCCCATTACACCCTCAAGCCTGACGGTAATGTCGGCGTGCTCAACCGTTGCCTGACTCCGGAGTGGCAGTGGGAAGAAGCCAAGGGCACGGCTTATCCACAAGTGCCGGGCAAGACCGACAAGCTCTGGGTCGAATTCGATAACTGGTTCTCGCGTCTGGTGCCGGGTGTGGCGAAGGGCGAGTACTGGGTGTTGTACGTCAGCGACGATTACAAGACCGCCATCGTCGGCGATCCGAGTCGCAAGTACCTGTGGCTGCTGTCACGCACACCGACCGTCAACGGCGTAGTGCGTGAAGAATTGCTGAGCAAGGCGCGTCAGCAGGGTTACGACACCACACGCCTGATCTGGCGCGCGTCGGATCGGCAGATGGCCAAGACCTCCAATTAAGCCTCGATACAAATCAACTGTGGGAGCGAGCCTGCTCGCGAAGAGGGTGTATCAGTCGACCTGAATACGGACTGATACACCGAGTTCGCGAGCAGGCTCGCTCCCACAGTTTAGTTTTGGGTCAGCCCAAGAGATCGCGCAGGACCTGGGTGAAGGCTCGGGCGCTTTGCTCTTCGCCAGCATGCCGGCCATCGCGCACCACCCATTGACCATTGACCAGCACATCGCGCACCTGGCGATCGCCGCCGGCGAACAACCAGCGATTGAGAATCCCGTCCCCCGCAGCCGTCGCCAGATACGGATCGCTACCGTCCAGGACAATCCAGTCCGCGCGCTTGCCCACTTCCAGCGCACCAATCGGTTGACCCAGCGCCTGCGCGCCGCCGTCCAGCGCCGCGTCATACAGCGTGCGGCCGACCA
Organism: Pseudomonas sp. 1L-E-NC-VB-C3; assembly: GCF_057291535.1. Taxonomy (NCBI): domain Bacteria; kingdom Pseudomonadati; phylum Pseudomonadota; class Gammaproteobacteria; order Pseudomonadales; family Pseudomonadaceae; genus Pseudomonas; species Pseudomonas sp. 1L-E-NC-VB-C3. The sequence goes on along the minus strand of NZ_JBXAWD010000003.1, from coordinate 376,676 downwards.
TCGGCTGCTGCGCGCCATACAAGCGATTGCGCCGCTGGTCACGCAGACGCTGGCCATATTCCAGCCAGCGCAATTCTTCCACCACGCTCAGCGACACATGGCTGTCGGAGCCAATGCCCATGCGCCCGCCCTGGGCAAGAAAGTCCACCGCCGGGAAAATCCCGTCACCCAGATTCGCTTCAGTGGTCAGGCACAGCCCGGCGATCGCGCGACTGTTGGCCATCAGAGTGACTTCTTGCGGATTGGCGTGGGTTGCGTGGACCAGACACCAGCGCTGATCGACTTCAGTGTTCTCGTACAGCCATTGCAGCGGACGACGACCGCTCCAGCTCAGGCAATCGTCGACTTCCTTTTGCTGTTCGGCGATGTGTATGTGCACCGGGCATTGTTTGTCACTGGCCGCCAACACTTCGCTGATTTGTTGTGGCGTCACCGCCCGCAGCGAGTGGAAACACAGGCCCAGCGATTGCGCCTTTTGCTGCGCCAGTAATGGCTGCAACCGCGCTTGCAGATTCAGATAGTTTTCAGTGCTGTTGATAAAGCGACGCTGGCCATCGTTTGGCGTCTGCCCGCCGAATCCGGAATGACTGTAGAGCACTGGCAGCAGGGTCAGACCGATGCCGCTTTCGCTGGCGGCCTGGCTGATACGCAAAGCCAGTTCGGCAGGATCGGCATACGGCTGGCCGTTGCTGTCGTGGTGCACGTAGTGAAATTCGGCGACCGAGGTGTAACCGGCCTTGAGCATTTCGATGTACAGCTGACGGGCGATGATGCCGAGCTGATCCGGGTTGATTTTTCCGACGAGGCGATACATCAGATCGCGCCAGGTCCAGAAACTGTCGTTGGGGTTGCCGGCCACCTCGGCCAATCCAGCCATGGCACGCTGGAAGGCGTGGGAGTGCAGATTGGGCATCCCCGGCAGCAACGGCCCGCGCAGCCGCTCGGCTTCGTCTGCGCTGGAATCGGCCTGGATTCGGGTCAGCAGGCCATCGGCGCTGACCTCGAGACGTACATTTTTGGCCCATCCGTTAGGCAGCAGTGCGCGTTCGGCAAAGAAGGCGGACATCGTTCGGCACCCCATCGTGTGTTATTTGTATATACATATACAGACGTTTGCCTGCCCGGTAAACTCCGGCAAGCTAGTCACTTTCATCCAATGAACAGGGATCAACCGTGCCGACTCCGCCTCCAGTTTCTCCGTTGGCCGCGAACATGGGCGACAGTCCGGCGCCCTTGTACGCCCGCGTCAAACAGATGATCACCCAGCAAATCGACAGCGGTAATTGGCCGCCGCACTACCGCGTGCCGTCCGAAAGCGAACTGGTCAGCCAGCTCGGCTTCAGCCGCATGACCATCAACCGCGCCCTGCGCGAGATGACCGCCGACGGCCTGCTGGTGCGCATGCAAGGCGTGGGCACGTTTGTCGCCGAACCGAAGAGCCAGTCCGCGCTGTTCGAAGTGCACAACATTGCCGACGAAATCGCCTCGCGCGGGCATCGCCACACCTGTCAGGTCATCACCCTCGAAGAAGAGGCCGCCGGTTCCGAACGCGCGCTGGCGCTGGACATGCGCGAAGGCCAGAAAGTCTTCCACTCACTGATCGTGCATTACGAAAATGACATCCCGGTGCAAATCGAAGACCGTTTCGTCAACGCCCTGGTCGCGCCGGAATACCTCAAGCAGGATTTCACCCTGCAAACGCCCTATGCCTATCTCAATCAGGTCGCGCCGCTGACCGAGGGCGAGCACGTGGTCGAAGCGATTCTTGCCGAGCCGTCGGAGTGCAAGTTGCTGCAGATCGAAAAGGGCGAGCCGTGTCTGCTGATCCGTCGGCGGACTTGGTCGGGGCGTCAACCGGTGACGGCGGCACGTTTGATTCACCCGGGTTCGCGTCATCGTCTGGAAGGGCGCTTTCACAAATGAATCAGATAAAGGTTTTACGCGCCGAAGGCTACCCGCGCATGCCGTGGAAAAACGGCGGCGGCAGCACCGAGGAAATCACTCGGGATGCGGGCGCTGGCCTGGACGGTTTCGGCTGGCGCCTGTCAATTGCCGACATCGCCGAATCGGGCGGTTTCTCGACATTCGCCGGTTACCAGCGAGTGATCACCGTGTTGCAGGGCGACGGCATGACCCTGTGCGTCGACGGTGACGCTACCCGCCCACTGTTACCGCTGGACCCGTTCGCCTTCAGCGGCGAAAGTCAGGTGTCCTGCACCTTGCTCGGCGGTGCGATTCGCGATTTCAATCTGATCTACGCGCCGCAACGTTACAGCGCACGGTTGCAGTGGTTGGCCGGTGAGCAGCGGTTTTTCAGCTCGGCATCGACGGTGCTGGTGTTCAGTGTCAGTGAGCGGATGGACGTGCGTGTTGGCGACGGCGTTTCGCAGCTCGGTCGGCATGATTGCCTGCAGCTGGACGGCAACAGTGGGCTGGTCGAAGTCTCTACCAACGCCGCATGCTGCGTGATCGAACTCCTCCAGAACTGAACACACCCTGTGGCGAGGGGATTTATCATCGCTGGGTCGCGAAGCGGCCCCATTCTTGATTAAAAAAGCGGTCTGCTGCGCAGCCCAGCGGGGATAAATCCCCTCGCCACAAGCCATCCCCACTCTTGTTTCCCTTCCGCGCACCAACTTGTTACCGAACGCCCCAGCGTGGCGCAAACCCACGCTGTCGTAGCCAATCCCAACCTCCCCAAAATAACTGCGAAGAAAATTTCATTCACGCCAGAACCCTCGATTCAGGCGCTCTCCAGCCCTACCTCTGATTTTTCCTGAACACTCCTCCAGCAAGTTGGCCGCTTGATTGCATATGCTTGTATGTACAAGTAAAGACGTATGCGTATGAGTCGGTCGAGACTCTCCGCAGCGTCCACTGATTCGCTTGTCGCGCAGCACAGCGCGCAGGCTGCTGCCCACTGCCAGGGTTGGTTTGAATTGATCGCTGAGGAGTCTTTTTCGTGACTGACAATACCCAGAACAGCAACAAGTTTCGTGACGTGCAGATTCGCGCCGCACGCGGTAACACGCTGACCGCCAAGAGCTGGCTGACCGAAGCGCCGCTGCGCATGTTGATGAACAATCTCGACCCGGAAGTCGCCGAGAACCCGAAAGAACTGGTGGTCTATGGTGGCATCGGCCGCGCTGCGCGGAACTGGGAGTGCTACGACAAGATCGTTGAAAGCCTGACTAATCTGAACGACGACGAAACCCTGCTGGTGCAGTCGGGCAAGCCGGTCGGCGTATTCAAGACCCATAGCAACGCGCCGCGCGTGCTGATCGCCAACTCCAACCTGGTGCCGCACTGGGCGAGCTGGGAACACTTCAACGAGCTCGACGCCAAAGGCCTGGCCATGTACGGCCAGATGACCGCCGGCAGCTGGATCTACATCGGTAGCCAGGGCATCGTTCAGGGCACCTATGAAACCTTCGTCGAAGCCGGGCGCCAGCATTACAACGCTGACCTCAAGGGCCGCTGGGTGCTCACCGCCGGCCTCGGTGGCATGGGCGGCGCACAACCGCTGGCCGCCACCCTGGCCGGCGCCTGCTCGCTGAACATCGAGTGCCAACAGGTCAGCATCGATTTCCGCCTGAAAAGCCGTTACGTCGATGAGCAAGCCAAAGACCTCGACGACGCACTGGCGCGCATCGACAAATACACCAAAGAAGGCAAAGCGATTTCCATCGCCCTGCTCGGCAACGCGGCGGAAATCCTGCCGGAACTGGTCAAGCGCGGCGTGCGCCCGGACATGGTCACCGACCAGACCAGCGCCCACGACCCGCTCAACGGCTACCTGCCGGCCGGCTGGAGCTGGGACGAATACCGCGCCCGCGCCAAGACCGAACCAGCCGCTGTGATCAAAGCCGCGAAGCAGTCGATGGCGGTGCACGTCAAAGCCATGCTGGAGTTCCAGAAGCAGGGCATTCCTACCTTCGACTATGGCAACAACATCCGCCAGATGGCCCAAGAAGAAGGCGTCGAAAACGCTTTCGATTTCCCGGGCTTCGTGCCGGCCTACATCCGTCCGCTGTTCTGCCGTGGCATCGGCCCGTTCCGTTGGGCGGCGCTGTCGGGTGATCCACAGGACATCTACAAAACCGACGCCAAGGTCAAAGAGCTGATCCCGGACGACGCGCATTTGCACAACTGGCTGGACATGGCCCGCGAGCGCATCAGCTTCCAGGGTCTGCCGGCACGTATCTGCTGGGTCGGTCTGGGCCAGCGCGCCAAGCTCGGTCTGGCCTTCAACGAAATGGTTCGTAGCGGTGAGCTGTCGGCCCCCGTGGTGATCGGTCGCGATCACCTCGACTCCGGCTCGGTGGCCAGCCCCAACCGCGAAACCGAATCGATGCAGGACGGTTCCGACGCCGTCTCCGATTGGCCGTTGCTCAACGCGCTGCTGAACACCGCCAGCGGCGCGACCTGGGTGTCTTTGCACCACGGCGGCGGTGTCGGCATGGGCTTCTCGCAACATTCGGGGATGGTGATCGTCTGCGACGGTACCGATGAAGCCGCCGAGCGCATCGCGCGCGTGCTGCACAACGACCCGGCTACCGGCGTCATGCGCCATGCGGATGCCGGTTACCAGATCGCCATCGACTGCGCGAAAGAGCAGGGGCTGAATCTGCCGATGATCACTGGCGGGTAACACGCTCTGGTTTATGTGGGAGCGAGCCTGCTCGCGAAGGCGTCGTGTCAGTCGCTACTGCTGTGCCTGATACACCGATTCGCGAGCAGGCTCGCTCCCACAGAGGAATTTCAGTGAACCCGAATAGCAATCCACAGAGGTTGAATCATGGCGGTTAACAACGAACGTGCAGGCAGTACCCCGTTGATCGAAAGGCGTTCGATCGACTACATCCCGGAAGCGGAAAGACACGGTCGTCTGTTCAGTCAGTTCACCCTGTGGATGGGCGCCAACCTGCAGATCACCGCGATCGTCACCGGGGCCTTGGCCGTGGTGCTCGGCGGTGATGTGTTCTGGTCGTTGATCGGTCTTTTGATCGGCCAACTGCTCGGCGGTGGTGTGATGGCGCTGCATGCCGCGCAGGGACCGAAACTGGGCTTGCCGCAGATGATCTCCAGTCGTGTGCAATTCGGCGTTTATGGCGCTGCGATTCCGATCGTGCTGGTGTGCCTGATGTACCTCGGCTTCACCGCCACCGGAACGGTGCTGTCCGGGCAAGCGCTGGGCCAGTTGTTCGGTGTCAGCGACAGTGTAGGCATCCTGATTTTCGCCAGCGTCATCGTGCTGGTCACGGTGCTTGGCTACCGGGTAATCCACTGGATCGGCCGCGTCGCCAGCGTGATTGGCGTGATCGCTTTTGTGTTCCTGTTCTGGCGGCTGATGAGCCAGACCGACGTCGGCGCACTTCTGCAGATACGTCATTTCAGCTGGAGCAGTTTCCTCCTGGCGGTGTCGCTGGCGGCGTCCTGGCAGATCGCTTTCGGCCCGTATGTGGCGGACTATTCACGCTACCTGCCGAGCACCACTTCATCGGTGAAAACCTTTTTCGCCGCTGGCGCAGGTTCGGTGATCGGCGCGCAGGTGGCGATGATCCTCGGCGTGTTTGCCGCCGCTTCGGCCAATGGTCAATTCGCCGGTCACGAAGTCGCTTACATCGTTGGTTTAGGCGGCTCCGGCGCCACTGCCGCGCTGCTGTATTTCAGCATCGCGTTCGGCAAGGTGACCATCTCCACCTTGAACTCTTACGGCAGCTTCATGTGCATCGCCACCATCATCAGTGGCTTCAAAGGGCACCTGACGGTTACCCGCATGCAACGGCTGGTGTTCGTGCTGTTCATCGTCGGCGCGGCAACCCTGATTGCCCTGCTCGGGCAGCACTCGTTCCTCGGTGCGTTCAAGTCGTTCATCCTGTTCCTGCTCGCCTTCTTCACCCCGTGGAGCGCGATCAACCTGGTCGACTACTACTGCATCACCCGCGAGCGCTACGACGTGCCGGCGCTGGCCGACCCGAATGGCCGCTACGGTCGCTGGAACCTGCTCGGCATCAGCGTCTATGTGTTCGGTGTGCTGGTGCAGTTGCCGTTCATCTCCACCAAGTTCTATACCGGGCCGCTGGTGGCCGCCCTCGGTGATGTGGACATTTCCTGGATCATCGGCCTGGTTCTCCCGGCTGCCGTCTATTACTTCTGCGCAAAGAAATGGCACAGCACCGTGCCCGATCGCCTGATTCTGCCGGTCGAGCAGAACAGCACCCAACAAGCAAAAACGAGCGGGGCCGGTCGCGCTGCGGCGCAGGCCTGATCTGGACGTGGACCAGGCTGGATGCCTCTTGAACTGCCGTAAGCCCATTCATGATTAGGAGCGTCACGACAATGAAATCGAACAAGACCCTGCTGACCACATTGCTGTCCATGGGCCTGTTGGCCAGTGCCGGTGCGACGCAAGCCGCCGGCTGGTGCGAATCGGGCAAACCGGTGAAATTCGCCGGGCTGAACTGGGAGAGCGGCATGCTCCTGACCGACGTGCTGCAAGTGGTGCTGGAGAAAGGTTACGGCTGCAAGACCGACAGCCTGCCGGGCAATTCCATCACCATGGAAAACGCCCTGAGCAGCAACGACATTCAAGTGTTCGCCGAAGAGTGGGTCGGCCGTAGCGAGGTCTGGAACAAGGCCGAGAAGGCCGGCAAGGTCATCGGTGTCGGCGCGCCAGTGGTGGGTGCTGTCGAAGGCTGGTACGTGCCGCGTTACGTGATCGAAGGCGACGCCAAGCGCAAGCTCGAGGCGAAGGCCCCGGACCTGAAAAACATCGCTGATCTGGGCAAGTATTCCGCCGTGTTCAAGGATGCCGAAGAGCCGTCCAAGGGCCGCTTCTATAACTGCCCGGCCGGTTGGACCTGCGAGCTCGACAACAGCGAAATGCTCAAGAGTTATGGCCTGGAAAACAGTTACACCAACTTCCGTCCGGGCACCGGACCTGCGCTGGATGCAGCGGTGCTGTCGAGCTACAAGCGTGGCGAGCCGATCCTCTTCTACTACTGGTCGCCGACTCCGCTGATGGGCCAGATCGATGCAGTCAAACTGGAAGAGAAACCCGGCGTCGACAAGACCGTCAGCATCAAGGTCGGCCTGTCGAAAACCTTCCACGACGAAGCCCCGGAACTGGTCGCCGTGCTGGAGAAAGTCAACCTGCCGATCGACCTGCTCAATCAGAACCTCGGGCGCATGGCCAAGGAACGCATCGAGTCGGCAAAACTGGCGAAAATCTTCCTCAAGGAACATCCTGAAGTCTGGCACGCATGGGTGAGCGACGACGCAGCCAAGAAAATCGACGCGGCCTTGTAGGTCAGGTTTCCCCGGCTGCCAGCCACGGCAGCCGGACGCTTGATCGCAACCCCTTGATTGAGAGTCCCTTATGTTTCCCGAAAGCTTTACCTTTTCCATCGCCGACTGGGTCAACGGTTGGGTCGATTCGCTGGTGACCAACTACGGCGACGTGTTCCGGCATATCTCCGACACGCTGTTGTGGGCCATCGTCAGTCTCGAAGGTTTGCTGCGTGCGGCGCCGTGGTGGTTGATGCTGGCAATCGTCGGTGTCATCGCCTGGCACGCCACGCGCAAAGTCGTGACCACCGCCGTGATTGTCGGTCTGTTGTTTCTGGTGGGCGCGGTCGGCCTCTGGGACAAACTCATGCAGACCCTGGCGCTGATGATGGTCGCGACGATCATTTCGGTGCTGATCGGCATCCCGCTGGGGATTCTCTCGGCGCGTAGCAATCGCCTGCGTTCGGTGCTGATGCCGCTGCTCGACATCATGCAGACCATGCCGAGTTTCGTTTACCTGATTCCGGTGCTGATGCTGTTCGGTCTGGGCAAGGTGCCGGCGATTTTCGCCACGGTGATCTACGCCGCGCCCCCGCTGATTCGCCTGACCGACCTTGGTATTCGCCAGGTCGACGGCGAAGTCATGGAAGCGATCAATGCCTTCGGCGCCAACCGCTGGCAGCAACTGTTCGGCGTGCAACTGCCGCTGGCGCTGCCGAGCATCATGGCCGGGATCAACCAGACCACGATGATGGCCCTGTCGATGGTGGTGATCGCCTCAATGATCGGCGCCCGCGGCCTCGGTGAAGACGTGCTGGTGGGGATTCAGACCCTCAACGTCGGCCGTGGTCTTGAAGCCGGGCTGGCGATCGTGATTCTCGCGGTGGTCATCGACCGCATTACTCAAGCGTACGGTCGGCCACGCCACGAGGTGAGCAAATGAGCAACGCAAGCGTGAGCAAGATCGAAGTGCGCAACGTCTTCAAGATTTTCGGCAACCGCGCCAAGGATGCGCTGGCCATGGTCGGCCAGGGCAAGAGCAAGGATCAGGTGCTCAACGAAACCGGTTGCGTGGTCGGCGTTAATGACTTGTCGCTAAGTATCGGCACTGGCGAAATCTTCGTGATCATGGGCCTGTCCGGCTCGGGCAAATCCACCCTGGTGCGCCACTTCAATCGCCTGATCGATCCTACCAGCGGGGCGATTCTGGTCGATGGCGAGGACATCCTGCAGTACGACATGGACGCCCTGCGCGAATTTCGCCGACACAAGATCAGCATGGTGTTCCAGAGCTTCGGCCTGCTGCCGCACAAGACCGTGCTCGATAACGTCGCCTACGGCCTGAAAGTACGTGGCGAAAGCAAGCAGGTCTGCGCCGAACGCGCGCTGCACTGGATCAACACCGTCGGTCTAAAAGGCTACGAAAACAAATATCCGCACCAGCTCTCCGGTGGCATGCGTCAGCGCGTCGGCCTCGCCCGTGCATTGGCGGCGGACACCGACATCATCCTCATGGACGAAGCGTTCAGTGCGCTGGACCCGCTGATCCGCGCCGAAATGCAGGACCAGTTGCTGGAACTGCAAAAGACCCTGCACAAAACCATCGTCTTCATCACCCACGACCTCGACGAAGCCGTGCGCATCGGCAATCGCATCGCGATTCTCAAGGATGGCCGGTTGATTCAGGTCGGCACGCCAAGAGAGATCCTGCACTCGCCGGCGGATGAGTATGTCGACCGGTTCGTGCAGCGGCGCGCGGCAGTGGTCTGAGACTGAGTGGCCGTCGTGGCGAGGGGATTTATCCCCGTTCGGCTGCGAAGCAGTCGTAAAACCGGCCACTGCGGTCTGTCTGACGGATTTGCGGGCATGGTTTGGGGCGGCTTCGCCACCCAACGGGGATAAATCCCCTCACCACTGGGTTACCGGCATCAACAGAATTGGTATGAGGTTAGAGATGTCCCAGGCTGAAAAAATCGTTATCACAGGCAGCCCTCTGCGTGGGCAGGACGTGGTCGCCGTCGCCCGGCACGGTGCGCTGCTGGAACTGTCCAGCGAAACCTGGGCGCGCATCGATAATGCTCAGGCCATCGTCCAGCGCATCGTCGCCAGTGGCGAGCGCGCCTATGGCGTCAACACCGGTCTGGGCGGTCTGTCCAACCTCTCGCTGCAGGACGAACAGCTCAGCCAACTCTCGCGCAACACCTTGCTCAGCCATGCCTGCGGTGTCGGCCCGGTGCTCAGCGACGAGCAGACCCGCGCAATCATCTGCGCTGCGATCCACAACTACAGCCACGGCAAGTCAGGCCTGCATCGGCGTGTGGTCGAAGGGCTGCTGGCGCTGCTCAATCGCGGCATCACCCCGCAGGTGCCGTCGCAGGGTTCGGTGGGTTACCTGACGCACATGGCGCACATCGGCATCGCGCTGCTCGGCGTTGGCAATGTCAGTTATCGCGGGCAGATCATTTCGGCGCAACAGGCGCTGGCCGAAGAGGGCCTGCAACCTGTGCAGCTCGGCGCGAAGGATGGCTTGTGTCTGGTCAACGGCACGCCCTGCATGACCGGCCTCAGTTGCCTGGCGATTGCCGATGCTACGCGGCTGTTGCAATGGGCCGATGTCATTGGTGCGATGAGTTTCGAAGCCCAGCGCGGCCAGATCGATGCCTTCGATGCCGAGATCATTGCGCTCAAGCCGCATCCGGGCATGCAGCAGGTCGGCGAAAATCTGCGTGCATTACTCGATGGCAGCCAAGTGATCGCCGCAAGCAAAGGCGTTCGCACTCAGGACGCGCTGAGCATCCGCTCGATCCCGCAGGTGCATGGCGCCGCGCGTGATCAATTGGAGCACGCAATCAAACAGGTGGAAGCCGAACTAAACGGCTGCACCGACAACCCGTTACTGCTCGGCACACCGGACAATTTCCGGGTGATGTCGCAGGCCAACCCGCACGGTCAATCCGTGGCGATGGCGGCGGATCTGCTGGCGATTGCCATGGCCGAAATCGGCTCGATTGCCGAGCGCCGTCTGGACCGTTTGGTCAATCCGCACGTCAGCGGTCTGCCGGCGTTTCTGGTGGCCAATCCCGGGGTCAACTCGGGGATGATGATCGTGCAATACGTCGCCGCCTCGCTGTGTGCGGAAAACCGTCAATTGGCGCAACCGGCGGTACTCGACAACTACATCACCTCGGGCCTGCAGGAAGATCACCTGAGCATGGGCACCAACGCCGCGCTGAAGCTGCATCGCGCGCTGGAAAACTGCACGCAGATCCTCGCGATTGAATACCTGCTGGCGGCGCAGGCGTTTGAATTCCTCAAGGAACAGCGCTTTGGCGTGGGCACTGACCGCGCGTGGAAACTGCTGCGCGAAACGGTCCCCGCCTACGATCAGGATCGCTGGCTGGCGCCGGATATCGCTGCCGCTGCGACCGTGCTGAAAGACCCGAATCTGCCGCACAACGTTCTACCGAATTTGCACTGACAACTACCCATACCAGCGTGCCAAGGCGTGGATCGTTCACAAGACGAGAAACGACGGATAACGGAATGCTCCGGAGCGACTGGTAGTTAATAACAATGCCTGACAGGAGCATTTTAATGACTGCGCTGAATCTGATCCCCGGCCAACTGAGCCTGGCCCAACTGCGTGACGTCTATCAGAACCCGGTCACACTGACCCTCGACAACAGCGCCAGCGCGCAGATCGAGGCCAGCGTCGCCTGCGTCGAACAGATCCTCGCCGAGAACCGCACCGCCTACGGCATCAACACCGGTTTCGGCCTGCTGGCCTCGACGCGCATCGCCAGCGAAGACCTGGAGAACCTGCAGCGTTCGCTGGTGCTCTCGCACGCTGCCGGCGTCGGCCAGCCGATCAGCGATGACCTTGTGCGACTGATCATGGTGCTCAAGGTCAACAGTCTCAGCCGTGGTTTTTCCGGCATCCGTCGGCAGGTGATCGACGCGCTGATCGCGCTGATCAATGCCGAGGTCTATCCGCACATTCCGCTGAAAGGTTCGGTCGGTGCGTCGGGGGATCTGGCGCCGTTGGCGCACATGTCGCTGGTGCTGCTGGGCGAGGGCAAGGCGCGCTACAAGGGCGAATGGCTTGAAGCCACCGAAGCACTGAAAGTCGCCGGCCTGGCGCCGCTGACGTTAGCGGCTAAAGAAGGTCTGGCGCTGCTCAACGGTACTCAGGTTTCCACAGCGTTTGCCCTGCGCGGCCTGTTCGAAGGCGAAGATCTGTTTGCCGGTGCAGTGGCGCTGGGCAGTCTCACCGTAGAAGCCGTGCTCGGTTCGCGCTCGCCGTTCGACGCGCGCATTCATGCCGCGCGTGGGCAGAGAGGACAGATCGACGCCGCTGCGGCTTATCGCGATCTGCTCGGCGAGCGCAGCGAAGTCTCCGCCTCGCACCAGAACTGCGACAAGGTCCAGGACCCGTATTCGCTGCGCTGCCAGCCGCAAGTCATGGGCGCCTGCCTGACCCAGTTCCGCCAGGCCGCTGAAGTGCTGGCGGTCGAAGCCAACGCGGTTTCCGACAACCCGCTGGTATTCGCCGCTGAAGGCGACGTGATTTCCGGCGGCAACTTCCACGCCGAACCGGTAGCCATGGCCGCTGACAACATGGCCCTGGCCATCGCTGAAATCGGCTCGCTGAGCGAGCGGCGCATCTCGCTGATGATGGACAAGCACATGTCGCAACTGCCGCCGTTCCTCGTCGCTAACGGTGGTGTGAACTCCGGCTTCATGATCGCGCAAGTAACTGCGGCAGCACTGGCCAGCGAAAACAAGGCATTGTCCCATCCGCATTCGGTGGACAGCCTGCCGACCTCGGCCAACCAGGAAGATCACGTGTCGATGGCCCCGGCGGCGGGCAAGCGTCTGTGGGAAATGGCCGAGAACACTCGCGGCATTCTCGCCGTGGAATGGCTGGCGGCAGTGCAGGGCCTGGATCTGCGCAACGGCCTGAAGACCTCACCGAAGCTGGAACAGGCGCGGGCGATTTTGCGCAAGCAAGTGCCGTTCTATGAGAAGGACCGATTCTTTGCCCCGGACATCAATGCGGCGACTGAATTGCTGGCGTCGCGGTGTCTGACCGAGCTTGTTGCTGGGCAGTTGTTGCCTAGTTTGTAAGCGCTTTACGGGGAGATTTGTATTGTTAGTGAAATCGATCCCCCTCACCCCAGCCCTCTCCCCCAAGGGGGAGAGGGGGAAGGGAGCCGATCTTCATTGTTTTCGCAACGTGAGTTCGGCTGAGAAATTTCAGGTCGGCATATCTCGACGGAACAACACGGTCAGTCCCCTCTCCCTCTGGGAGAGGGCTAGGGTGAGGGGCTTTTGAGGCTGCTCACCATACAAACCCAAACGGAGGCCAACAGTGAAAACCCTCTGGCAACACTGCCACGTCGCAACCATGGCCAACGGCGCCTATTCGATCATTGAGGATGCCGCGATCGTGACGTCCGGCACGCTGATCGAGTGGATCGGCCCGCGCACTCAATTGCCGTCCGGCGAATACCCGGCGGTCAATGATTTGCAGGGTGCGTGGGTCACCCCCGGTCTGATCGACTGCCACACCCACACCGTGTTCGGTGGCAACCGCAGCGGCGAGTTCGAGCAGCGTCTGCAAGGCGTCAGCTACGCCGAGATCGCCGCGCAGGGCGGGGGCATCGCCAGCACGGTGCGCGCCACCCGTGAAGCGAGCGAAGACGAGTTGTTCGCCAGCGCCGTCAAACGCCTGAAAAGCCTGATGCGCGACGGCGTGACCACGGTGGAAATGAAGTCGGGCTACGGTCTCGATCTGGCCAACGAGCGCAAGCTGTTGCGGGTCATCCGGCGTCTGGCCGAAGAGCTGCCGATCAGCGTGCGCAGCACTTGCCTGGCGGCGCACGCGTTGCCACCGGAGTACAAGGATCGCGCCGACGATTACATCGATCTGGTCTGCGAGCAGATGCTTCCGGCCCTCGCCGCCGAACGTTTGGTCGATGCCGTGGATGCGTTCTGCGAATACCTGGCGTTTTCGCCGGAGCAGGTCGAGCGGGTCTTCGTCGCCGCGCAACAACTCGGACTGCCGGTGAAGCTGCACGCCGAGCAATTGTCCTCGCTGCATGGTTCCAGCCTCGCCGCGCGCTACAAAGCCTTGTCCGCCGATCACCTGGAGTTCATGGACGAGGACGACGCGATCGCCATGGCCGCTGCCGACACCGTTGCCGTGCTGCTACCCGGCGCGTTCTATTTCCTGCGCGAAACCCAGTTGCCGCCGATGGAAGCGCTGCGCAAGCACAAGGTGAAGATCGCCATCGCCAGCGACCTCAACCCCGGCACCTCGCCAGCGCTGTCGTTGCGCCTGATGCTGAACATGGCCTGCACCTGTTTTCGCATGACTCCGGAAGAAGCCCTGGCCGGGGCGACCCTTCATGCCGCGCAGGCGTTGGGCATGGCCGATACCCACGGCTCGCTGGAGGTCGGCAAGGTCGCTGATTTCGTGGCGTGGGACATCGAGCGTCCGGCGGATCTGGCCTATTGGCTCGGTGGCGATCTGGACAAGCGCGTCGTGCGTCACGGCGTCGAATCGAATTTCTAGGAGGGCGGTTGTGGACAAGGTTCTGAGTTTCAAACAAGGTCGCGTGCCGCTGCTGATCAGCATGCCCCACGCCGGCGTGCGTCTGACCCCGGCGGTCGAAGCCGGGTTGATCCCCGTCGCGAAGAGTTTGCCGGACACCGACTGGCATATCCCGCAGCTCTACGATTTTGCCGAGGAACTGGGCGCCAGCACCCTGGCTGCCGAGTATTCGCGTTTCGTCATCGACCTCAACCGGCCGTCCGACGACAAGCCGTTGTATGCCGGGGCGACCACCGGGTTGTATCCGGCGACGTTGTTCGACGGCATTCCGTTGTTTCAGGAAGGTCTGGAACCGTCGAAAGAGGAGCGCGCAACATACCTGGAGCAGATCTGGACGCCGTACCACCGCACCTTGCAGGAGGAACTGGCGCGACTGAAAGCCGAATTCGGCTACGCGCTGTTGTTCGATGCGCACTCGATCCGCTCAATCATCCCGCACCTGTTCGACGGCAAGCTGCCGGACTTCAACCTCGGCACGTTCAATGGCGCCAGTTGTGATCCGCAACTGGCCAGTCAACTGGAAGCGATCTGTGCGCAGCACGCGCAGTTCACCCATGTGCTGAACGGTCGGTTCAAGGGCGGGCACATCACCCGCCAGTACGGCGATCCGGCGCAGAACATCCACGCCGTGCAGCTGGAACTGTGCCAGTCCACCTACATGGAAGAGTTCGAACCGTTCCGCTACCGCGCTGACCTGGCCGAGCCGACGCGGGTGGTGCTCAGGGAATTGCTGCAGGGCTATCTGGCCTGGGCAAAATCTCACTACAGCGCCTAACCCCTGTGGGAGCGAGCCTGCTCGCGAAGGCGTCCGTTTGATCGTTCCCACGCTCTGCGTGGGAATGCAGCCCGTGACGCTCCGCGTCACTGGACGCGGAGCGTCCCAAGAGGCGTTCCCACGCAGAGCGTGGGAACGATCAGGCCCCGGAGCATGCTCATTGACGCAAATCGGGTTTATGATGCCCAACGGCAGAATAATACGAGTCCCCCCAGGGATGACCTCGACCCCTTACGGAGCGCGCAATGCAGACTTTGTTTCCGCAGATCAAACCTCACGCCCGGCACGATCTGGCTGTCGATGACACCCATACGCTGTACGTCGATGAAAGCGGCTCGCCGGAAGGATTGCCGGTCGTATTCATCCACGGTGGCCCCGGCGCCGGCTGCGACGCCCAGAGCCGACGCTATTTCGATCCGAATCTGTATCGCATCGTCACCTTCGACCAGCGCGGCTGCGGTCGCTCCACCCCGCACGCCAGCCTGGAAAACAACACCACCTGGGATCTGGTGGAAGACCTTGAGCGCATCCGCAAACACCTGGGCATTGAAAAATGGGTGCTGTTCGGCGGCTCGTGGGGTTCGACCCTGGCGCTGGCCTACGCGCAAACCCACCCGGAGCGGGTCCATGGTCTGATTCTGCGCGGGATTTTCCTCTGCCGTCCGCAGGAAATCGAATGGTTCTATCAGGCCGGCGCCAGCCGTCTATTCCCGGATTACTGGCAGGACTACATCGCGCCGATCCCGCTGGACGAGCGCGACGACCTGCTCAGTGCTTTCCACAAACGCCTGACCGGCAACGACCAGATCGCCCAGATGCATGCAGCGAAGGCGTGGTCGACCTGGGAAGGGCGTACCGCGACCCTGCGGCCGAACCCGCTGGTGGTCGATCGTTTCTCCGAGCCGCAGCGCGCGCTGTCGATTGCGCGGATCGAATGCCACTACTTCACCAACAACGCCTTCCTTGAGCCGAACCAGCTGATCCGCGACATGGGCAAGATCGCTCATCTGCCCGGCGTGATCATTCACGGTCGCTACGACGTGATCTGCCCGCTCGACAATGCCTGGGAATTGCACCAGGCCTGGCCGAACAGCGAATTGCAGGTGATCCGCGACGCCGGCCACGCCGCGTCCGAGCCAGGCATCACCGATGCGCTGGTGCGCGCGGCGAGCAAAATGGCCCAGCGCCTGCTCGACTTGCCACTCGAAGAAGCATGAAGGCGCTGTTACAACGCGTAAGCGGCGCGCGGGTAGAGGTCGCCGGCGAGGTAGTCGGCGCAATCGATCAGGGTTTGCTCGTGCTGGTCGCGGTAGAACCCGACGATACGCGTACCAGCGCCGACAAACTTCTGCATAAGCTGCTTAACTATCGAGTATTCAGTGACGCCGAGGGCAAGATGAATCTGTCCCTGGCGGATGTGGGTGGCGGGTTGCTGCTGGTCTCTCAGTTCACTCTTGCCGCCGACACCAAAAGCGGCCTGCGCCCGAGCTTTTCCACGGCCGCACCGCCGGCACTGGGTGAGGAATTGTTCGACTATTTATTGAGCCAGGCGAAACAGGTGCATGGCACTGTGGCATCAGGTAGATTCGGCGCCGATATGCAGGTGCACCTGGTCAACGATGGCCCGGTTACCTTTTTGTTACAGACCTGACAGTGCCTGAAACACCTTTTTCGGAAATTTCGACTGTTTTTAGGCTGTTTTCGCGATAAATACTTTGTTACCCCTGATGCGTTGTCATCCGGGCTACTAGATAATCGCGCGCTGCGGGGATCGACATTCGTTGATCCGTTTTGACTTAGGTAGAGACTTGTCTGGATCCGATTGGGGAATCATTTTGCCCCGGCGGAGTCGGAACAATGCTCGCCAACCTGGCATAAAGATAGCTGGCCGTTGGTTTATTGATCTGTTTTCGGCGAGGGTTGCTCGTGATTGTTAGTCCCTGTAATGCAGCAAAAATGTCTGCCAAACGCATGCGAAGTGCTCTGGTAGCGGGTTCGGCGCTCCTGTGCCTGCTCAGCGCCGGTCAGCTTTGGGCGTTCAATCTTGACGACGTATCGGCCAAGGCCAAAGAGCTGGCCGGGCAGAAGTTCGAAGCCCCGCGCAGCAACCTGCCGAACGAATTCCGCGAAATGAAGTTCGCGGATTACCAGAAGATCCGCTTCCTCACCGAAAAGGCTGAGTGGGCCGATCAGAAGACGCCGTTCAAGCTCTCCTTCTATCACCAGGGTATGCACTTCGATACACCGGTGAAAATCAACGAAATCACCACCAATACCGTCTCGGAGATCAAATACGATCCGAGCCGCTTCGATTTCGGCGATCTGAAATTCGATCCGAAAGCCACCGAGCAACTGGGTTATGCCGGTTTCCGTGTGCTGTACCCGATCAACAAGGCCGACAAGCAAGACGAGATCATGACCATGCTCGGCGCGAGCTACTTCCGCGTCGTCGGCAAGGGCCACACCTATGGTCTGTCGGCCCGTGGTCTGGCGATCGATACCGCGCTGCCGTCGGGTGAAGAGTTCCCGCGTTTCCGCGAGTTCTGGATTCAGCAGCCCAAGCCGGGCGACAAGCACCTGGTGATCTTTGCTCTGCTCGACTCGCCGCGTGCCACTGGTGCCTACCGTTTGATCCTGCGTCCGGGCAGCGACACCATCGTCGACGTCAAGGCGCAGATGTTCCTGCGTGACAAGGTCGGCAAACTTGGCATCGCGCCGCTGACCAGCATGTTCCTGTTCGGCGCCAACCAGCCGTCGAAAGTCCTCAACTACCGTCGTGAACTGCACGACTCCAGCGGTCTGTCGATTCATGCCGGCAACGGCGAGTGGATCTGGCGCCCACTGAACAACCCGAAACATCTGGCTGTGAGCAACTTCAGCGTCGAGAACCCGCGTGGTTTCGGTCTGCTGCAGCGTGGCCGTGATTTCAGCCACTACGAAGACCTCGACGACCGCTACGACAAGCGCCCAAGTGCCTGGATCGAGCCGAAGGGCGAGTGGGGCAAGGGCACTGTCGATCTGGTAGAGATTCCGACCGCTGACGAAACCAACGACAACATTGTTGCGTTCTGGAGCCCGGAAAAAATGCCGGAGCCAGGCCAGCCGCTGGACTTCGCCTACCGCATGCACTGGACCATGGACGAAGCAGCACTCCATGCACCGGATAGCGCCTGGGTGGCACAGACCCTGCGTTCGACCGGTGACGTCAAGCAATCGAACCTGATCCGTCAGCCCGACGGCAGCGTTGCCTATCTGGTCGACTTCGAAGGTCCATCGCTGGCGGCACTGACGCCGGATGCCGACGTGCGCAGTCAGGTCAGCGTCGGTGACAACGCCGAACTGGTCGAGAACAGCGTGCGCTACAACCCGGAAACCAAGGGCTGGCGCCTGACCCTGCGGATGAAGATCAAGGACCCGAGCAAAGCGACCGAAATGCGTGCCGCCCTGGTTCAGCCAGTGGTCACCGCGGATCTGGGCAAATCGGTCCCGGCCTCCAATTCGTCGGTCGCCAAGGCTGACAAGGTTGCCGCCAAGCAACAGGAAAAACTCGACAAGGAAGCCAAGGCCGCCGAAGCCAAACAGGCTGAAGCCAAGCCTGCAGCCGACGCCAAGGACAAGGCCAACAAAGACGCCAAGCAGCCAGTCGCTGCCGACGCGGCCCCAGCCACACCGGAATCGGCGCCGACTGAAGAAGTCCTGACCGAGACCTGGAGCTATCAGTTGCCTGCCGATGAGTAATTCACCAGTACAGCCAGAGACTCTGTCCGAGTATCTGGCGCATCTGCCGATGACCGACGAGCAACGCGCGGAACTCGCGGGTTGCCAGTCGTTCAGCGAGCTGCATGAACGCCTGTCGTCCTCGACATTCGACGCCCCTGCCGAAGCCGCCCAGGCTTCGGTGGGCAAGCGTCTGACCCTGAGCACTGCCGAAGAACTGGCTGAAGCGGAGATGCTGGTGCTCGATGCCAGCGGTCGGGTCAGCCTCAAGGCGACCCCGCCAATCCGCCGCACCAAGGTCGTGCCGGAGCCATGGCGCACCAATATTCTGGTGCGTGGCTGGCGCCGTCTGACCGGGCGCACCAACCCGCCGCAGCCGCCGAAGGACGCCAACGTCCTGCCGGCCGCGCGCTGGCGCACGGTCGGCTCGATCCGTCGCTACATTCTGTTGCTGCTGATGCTCGGCCAGACCATCGTTGCCGGCTGGTACATGAAAGGCATCATGCCGTACCAGGGCTGGTCGTTCGTCGATCTGGAAGAAGTCCTGCATCAGCCGCTGCTGCAAACCGCCACGCAAGTGCTGCCTTACGCACTGCAAACCAGCATCCTGATTCTGTTCGGGATTCTGTTCTGCTGGGTGTCGGCGGGTTTCTGGACCGCGCTGATGGGCTTCCTCGAGTTGCTCACTGGCCACGATAAATATCGTATCTCCGGGAAAAGCGCGGGTAACGAGCCGATTCCGAAAGATGCGCGTACGGCACTGGTAATGCCGATCTGCAACGAAGACGTGCCGCGCGTATTCGCCGGTCTGCGTGCGACGTTCGAATCGGTAGCGGCCACCGGTGATCTGGATCGCTTCGACTTCTTCGTCCTCAGTGACAGTAACGACACCGATATTTGCGTCGCCGAGCAACAGGCCTGGCTGGATGTCTGCCGCGAAGCCAAAGGCTTCGGCAAGATCTTCTATCGCCGTCGTCGCCGTCGTGTGAAGCGCAAGAGCGGCAACCTCGACGACTTCTGCCGTCGTTGGGGCGGTGACTACAAGTACATGGTCGTGCTCGACGCCGACTCGGTGATGAGTGGCGAGTGCCTGACCAGTCTAGTGCGCCTGATGGAAGCCACGCCGGACGCCGGGATCATCCAGACCGCGCCGCGTGCGTCGGGCATGGACACTTTGTATGCGCGCATGCAGCAGTTTGCGACCCGCGTGTACGGCCCGCTGTTTACCGCCGGCCTGCACTTCTGGCAGTTGGGTGAATCGCACTACTGGGGGCACAACGCGATCATCCGCATGAAGCCGTTCATCGACCACTGCGCCCTGGCGCCGTTGCCGGGCAAAGGCGCGTTCTCCGGTGCGATCCTGTCCCACGACTTCGTCGAAGCTGCGCTGATGCGCCGTGCCGGCTGGGGCGTGTGGATTGCCTACGACCTGCCGGGCAGTTACGAAGAGTTGCCGCCGAACCTGCTCGACGAGCTCAAGCGTGACCGTCGCTGGTGCCACGGCAACCTGATGAACTTCCGCCTGTTCCTGGTCAAGGGCATGCACCCGGTGCACCGCGCGGTGTTCCTCACCGGCGTGATGTCCTACCTGTCGGCGCCGTTGTGGTTCTTCTTCCTGGTGTTGTCGACCGCGCTGCTGGCGGTGAACACGCTGATGGAGCCGCAGTACTTCCTCGAACCGCGCCAGCTCTATCCGCTGTGGCCGCAATGGCACCCGGACAAGGCCATCGCGCTGTTCTCGACGACCATCGTGCTGCTGTTCCTGCCGAAGCTGTTGAGCATCATCCTGATCTGGGCCAAGGGCGCGAAAGAGTTCGGCGGCAAGTTCAAGGTGACCCTGTCGATGCTGCTGGAGATGCTGTTCTCCATGCTGCTGGCGCCGGTGCGGATGATTTTCCACACCCGCTTCGTCCTCGCCGCGTTCCTCGGCTGGGCCGCGACCTGGAACTCGCCGCAGCGTGACGACGACTCGACGCCGTGGAGCGAAGCGGTCAAGCGCCACGGTCCGCAGACGTTGCTGGGCTTCTTGTGGGCGCTGCTGGTGATCTGGCTGAACCCGAGCTTCCTCTGGTGGTTGGTGCCGATCGTCGGTTCGCTGATGCTGTCGATCCCGGTATCGGTGATCTCCAGCCGTGTCGGCCTGGGCCTGAAGACCCGTGACGAGAGCCTGTTCCTCATCCCTGAGGAATACAATCCGCCACAGGCCTTGCTGGCAACCGATCAGTACACCCACGAGAACCGCTATCACGCCCTCAACGACGGCTTCGTCCGCGCCGTGGTCGATCCACAGCAGAACGCCCTGGCGTGCTCGCTGGCGACCTCGCGTCACGGCCAGGCCGAGCCGATCGAGTGGCTGCGTCAGGAACGTGTGCGTCACGCGATCAAGGTCGGCCCGGCCGGGCTGAACAACCATGATCGCCTGCAACTGCTTAGCGACCCTGTCGCACTGGCACGCCTGCACGAGCAGGTCTGGGCCGAAGGTCACGCCGAGTGGCTGGACGCCTGGCGCGCTTCGGTGAAAGCCGATCCGCACGCGCCGTTGCTGCCGCTGCGACCGGTGAGCCTGCAGGCTCAGCCGGCCTGATGAGAAAACCCCGCTGATTCAGCGGGGTTTTTTTATGTCCGCTGTTGAGCTGCGAACAAACACCGATCAAACCTAAAGCCAGTGCAAAGCATCCGTCGCCAAATTGGCGCGCCCGTTACCTACGACGCGCAGACCGCGCCGCTGCCTTCGCGAGCAGGCTCGCTCCCACCTTGGAATGCGTTTCCCTGTGGGAGCGAGCCTGCTCGCGAATGGCATCACCTCGGTTACAGGCGAACCGCAGTCGTGCATCAACTCAGACTTTGAAGCGGCCCACCAGCATCTGCAGATGCGTGCCCAACCGCGCCAGTTCAACGCTGGACGCAGCGGTCTCTTCACTCGCCGCCGAGGTTTGATCCGACACATCGCGCACGTTCAGCACGCTGCGGTTGATCTCTTCGGCCACGGCGCTCTGCTGCTCGGCAGCGGCGGCGATCTGCTGGTTCATCGCCTGAATCGCCGAGACGGTGCGGGTGATGCTCTCCAGTGAGCCACCGGCACGCCGGGTCAGTTCGACGCTGCTGTCGGTGAGGCTGCGGCTGTTGTCCATGATCGTCGCCACTTGTTGAGTGCCGTTTTGCAGACCGACGATCAGCTCTTCGATCTCTTCGGTGGACTTCTGGGTGCGCTGGGCGAGGCTGCGCACTTCGTCGGCAACCACGGCGAAACCACGTCCGGCTTCCCCGGCACGGGCCGCTTCGATGGCAGCGTTGAGGGCCAGCAGGTTGGTTTGTTGGGCGACAGACTTGATCACGTCGAGGACGCTGCCGATCTTGTCGCTTTCACGCTTGAGCTCGCCCATGGCTTCAGTGGAGTGACCCACCTCGATTGCCAGACGCTCGATCTGGGCGATGGCTTCGCCGACGACCTTGTCGCCTTCACGGGCCTGTTGGTCAGCGGCGACAGCGGCCTCTGAGGCTTCTTCAGCATTGCGTGCGACTTCCTGCACGGTGGCGGCCATCTCGTTCATGGCGGTGGCGACCTGATCGGTCTCCACCTTCTGATTGTTGACCCCGGCGCTGGTCTGCTCGGTCACCGCCGAAAGTTCTTCAGCGGCGCTGGCGATCTGCGTGACGCCGTCGCTGATGCCACCGATCAACTCGCGCAGGCCTTGGGTCATGCTTTGCATCGAGCGCTGCAATTGCCCGAGCTCATCGCGACGCAGGGAAACCAGGTTGTGGGTCAGGTCACCGGCGGCCACGCGCTCGGCCACTTTCAGAGTCTGGGTCAGCGGAATGATGATTTGTCGGGTGATCGCCCAAGCGGCAATCAGACCGAAGGCCAGCGCCAGCGCAGTGGCGATCAGCAGCATGTTCTTGGCATGGGCGGCATCGGTGTCGCGCACCACGGTTTGCGATTCGGTGAGCTTCTTGCTGGCCGCGATCAGGATGTCGCCCTGAGCCGACATGTTGGCCAGTGCGGCGGCGTTCTTGACCTGCGAATCGCGGAACTGAGCGACGGCGGCGCGGTAAGCCTTGAGCGAATCGGTGGCTTGCTGCAGGTTGGCGATGTGCTGCTCTGGCACGCGGGTCGGCAGGCTTTCGAGGTTCTTCAAGGCGTTGTCGATGGCGGTCAGCGCCGGTTGCTCGGCATCGGCCTTGCCGCTGTAGGTGTAGCCGCGCACCTGATAGCGCGCCTGCTGCAACAGTTTGCTCAGCTCGATGACAGCGTTGTACTGCGCAACGCTGTCGCCTTGCAGCAGCGCACTTTCGACTTCGCCGACCTTGGCCACAGCATTGTCAGCGTTGGCGCCAAGCTTGCTGCGCGCATCTTCACGGTGCACGGTGGCCTGGGTCATTTCGCCGAAAGCGCGTTTGTATTCGGCGACCGCAGCAAGCTGTTGATCGACCATTGCCACATCCGACGGCTGCTCGATCATGCCGCGTGCCGATTGCAAACCGCTTTCGAGTTTGCTGAGCAATTCATTGACCGCGCCCGGACCCTGTTCACCACGACGCATGTCGTAGTCCATGCGCGCCAGGCGCAGGTCTTTGGTCAGCTCATTGAGGCTGGAAATGAAGCCGAGCTTGTCGCCACGGCTGATGATGCCGCTCATGCCGGTCCAGCCGGTGAAAGTGATCAACAGCGTCAGCAACAGCACCAGGCCGAACCCGATGCCCAGCTTGCGTTTGACGCTGACGTTTCCAAGACTCTCGGCTAACCAACGGTACATGCGACCACTCCCTTCGGACCACTTAATTGGACTTATAGGGGTTGTATCGGCTGGGTGGTGGCAATCTGTAACGCCACTTGTCTGCGACTGTAGGGGCTTGTAGAAGCTGACGAGTGCAACGAGGCTGCGATCCTTTGATCTTGCTTTTGAACAAGATCAAAGGATCGCAGCCTTCGGCAGCTCCTACACAGGATCGGTGTCGCGCTAGAACAGGCGTGCAAGCAGGGCGGTGACGGCGGTTTCGACGCGCAGGATGCGCTCGCCCAGTTGCACCGGTTGCAGGCCGGATTTGGCCAGCAGATCGATTTCGTAGGGAATCCAGCCACCCTCGGGGCCGATGGCCAGGGTCACCGGTTCGCTCAGGGCGCGCGGGCAGGGCGGGAAGTTGCCGGGGTGCCCGACCAGGCCGAGGGTGCCCGCGCTGATCGCCGGCAGCCGATCCTCAACGAAAGGCTTGAAGCGCTTTTCGATGACGATCTCTGGCAACACCGTATCGCGAGCCTGTTCGAGCCCGAGGATCAACTGCTCACGAATCGCTTCCGGCTCCAGAAACGGCGTCTGCCAAAAGCTTTTCTCCACGCGATAGCTGTTGACCAGAATCACCTTGGCCACACCCATGGTCGCGACGGTCTGGAACACGCGGCGCAGCATTTTCGGCCGGGGCAGGGCCAGCACCAGGGTCAGCGGCAGCTTGGCCGGCGGTGGCTGATCGAGGCTGACGCGCAGCTCCGCTTCGCCCGCTTCCAGACGCAGCAGCTCAGCCGAACCCATCAGTCCGTTGATGCGCCCGACGCGCAGGCTGTCACCGACTTCGGAGCGATGCACTTCCTGCATGTGGGTCAGGCGCCGGTCGCGCAGGATCACGCGGTCGGCCGCAATGAAGTCGGCCTCTTCGAGCAGCAGCAGGTTCATGCCTGAGTCGCTGGCGGCTGGTCGTTGTGGTCGTCGGCCGGGGTTTCGTCCGGGCGTTCGCGCTTGCTGACCAGCGCGCCGAAGAGGATGCCGATCTCGAACAGCATCCACATCGGCACGGCCAGCAGGGTCTGCGAGAAGATGTCCGGCGGGGTCAGGATCATGCCGACCACGAAGCAGCCGATGATCACGTACGGGCGGATCTTCTTCAGGTATTTGACGTCGACCACGCCGATCCACACCAGCAGGACCACGGCCACCGGAATCTCGAACGCCACGCCGAAAGCGAAGAACAGCGTCATGACGAAATCGAGGTAACTGGCGATGTCGGTCATCATCTCCACGCCGGCCGGGGTGGCAGCGGCGAAGAATTTGAAGATCAATGGAAAGACGAAGTAATAGGCGAACGCCATGCCGATGTAGAACAGCAGGATGCTGGAGATCAGCAGCGGTACCGCGACGCGTTTTTCATGCTTGTACAGGCCCGGCGCGATAAAGCCCCAGATCTGATGCAGGATCACCGGAATCGCAAGAAACAGCGAAACCATCATGGTCAGCTTCAGCGGCGTCAGGAACGGCGACGACACGTCTGTGGCGATCATCGTCGCGCCGACCGGCAGGTACTGGCGCAACGGCGTCGAGACGAAGGTGTAGATCTGCTGGGTGAACGCGAACAGCCCGGCAAAGATAATGAAGATCGCCGCCACGCAACGCAGCAGGCGGGTGCGCAACTCGGTGAGGTGCGAAACCAGCGGCATGTGCTGGTCGTTTTCCGGAAGATCGCTCATGGGGCTCGCGGCGGCAGTGTAGGGTCTTGAGGCGCTGGTGTAGTCGGCGCGGCGGAGGGCGCTACGGGTTCAACCGATGTGTCTGTGGTAATCGGCGCCGGTCCTGGCGGTGTTACAACAGGTGCAGGAGTCGGAGCGGCAGCGCTGTGAATCGTCTGCTCGCCCACAGGCTCGACCGGCGTCGGCTCCTGCTGGTTCGGATTGAAAATCTTCCGCGCCTCTTGCTCCAGCGACAGAATATGTTCGTTGTGCAGTTGCCGACGGATCTCGTCGGCACCGATTTCACGTTCAACTTCCTGTTTGATCGCGTTGAAGCTGCGCTTCAGGCGGCCGACCCACAGACCGGCGGTGCGCGCCGCGCCCGGCAGACGCTCGGGGCCGAGCACCAGCAGGGCGACGAGGCCGACGAGCAGCAGTTCAGAGAAGCTGATACCAAACATTAGTCAGTGCTCACACGTCTTTGCGGATCGGCTCTTCGACTTTCTGCGCCTGCACGTCGATGGTGTGCGGCGGGTTGGCCTGAGCGGTGGTTTGCGGCTGCACCGGTGGCACTGGCTGGGCTGGCGGGGTCACGCTCGGTTCGGCCGGTTTTTCGTCGTCGTTCATGGCTTTGCGAAAGCCCTTGATCGATTCGCCAACGTCGGTGCCGAGGTTTTTCAGTTTTTTGGTACCGAACACCAGCACCACGACAATCAGAATGACGACCCAGTGTTTCCAGTCAAAAATGCCCATGTGGCGATTCCTCTCTAAAAGTTGTTCAGGCGGACGGACGCGAGGCTTTCTCGACGTGTCCGGACAAGCCGAAGCGACGGTCCAGTTCATCCAGCACGGCCTGCGGATGCTGCCCCAGTTGGGCGAGCATGACCATGCTGTGGAACCACAGGTCGGCGGTCTCGTAGATCACATCACTGCAATCGCCGCTGATCGCGGCATCCTTGGCGGCAATAATGGTTTCGACCGACTCTTCGCCGACTTTCTCCAGAATCTTGTTCAGCCCCTTGTGATACAGGCTGGCGACATACGAACTGTCGGCGGCTGCGCCTTTGCGCTCTTCAAGTACCTGAGCGAGGCGGGTCAGGGTGTCACTCATGTGTGTGTCCTGCGGAATAGATAGCGTGCGGGTCTTTCAGTACCGGATCGACCGTTTTCCAGTCGCCGTTTTCGAAGACCCGGTAAAAGCAGCTTTGACGGCCGGTGTGGCAGGCGATGTCGCCGATCTGTTCAACCATCAGGATGATCACGTCGGCGTCACAGTCCAGACGCATTTCATGCAGGGTCTGCACATGGCCGGACTCTTCGCCCTTGCGCCACAGCTTGCCACGGGAACGTGACCAGTAGATTGCACGATTCTCCGCAGCGGTCAGTTCCAGCGCTTCGCGGTTCATCCAGGCCATCATCAATACGCGCCCGGTCTTGTGATCCTGGGCAATCGCCGGCACCAGGCCGTCAGCATCCCACTTGATCTCGTCCAGCCAGTTTTTCATCGTCAAATCTCGAAAAGCAGCAGCAAGCCATGAGCTTCGAGCTGCAAGTAAACGCACGTTGCGGCGTGCCTGTAGCGTCAAGCTTGAAGCTGGCAGCTTATAACTTGCAGCTCAATCGTGCTATCGGCGAACGACCAGATACAAACCGACCGCGATCATGATTCCGGCGGGCCAGTGCGCCCACTCGGTCAACGGACCACCCGCTGCGAGGATCGCGCCGCCGGCCAGATGCGCGCAGCCGAGCAGGCGCAGGAACCAGTCGTCCTTGCGTTTGTGCCACGGCGGCGGAGGGTCTTTGGCGTGGGGTTGCGACATGCGTTCGAGCAGATCGCGGGCCATGTTCGACAGGTGCGGAATCTGCTCCAGCTGGCTCTGCACGTTGCCCAGCAAGGCTTTCGGGCTGACGCGTTCGCGCATCCAGCGCTCGAGAAACGGCTGCGCGGTGTTCCACAGATCCAGATCCGGATACAACTGACGACCGAGGCCTTCGATGTTCAGCAAGGTCTTCTGCAACAGCACCAGTTGCGGCTGCACTTCCATGTTGAAGCGGCGTGCGGTCTGGAACAGGCGCATCAATACCTGGCCAAATGAAATATCTTTTAACGGTTTTTCGAAGATCGGTTCGCACACGGTACGAATCGCCGCTTCGAATTCGTTGAGTTTGGTTTCCGCCGGCACCCAGCCCGAATCGATGTGCAGTTGCGCCACACGACGGTAGTCACGCTTGAAGAAGGCGAACAGGTTGCGCGCCAGATAGTCCTGGTCTTCCGGGGTCAGGCTGCCGACGATGCCGCAGTCGATCGCGATGTATTGCGGGCTCCACGGATTGACGGTGCTGACGAAAATGTTGCCCGGGTGCATGTCGGCGTGGAA
The DNA here is from genome assembly GCF_057291535.1 of Pseudomonas sp. 1L-E-NC-VB-C3. Classification (NCBI taxonomy): domain Bacteria; kingdom Pseudomonadati; phylum Pseudomonadota; class Gammaproteobacteria; order Pseudomonadales; family Pseudomonadaceae; genus Pseudomonas; species Pseudomonas sp. 1L-E-NC-VB-C3. Next base: position 349,467 of record NZ_JBXAWD010000003.1, on the reverse strand, counting down.
GAAGCTGTCGCGGAACACTTGAGTGAAGAAAATCTCCACGCCACGCTCGGCGAGCATTTTCATGTCGGTGCGCTGGTCAGCGAGGGTCGCCAGATCGGTGACCTGGATGCCGTAGATGCGCTCCATGACCAGCACTTTCGGCCGGCACCAGTCCCAATAGACTTGCGGTACATAAAGCAACTGCGAGCCTTCGAAGTTGCGGCGCAACTGGCTGGCGTTGGCCGCCTCGCGCAACAGATCGAGTTCGTCGTAAATGGTTTTTTCGTAGTCCTGCACCACATCGACCGGGTGCAGCAGGCGCGCGTCAGCGGAGAACTTCTCGGCGGCGCGGGCGAGGATGAACAGCCACGCCAGATCCTGCGCGATGATCGGTTTCAGGCCCGGGCGAATGACCTTGACCACGACTTCTTCGCCGCTTTTGAGCTGCGCCGCATGCACCTGCGCCACCGAGGCCGAGGCCAGCGGGGCGACGTCGAAACGGCTGAACACTTCGCTGATTTTCTTGCCCAGCTGTTCTTCGATCAGCTTGATTGACAGCTGCGAGTCGAACGGCGGCACGCGGTCCTGCAGCAGCATCAGCTCATCGGCGATGTCCTCCGGCAGCAGGTCACGGCGGGTCGAAAGAATCTGCCCGAACTTGATGAAGATCGGCCCCAGATCCTGCAACGCCAGACGCAAGCGCGCACCACGGTTGAGTTCCAGCGGCTTGCGCGGCAGCCAGCGCCACGGCAGCAAAAAGCGCACGGCCAGAAGGAACCAGGGCAGCGGCAGATCGAACAGCAGGTCATCGAGGCGGTAGCGGATCACGACGCGCTGGATGCGCAACAGACGGCGGACGGCAAGCAGCTTCATGCGTTATCGCTTGGGTCGAGGGATCGGGAAAGGCGCTCGAAACGCGCCTCGAGTCGTTCCAGATCGAGTTTGATCCGGTCCAGTTCGCTGAATCGCGCTTCGGCTTCACGCTGCCCGACAAGGGTGCGTGATTCTTCGGCGAGGTATTCGGCAAGATTCTGGTTGAGGCTGGCAAATCCTTGTTGATACCAGCGCGCGCGGCTGCGCAGATGGCCGCCGAGCAATTGCGTGGCGACCGGACCGAGCCAGCGCGAGAGTTCGTACTCCCAGTCCAGCTCAAGATCCTGCAGTACGCCGGCCAGCTCCAGCAGCACGCCGCTGTCGCCATCGAGCTCGACTTCCGGGGCGTGCAGCACGGCGGTCTTGTCCTTGCTCAGGGCCAGTTTCACCAGGCTCGAGGCCGGTGCGCGCAACGTGCAATCGACATCCGCTGCCCACTGCGAGGCGAGCATCAAGCCTTCGTCGCTGGGCAGGATGAACAGTTGCAGCGCCGGGTTGCGGCAGTCGACGGCAATCACCTTGCCGGTCAGATGCGCCAGGCGCGGCAGCGCCGTGCTGTCGAGACGCAGCACCCGGTTGAGGCCGAGTTCGACGCTGGCGAGCAGCCCGGTGAGCAACATCAGGGTTTGATGCCGCGGTGCAGGGCGACGATGCCTGCGGTCATGTTGTGATAGGTCACGCGGTCGAAACCGGCCTCGACCATCATCGACTTCAGGGTTTCCTGATTCGGGTGCATGCGGATCGATTCGGCCAGGTAGCGATAGCTTTCCGAGTCATTGGTGATCAGCTTGCCCATCAGCGGCATGAAGGCGAACGAGTAGGCGTCGTAGGCTTTGGACATCAGCGCGTTGGTCGGCTTGGAGAATTCCAGCACCAGCAGGCGGCCGCCAGGCTTGAGCACGCGCAGCATCGAACGCAACGCGTCCTCTTTGTGCGTCACGTTGCGCAGGCCGAAGGCGATGGTCACGCAGTCGAAATGGTTGTCCGGGAATGGCAGTTTTTCCGCGTCGGCCTGGACGAATTCGACGTTGCCGGCAACGCCCAGATCGAGCAGACGATCACGGCCGACCTTGAGCATCGACTCGTTGATGTCGGCCAGCACGACCTGGCCGGTCGGGCCGACGAGGTTCGAGAACTTGCGGGTCAGGTCGCCGGTGCCACCAGCGATGTCGAGTACGCGGTTGCCGCTGCGCACGCCGGAAAGCTCGATCGCGAAACGCTTCCACAGACGGTGCATGCCGCCCGACAGAAGGTCGTTCATGAGGTCGTATTTAGCGGCTACGGAATGGAAAACCTCAGCGACTTTTTCCGCTTTCTGGCTTTCCGGAACGTTTTTGAAGCCGAAGTGAGTGGTGGGTTCGGCATCGCTGCCTTTGCGCTGATCAGTCATATCGCTGTCACCAAAAGAGAATGCGCGACATTCTAATCCCCAAGCCATGCTTTGTCTTGGAATGGCTAAAGGTAAGATGGGCAACCTTCGGGACGATTTGCCGCAGATGCGGTCAAGATTCAACGTCAGCCATTCAATCATCAGGAGTCATTCCATGGCCAAAATCAGTGTTGAGCGCGCCCACACCCTGGGTAAGGAAGCCGCCCGCGAAAAGGCCGACAAACTGGCCAAAAAGCTCAACGAACAATACGGCCTGGAGCCGCAGTGGTCGGGCGACACCCTGAACCTCAAGCGCTCCGGCGTGAAAGGCGAAGTGCATGTGGCGGACGATTCGATCAGGGTCGACGTCGAACTGGGCCTGATGATGTCGGCCATGAGCGGCATGATCAAAGCCGAGATCGAGAAAGCCCTCGACAAAGCCCTGGCCTGATTTCCAGATTGAAATCCAGTCCCCTGTGGGAGCGAGCCTGCTCGCGAAAGCGGTGTATCAGTTGACTGAAATGTTGGCTGATATGACGCATTCGCGAGCAGGCTCGCTCCCACATTTGTTTTGTGATGCTCCCGCTGGTTAGGGTGCCCTTTCTAATTTTTCTCCCTACTTTGTGCCTGAGCCCGACACTCGTCCGGCAGTTCCTCAAACCTTCTGCGCGTGAGGTGCACCATGGCCAAAGTCATTTTGAAGAAAAAAATCGACGCTCCGACTTCCACTCTGAGCGACGTCAAATCCTATGCCCGCAAGATCTGGCTGGCAGGCCTGGGCGCCTACACCAAGGTCGGCCAAGAGGGCAGCGAGTACTTTCAAGAACTCGTAGCCGCCGGTCAAACTGTTGAAAAGAAAGGCAAAAAAGCCGTCAGCGAAAAACTCCATGCGGCCAACGCCGAGATCGATGACGCGGCCACTCAGGTCAGCTCGTTCAAGGGTCGCGTTGAAGTTCAGCTCGACAAGGTCGAGAAGGCCTTCGACAACCGTGTGGCCAGCGCCTTGAATCGGATCGGCATTCCGTCTAAACATGACGTTGAGGCACTCTCTGCTAAGCTCGATGAGCTGACGGCATTGCTCGAACGCGTCGCGCGAAAATCTTAAGGAGAACGGGATGGCTGGCAAAAAGAACACCGATAAAGAAAGCAGCTCGTGGGTCGGGAAGGTCGAGTCCTACTCCCGCAAAATCTGGCTGGCTGGTTTAGGCGTGTACTCGAAGATCGACACTGACGGCAGCAAACTCTTCGATGCATTGGTCAAAGACGGCGAGAAAGCCGAGAAGCTCACCAAGACTGCCGTCGGCAAGAAAGTCGAGGACTCGACCTCCTCGGCCAAGTCGCGTATCAGCGGCGTGAAAGATCGCGCACTGGGCAAGTGGGACGAGCTGGAAGGGGCTTTCGACAAGCGCCTGAACAGCGCGATTTCGCGCCTGGGTGTGCCGAGCCGCAATGAGGTCAAGGCGCTCAACGCCAAGGTCGATACGCTGACAAAGCAGATCGAAAAACTCACCGGTCTGAAAGCGCAGCCTGTGGCGGCAAAAACCGCTGCGGCGAAACCTGCCAGTAAAACTGCAGCTGCCAAACCTGCGGCGAAAACCGCAGCCAAGCCACTGACCAAAGCGGCAGCAAAACCGGCTGCGAAAGCTGCGACCAAAACTGCGGCCGCCAAGCCCGCGGCCAAAGCGGCAGCCAAACCGGTTGCCGCCAAGGCCGCTGCCAAACCGGCAACCAAAGCGGCAGCAAAACCTGCGGCTAAAGCTGCAGCGAAACCAGCGGCCAAGCCAGCAGCGAAAACTGCTGCCGCCAAACCCGCTGCGAAGCCTGCGGCCAAACCGGCTGCGGCGAAAAAGCCAGCAGTGAAAAAACCGGCCGCGCCGAAAGCCGCTGCGCCGAAACCGGCTGAGGCGCCATCGACTGCGCCAACAGCTCTGGCCAACGCGGCAAACTCCGCTGCGGCACCCACGGCAGCAGCTACTCCGACTGCGGCATCGACACCGTCGACGCCATCCAGTCAGTCCTGATTTCAGGGCAAATCAAAAACGCCCGGCCTGTGAGGGTCGGGCGTTTTTGTTTGTGCATTCCAAGCGGCCCCTCACCCCAGCCCTCTCCCCAAGGAGAGGGAGCCGACCGAGGTGTCCTGCGTCATACGTCGACCTGAACAAATCGAGTCGATTATCGATTCAAAGAAGCTCGCTCAGGTCGGCGTAGCTCGCGAACATCCCCCAATCAGTCCCCTCTCCCTCCGGGAGAGGGTTAGGGTGAGGGGCTTTTCGGGTCAGTCGTGATCCTCAAGGTATTGCAAGGCCATCCGCTCTGTCGCCACCTTCACCGGCGGCAGCAAATGCGGCGCCACCAGCATCATGATCTGATAAACCACCAACCGAACCTCTCCCTCACGATCAAGAATCCGCTGGTAATCCAGCGAGAACAGCAACGTCATGGTCACCTGCTCCACCAGTTGCCCCAATGCCTGGGTATCGCTGACCAGTTGCCCCGAAGCCTTCAATCGCGCCAGCAACGACGCCAGCGTCCGCTTCAGCGCATTGAGCAGATTGCGAATCCCCTTGGCCAGTTTCGGCAAGCGCCCGGCGAGGTTCGACAGGTCCTGGAACAGGAACCGGTATTGCGCCAGGCGCTCGACGATCAAATGCAGAAACAGCCAGTAATCCTCCGGCGCCAGTTCAACGTCCGGCGGTGGGTCGAGCAGGGGCGCGAGCTCGTGCTGGAAGCGTTCGAACAGGCCGAGAATCAGCGGTTCCTTACCGTGGAAGTGGTAGTAGAGATTGCCCGGGCTGATCCCCATTTCGTTGGCCACCTCCATGGTGGAAACGTTCGGTTCACCCTTTTCGTTGAACAGTTGCAGCGCACATTCGAGGATCCGGTCGCGGGTTTTCATCCAGTCTTCTTAGAAAATTTCGGTTGAGCGTCAGCGCACATGCACATAGGTGCCAGGTGCTGCTTCCATCGGTGGATAGTTCGGATTGCCGAGGGTGGTGCGAGTCTCATTCAGGGCGCCGGAGCGCTGGGCAACCCATTCCAGCCACTGCGGCCACCAGCTGCCGTCGACGTGTTTGGCATCGTAGTACCAGGCACGCGGGTCGCTGCTCAGTTTGGCGTTCTCGACGTAGGCAGCTTTCGGGTTGCTCGGTGGGTTGAGGATGCTCTGCACGTGGCCGCTGTTGGACAGCACGAAACGTCGTTCGCCACCGAGCAGCAGGGTTGAGCGATACACCGCGTCCCACGGCGTGATGTGGTCGTTCATGCCGGCGACGCTGAAGCTGTCGACATTGACCTTCTGCAGATCGATCGGCGTACCGCACACCTCGAGACCGCCAGCGTGGATCAGCGGGTTGTGCTTGAAGAAGTCCAGCAGATCGCCGTGCAGCGCCGCCGGCAGGCGCGTGTTGTCGTTGTTCCAGTAGAGGATGTCGAAGGCTGGCGGCTCCTTGCCCAGCAGGTAGTTGTTGACGAAATAGCTCCAGATCAAATCGTTGGGGCGCATCCAGGCGAAGACCTTGGCCATGTCGCGACCGTCGAGCACGCCTCGCTGGTACGAGCGACGTTTGGCCGCTTCCAGTGTTTGCTCGTCGGCGAACAGCGTGGCCGGGGTTTCGATCTGGCTGTCGAGCAGACTGACCAGGTAAGTCGCGCTGGCGACCCGGCGCAGTTGCCGTTTGGCCTGCAAATGCCCTTGCAGGGCGGCAATGGTCAGGCCGCCGGCGCAGGCGCCCATCAGGTTCACTTCACGCGCGCCGGTAATCGCCCGGCAGATGTTCATCGCTTCTTCGACCGCTTCGACGTAACTCGACAGGCCCCACTCGCGATGGCGCACATCAGGGTTGCGCCAGCTGATCATGAAGGTCTGCAGGCTGTTTTTCAGGGCGTACTGGACGAAGCTGTTCTGCGGGCTCAGATCGAAGATGTAGTACTTGTTGATTTGCGGCGGCACCACCAGCAAGGGCTTGGCGTACTGCTTTTCGCTCATCGATTTGTACTGGATCAACTCGAACATTTCATTGCGGAACACCACAGCCCCAGTGGTGGTCGCTACGGTTTTGCCGACCTCGAACGCCTGCTTGGTCACTTGCCGTGGCAGGCCGTCGTTGTGCAACAGATCATCGAACAGATGGCTCAGGCCACGCACCAGACTCTGCCCGCCGGAATTGAACAGCTCCTTGACCGCCAGCGGATTGAGCAGGGTGTTGGAGGGCGCTACGGCGTCATTGAGCAGAGTGAAAGCGAAGTGCGCACGGGCACGATCTTCAGGGCTCATGTCGCCTTCATCGATCCAGCTCTTGACCTGTTTCTGCCAGGCCAGATACGCCTGCAGGCTGCGCCGGTAGAACGGGTTGAGGCTCCACGCCGGATCGGCGAAGCGGCTGTCTTGCGGATTGGTCGGGTGCAGGGTTTCGCCGAGCAGCACGCGCCCCAACTGCCCGCCAAGCTTCAGCGCGTGCCTGGCGCTGTGCAACGGATTGCGCAAGCCGTGGGCGGCGACGCTGCGCAGTGTCGACAGCAGATCCCTGCCACGCAGACCGGCGATCGCACTTTGGGCGTTGATAAACACGGCGGGGCTGGGCACCACGCCCGTCGCTGGTTTTTCGCGCATGACTCAACACTCCTTCGTCTTCAGGGCAAAAACACACTCACCGAACCAGAACACCATAGACGCTGTTACCGGTTGCTGCCTGCGCGGCGTCCTGCCGCGCGCTTGATTTGGAAAGTGCTGCATAAAGCAGGCCGCCGCGATCAGCCGCCGAGCGGGGTCGGATGCGGGTGCATGACTGCGCGCAGACGCTCCTCTTCGAGAAACTTCATGATGATCGGCGCCACCGCTTCGGCGCGAGTGATCAGGAACAGATGGCCGTCATCGATGATGTGCAACTGCGCGTTGGGAATGCGCCAGGCGAGCATGCGCATGTTGATCAGCGGAATCAGTGGGTCGTCATCGCCGGCCAGCACCAGCGTCGGCTGATGGATCTTGTGCAGCCAGTGGATGCTGGTCCAGCCGAGGCCGGCGAACAGCTGCCAGTAGTAACCGAGCTTGCCCGCCGAGCGCACTTTCGCCGCATGGCTGGCCGCCAGCGTCGGATCGCGGCGGAACGAGCCGCCGTAGATCATCGGCGCGATGCGGATCACATGGGATGGCTGAATGTAGCGGCGCGGGCTGGCCATCATCCACAGCACTTTCGGTTTGCCCGGCACCATCACCGCACCGGCCGCAGTGGCCGCCAGTACCAGTTTCTTGCAGCGCTCGGGATAGTCGTAGGCAAACTGCTGCGCCAGAGCTCCGCCCCACGACACGCCGATCACATTGACCTTACCGTAGTCGAGATAGTCGAGCATCCGCGCCGTCAGTTTGGCCAGGCCGGGGAAGCGATACGGCCGGTTCGGCGTCGACGAGCCGCCGACCCCTGGCACGTCGAAGGCGATCACTTCCAGATCCGGGTCGAGCGCCGCGACAAACGGGAACACCAGCTCCAGGTTGGCGCCGATGCCGTTGAAAATCAGCAGAGGCGTCAAATGAGGCTTGCCGGGACGCACCGCCGTGCGGAGGGTCTGGCCATCCAGATCGACGGTGCGGAATATGAACGGTTGCGGCATGCGTGAGGCCCTGTAGATTTCAAGTCCACCCGTATTCCTGTAGGAGCGGACCTTGTGGTGAGGGGATTTATCCCCGTTCGGCTGCGAAGCAGTCGTGAATCGAGTAGCCGCGGTGCGTCTGACAAATCACGGTTTCAGGATTCGGGGTCGCTTCGCAACCCAACGGGGATAAATCCCCTCGCCACAAGGCCCTCTCCCACAATGGGTGGTGTCAGTTACCGCTCGTGAACATAAGTGCCCGGCGAAGCCTCGCCTGCCGGGTACGCTTTGTTGCCCAATTTCGTCGGGGCCTTTTTCAGGTTGCCCGAGCGCTCGGCCAGCCATGCCTGCCAGTACAGCCACCAGGAATCGGTGTGCTTGGTCGAGTTTTCCTGCCAGTCATCGGCAGTCGCCGCCATCTCTTCGCTGGTCATGTAACGCGATTTCGGATTGCCCGGCGGGTTGAGGATGCTTTGGATATGGCCGCTGCTCGACAGCACGAATTCAACTTTACCGCCGAACAGTTGCGCCGACTTGTAGCAGGACTTCCACGGCGTGATGTGATCGTTGGTGCCGGCCAGCGAGAAGATGTCGGCGGTGACCTGCTTGAGGTCGATCGGCGTGCCGCACACTTCCAGTGCATTGGGGCGGATCAGTGGATTGTTTTTGAACATCTCGATCAGGTCGCCGTGGAACGCAGCGGGCAGGCGGGTGGTGTCGTTGTTCCAGAACAGAATGTCGAACACTGGCGGCTCATTGCCGAGCAGGTAGTTGTTGACCCAGTAGTTCCAGATCAGATCGTTGGGGCGCATCCAGGCGAAGACCTTGGCCATGTCTTTGCCTTCGAGCACGCCGGCCTGGTAGGAGTGGCGCTTGGCGGTCTCCAGAGTCTGCTCATCGACGAACAGGGCGACGTCGCTGTCCAGGGTGGTGTCGAGCACGCTGACCAGCAGGGTGAGGGCGTTGACCTTGTTCTCGCCGAGGGCGGCGTAGTGGCCGAGCAGGGCGGTGCAGGTGATGCCGCCGGAGCAGGCGCCGAGCATGTTCACATCTTTGCTGCCGGTGATCGCCGTGACCACATCGACGGCTTCTTTCAGCGCTTCGATGTAGGTAGACAGGCCCCACTCGCGCTGGGCCTTGGTCGGGTTGCGCCAGCTGATGATGAAGGTCGGCACGTTGTTGCGCAGGCAGAAGCGCGCCAGGCTCTTGTCCGGGCTCAAGTCGAAGACGTAGAACTTGTTGATCTGCGGCGGCACTACCAGCAGCGGGCGTTCGTGGACCTGCTCGGTGATCGGCCGGTACTGGATCAGCTCCAGCACATCATTGCGGAACACCACCGCGCCTTCGGTGACGCCGAGGCTCTTGCCGACTTCGAACGCGCCCATGTTGACCTGGCTCGGCATGCCGCCGTTGTGCACCAGATCCTTGGCCAGATGCGAGAGGCCATCGAGCAGGCTTTTGCCGCCGGTTTCGAAGAAGCGTTTGACCGCCGCCGGGTTGGCCGCCGTGTTGGTCGGCGCCATGGCTTCGGTCATCAGGTTGATGACGAAATGCCCGCGAGCGATGTCCTTGGGGGACAGGCTGCTGTCATCGATCCAGGCATGCAGTTCCTTGCGCCAGGCCAGGTAGGTTTGCAGATAACGTTTGTACAGCGGGTTCTGGCTCCACGCCGGGTCGGCGAAACGGCGGTCGTCACCGGCCGGTTGCAGCGCGGATTTACCCAGCAGCACGTTCTTCAGCTCGAGGCCGAAATGGGTCACGTGCCTGACGCTGTGAATCGGTTGTCTGATGGCCTGTTTCAGCACCATTCGAGCAGAGGCCAGCAGATCCTTTCCGCGCAGCCCGACGACGGGGTTAAGCCCCAGAGTGTTTTCCGAGGCTTGGTACTTCAGGTCATCGTTATTCTTGTCACTCATCTACGACGCTCCATTGTCCTGAGACGAGTACCCGGTTTCACGCTGTCGCTTCCACAGCCAATGCCGGGTACTACTGCTCGGGTGACCGTTGATTCTGCATAGCTGCTTTACAGTCGTAGAGCACTGCAGGGAACTTGCCAGCTCCATTGGTTACCCGAGTTTAATTTTTTTCGCAAGCGGCCGATCCGGGGCCATATGCGCGGAGCATTCAAACAGATGAAGTTAGAAAATGCCCTCTAAAGAGCGAGAGCCACGGCCTAGAGCATCAGCTTGACGAACGACTCGTTCGGATCGCGGGATTTCCCGGCAGCGCGCAGCTCGGCAAGATAATCGTCCCAGAGTTCGTTCTGGCGCTTGCCGAGTTCGTAGAGGTATTCCCAAGTGAACAGGCCGCTGTCGTGACCATCGTCGAAGGTCAGTTTCAGTGCATAGTTGCCGGCCGGCTCCAGCTTGCTCAGACCAACGTTGAGCTTGCCGAATTGCAGGATCGGTTTGCCGTGGCCCTGGACCTCGGCGGAGGGAGAGTGCACGCGCAGAAACTCCGCGGGCAGGGTGAATTCCTCGCCGGACGCGTAAGTGAGCGTCAGGGTTTTCGAGGCTTTGTGCAGTTTGATGTCGGTGGGGATTCGATTCATGGGCTGGCGTCCGATGTGTGGGCGACCCTGATTCAAATGTGGGAGCGAGCCTGCTCGCGAAAACGGCGGGTCAGACGGCATTGATACCGCCTGACACGACCTCTTCGCGAGCAGGCTCGCTCCCACAGGGTCCGCTACCGCTGTAAGTATGGCTTACAGGATATAACGGGACAGATCTTCGTTCTGCGCCAATTCGCCGAGGTGGCTGTTGACGTAGTCGGCGTCGATCAGAATCGCCTTGTCATCGTGGGCGCTGGCCAGGTCGCCGGCGCTGAACGACACCTCTTCGAGCAGACGCTCAAGCAGGGTGTGCAGGCGACGGGCACCGATGTTCTCGGTCTTCTCGTTGACCTGCCAGGCGATCTCCGCCAGACGCTTGATGCCCTCGGGCTGGAACTGGATGTTCAGGCCTTCGGTTTTCAGCAGCGCGCAGTATTGCTCGGTGAGCGAGGCGTGCGGTTCGCTGAGGATGCGTTCGAAGTCTTCCGGGCTCAGGGCCTTGAGCTCGACGCGGATCGGCAGACGACCTTGCAGCTCCGGCACCAGATCGCTTGGCTTGCTCAAGTGGAACGCGCCGGAGGCGATGAACAGGATGTGGTCAGTCTTGACCATGCCCAGCTTGGTGTTGACGGTGCAGCCTTCGATCAGCGGCAGCAGGTCGCGCTGTACGCCTTCGCGGGAGACATCGGCGCCGCCGACATTGCCGCGCTTGGCGACCTTGTCGATCTCGTCGATGAAGACGATACCGTGCTGCTCGACCGCTTCCAGCGCCTTGGCCTTCAGTTCTTCTTCGTTGACCAGACGCCCGGCTTCTTCATCGCGCACCAGTTTCAGCGCTTCCTTGACCTTGAGCTTGCGCGACTTCTTCTTGCCCTTGCCCATGTTGGCAAACAGCGATTGCAGCTGGTTGGTCATCTCTTCCATGCCTGGCGGCGTGGCGATCTCGATGCCGGAGACTTCGGCGACTTCGATTTCGATTTCCTTGTCGTCCAGCTGGCCTTCGCGCAGGCGCTTGCGGAACAGCTGACGGGTGTTGGAATCGGAGCTCGGCGCTTCTTCGTTGCTGAAGCCCATGCGTGCTGGCGGCAGCAACGCGTCGAGGATGCGATCCTCGGCGGCGTCTTCGGCCCGGTGACGTACGCGGGTCATTTCCTGTTCGCGGAGCATTTTGATCGCGGCATCGGCCAGATCACGAATGATCGACTCGACGTCACGGCCGACATAACCGACTTCGGTGAATTTGGTCGCTTCGACCTTGATGAACGGCGCATTGGCCAGTTTCGCCAGGCGACGGGCGATCTCGGTTTTACCGACACCGGTCGGGCCGATCATCAGGATGTTCTTCGGGGTCACCTCAACGCGCAGCTCTTCAGGCAGCTGCATGCGGCGCCAGCGGTTGCGCAGGGCAATCGCGACGGCGCGCTTGGCATCGTCCTGGCCGATGATATGGCGGTTGAGTTCGTGGACGATTTCGCGGGGAGTCATGGACATAGTAATTGACGGTCCTCAAGCAGAAACAAGCCGTGGCACAGGGGCCGCAACAGGCTTACTCAGCGAGATCCTGCTCCTCAATGGTCTGGGTGTGGTTGGTGAATACACAGATGTCGCCGGCGATGCCGAGAGCGGTTTCGACGATCTCGCGCGCCGACAGGTCGGTCTTTTTCAGCAGGGCGCTGGCGGCGGCTTGCGCGTAGGCGCCGCCGGAACCCATGGCGATCAGGCCATCTTCGGGTTCGACCACGTCACCGTTGCCGGTGATGATCAGCGAAGCATCCTTGTTGGCGACCGCGAGCATCGCTTCGAGGCGGCTCAGGGAGCGGTCGGTGCGCCATTCTTTGGCGAGTTCGACGGCGGCGCGGATCAGGTGACCCTGATGTTTTTCGAGCTGGCCTTCGAAACGTTCGAACAGGGTGAAGGCGTCGGCGGTGGCACCGGCGAAACCGGCGATGACCTGGCCGTGGTACAGGCGACGGACCTTTTTGGCGTTGCCTTTCATCACGGTGTTGCCGAGAGAAACCTGGCCGTCGCCGCCCATGACGACTTTGCCGTGGCGGCGGACTGAAACGATGGTGGTCAAGGGAAGAGTCTCCACGCAGCGGGGCGAAAATGCCTTATGCCCATTCATATGGGGGTGCTGGAGGGGATTTCAACCGGCAGGGACGATGGGAGACGAATGGTGTGTGTGATGACTGTGGCGAGGGGATTTATCCCCGTTCGGCTGCGGAGCAGTCGCGAAACCATCATTTGCGGTATGCCTGCTGCACCGCAATGGCTGGTTTCAGGGCTGCTCCGCAGCCAAACGGGTATAAATCCCCTCGCCACAAAGTTTGAAGGTCACCTGCAAGTTGCAGCTGACCTCTGAGAGCCTTAGCGGCTCTGGCGTTGTTGTAGCAACAGGTTGCTGAAGCCGGCACCGGCCAGTTGTTTCTGCGCCGTGGTCAGTTGTTCACGGTTGCTGAACGGGCCGACCAGCACGCGATACCAGGTTTCATCCTTGACCGTGCCGGACTCCACCGACACGGCCTGGCCGAGCAGAATGATCTGCGCGCGAACCTTGTCGGCATCGGTTTCCTTGCGGAACGAACCGGCCTGGAGGAAAAACTTGGTCACTGGCGCGGCCTTGCTCACCGGTGGCGCTGGCGGCGGCGTGATCCCCGCCAGAGCTGCCTGTGCCCGTGCGGTGTCGATCTTCGCCGCTTCGGCCGGGGTTACCGGCGTGGTCGGGACGGCCGGCACTTGCGGCGTCGGCAGGGTCTTTTCCGGCACCGCGTCCGGCGGCACGATCACTTCCGATTCCGGCAGCAAGGTGTAGAAGTCGTACTTCGGTTTCACCGGTTGCGTCGGGCTCGGCGGGGTCTTGTTGGCCTCGGCGATCTTCGACGCTTTCTGCTGCTGTTCGACTTTCTCGCGCTTGACCGTGTCGCTGCCCTTGCCCGGTTCCAGTTTCATCAGAAACACGATGAAGGCGCCGACGGTCAGGCCGATGGCCATCCACAGCCAGCCCGGAATCGGTTGTTTCGCCGGGGCCTGATAGCGGCTGGCGCCGCGTTTGGGTGCAGGTTTTTTCTTGGCAGCCAACTTACATACGCTCCAGAGTTTCCAGACCCAACAGCTCCAGGCCTTGCTTGAGGGTGCGACCGGTCAGTGCGGCCAGACGCAGACGGCTCTGCATCTGTGCCGGGGTGTCGGCGGCGAGGATCGGGCAGTTCTCGTAAAAGCTGGAGAACAGGCCGGCGACGTCGTACAGGTAAGTGCAGAGAATGTGCGGCGTGCCTTTTTCAGCCACGTTGTTCAGCACTTCGCCGAACTGCGCCAGCTTCGCCGCCAGCTCCTGCTCGTGCGCCGCTTCGAGGACGATCTGGCCGTCGACTTCGCTGAAGTCCTTGCCCAGTTTGCGGAACACACCGGCCACACGGGTGTAGGCGTACAGCAGATACGGCGCGGTGTTGCCTTCGAAATTGAGCATCAGGTCGAAGTTGAAGCTGTAGTCGCTGGTGCGATGCTTGGACAGGTCGGCGTATTTCACCGCGCCGATGCCGACGACCTTGGCGATGTTGCGCAACTCGTCTTCGGCCAGGGTCGGGTTCTTCTCTTTCACCAGGTTGTAGGCACGTTCCTGGGCTTCGGTCAGCAGGTCGATCAGCTTCACGGTGCCGCCATCACGGGTCTTGAACGGACGGCCATCGGCGCCGTTCATGGTGCCGAACCCCATGTGCTCCATTTCCATGGGATGGGTGACGAAACCGGCCTTGCGCGCCACCGCGAACACTTGCTGGAAGTGCAGGGCCTGACGCTGGTCGACGAAATACAGCGCGCGATCAGCCTTGAGCTTGCCGCTGCGGTAGCGCACGGCCGCCAGGTCAGTGGTGGCGTACAGGTAACCGCCGTCGGCCTTGACGATGATCACCGGCAGCGGGTCGCCATCGGCGTTCTTGAACTCGTCGAGGAACACGCACTGGGCGCCGTTGCTCTCGACCAGCATGCCCGCTGCTTTCAGGTCGTTGACCACGTTGATCAGGTCGTCGTTGTAGGCGCTTTCGCCCATCACGTCGGCCATGGTCAGTTTGACGTTGAGCAGTTCGTAGATCTTCTGGCAGTGCGACAGCGAGATGTCCTTGAACTTGATCCACAGCGCCAGGCATTCGGCATCGCCAGCCTGCAACTTGACCACCAGGCCACGGGCGCGGTCGGCGAACTCTTCGGACTCGTCGAAACGCTGCTTGGCCGCACGGTAGAAGTTTTCCAGATCGGACAATTCGTCGCTGGTGATCGGGTTTTCCTGCAGGTACGCCATCAACATGCCGAACTGGGTGCCCCAGTCGCCGACGTGGTTCTGGCGGATCACTTCGTCGCCGAGGAACTCAAGCACGCGGGCCACGCCGTCGCCGATGATGGTCGAGCGCAAGTGGCCGACGTGCATCTCTTTGGCCAGGTTCGGCGCCGACAGATCGACCACGGTGCGCTGCGCCGGGCCGGCCTTGCGCACGCCGACATGGGCGTCGGCCAGTGCGGCGTCGAGGCGCGAGGCCAGTGCCTGGGTGTTCTGGAAGAAATTGATGAAGCCCGGGCCGGCGATTTCGGCCTTGGTGACGTTCTCGTCAGCGGGCAGGGCGGCGATGATTTTCTCCGCCAGATCCCGTGGCTTCATGCCGGCCGGCTTGGCCAGCATCATGGCGATGTTGCTGGCGAAGTCGCCGTGGGTCTTGTCGCGGGCGTTCTCCACCTGGATCGCCGGCGTCAGGCCTTCAGGCAACACACCTTCGTTGACGAGTTGGGTGAGGGCTTGCTGGATCAGCTGGCGAATGGTGTCTTTCATGGTCTTCTCTTTCGACCGCAAGCGCGGCGGGCGCATCGATGCGCGGGTGGAAAAACTGGGCATTATCCGTTGCGAAGACGGGCTTGCCAACCTTAGCAGGCAGCTTATGGATATGTGGTGAGAAAAAGTCCGCTTTCGCGAGCAGGCTCGCTCCCACAAGGTTTTGCGCAGGACACACAAGGTATGTACGGCGCTGATCCACTGTGGGAGCGAGCCTGCTCGCGAAAGCGATCTTCAGCTCAATACAGATCCACCGGATCAACATCCAGCGACCAGCGCACCGCCCGCCCGCTCGGCATCTGCTCCAGCACCAGCATCCAGCTCGCCAGCAAGCGGTGCAGCGGTGCCCGCGCGGTCGCCTGTAACAACAGCTGGGCGCGATAACGCCCGGCACGGCGCTCCATCGGCGCCGGCACCGGCCCGAGCAACTCGATGCCGCTCAGATTCAATTCGGCCAGCAGGCGTTCGGCCGCGCTGCACGCTTCATCGAGAAAGCCTTCCGCCTGCCCCGGCTTGTGCGCTTCGGCGCGCAACAGCGCCAGATGGGCAAACGGCGGCAACCCCGCGGCGCGGCGCTCGCTCAAGGCTTGTTCGGCAAAGGCGAAATATCCTTGCTCGGTCAGTTGCACCAATAAAGGGTGGTCGGCCAAATGCGTCTGGATGATCACCCTGCCCGGCTCCTCAGCCCGGCCGGCGCGCCCGGCGACCTGGACGATCAACTGCGCCATGCGCTCGCTGGCGCGGAAGTCGCCGGAAAACAGGCCGCCGTCGGCATCCAGAATCGATACCAGCGTCACCCGGGGGAAATGGTGCCCTTTGGCCAACATCTGCGTGCCGACCAGAATGCACGGCTGGCCTTTCTGGATTGTCGCGAACAGCTGATTCATCGCGTCCTTTCGCGAGGTGCTGTCGCGATCGACGCGCAGTACCGGGTAATCCGGGAATAGAATCGCCAGACGCTCTTCGGCGCGTTCGGTACCGGCGCCGACCGGGCGCAGATCGACCTTGCTGCACTTCGGGCACTGGCGTGGCGTGCGCTCAACGTTGCCGCAGTGGTGACAGCGCAACTCGCCGTAACGCTGGTGTACGGTCATGCGCGCATCGCAGCGCGAACACTCGGACATCCAGCCGCAATCGTGGCAGAGCAGGGTCGGGGCAAAGCCGCGACGGTTGAGGAACACCAGCACCTGCTGGCCGTTGGCGAGGGTCTGGCCGATGGCTTGCTGCATCGGCCCGGAAATACCGCTGTCGAGCGGACGGCTTTTCACGTCCAGCCGCAGGAAGCGCGGTTGCTTGGCGCCGCCGGCGCGTTCGTTCAGGCGCAACAGGCCATAGCGACCGGTGTAAGCGTTATGCAGACTTTCCAGCGACGGCGTGGCGGAGCCGAGCACGATCGGGATGTTTTCCTGCCGCGCGCGTACCAGTGCCAGATCGCGAGCGTGGTAGCGCAGACCTTCCTGCTGTTTATAGGAGCCGTCGTGCTCTTCATCGATGATGATCAGCCCGGGATTTTTCATTGGCGTGAACAGGGCCGAACGGGTGCCGATAATAATGTCGGCCTCGCCATCACGGGCGGCGAGCCAGGCTTCCAGGCGTTCGCGATCATTTACCGCCGAGTGCAGCAGGGCGATGCGCGCATTGAAGCGCTGTTCGAAACGCGCCAGGGTCTGCGGGCCGAGGTTGATTTCCGGGATCAGCACCAGTGCCTGTTTGCCGGCTTCGAGGGTTTCGCGGATCAGTTGCAGATAGACTTCGGTCTTGCCGCTGCCGGTGACGCCGGCCAACAGGAAGGCGTGATAGCTGTCGAAGCCAGCGCGAATCGCTTCATACGCCGCGCGTTGTTCGCTGTTGAGCGGCAGCTCCGGTTGTGCCAGCCAGTGTTCATGGCGGACGCCGGGGGCGTGGCGGCGGATTTCGACTTGCACCAGTCCCTTGGCCAGCAGCAGATCGAGGCTGTCCTTGCTCAGCATCAGTTTGCTCAGCAACTGATGGGCGACGCCGTGGGGGTGCTGGGCCAGCGTGGTCAGCGCCTCGCGCTGGCGTGGCGCACGGGCGACTCGCGGGTCATCGACGCTGGCGCCGGGGGCCACCGACCAGAAGCGTTCCTGGCGGGCTTCGGCCAGCTCGCCCTGACGCAGCAGCACTGGCAAGGCCCAGTTCAAGGTGTCGCCGAGGCTGTGCTGATAATACTGCGCCGTCCACAGGCACAGCTTGAACAGCGCCGGCGGCAGCGGTGAAGTCGAGTCGAGGAGGGCCAGTGCCGGTTTGAGTTTTTCTGCCGGCACCTCGCTGGTGTCGGTGACCTCGACCAGAATCCCGATCATCTCGCGCCGACCGAACGGCACCCGCAAGCGCATGCCCGGCTGCAATTGCTCACGCCGCACCCCGGCCGGCGCCCGGTAATCGAACAGGCGGCGCAGAGGCGAAGGCAGGGCAAGGCGCAAAATGGCGTCGGGCACGCGGGGGGATCTCGATACGCAAAATGATCGGATATGCATGACCTGTGGGAGCGAGCCTGCTCGCTAAGGCGGTGGGTCAGGCAACACATGTGTCGACTGCCATGGCGCCTTCGCGAGCAGACTCGCTCCCACAGGGAAGTGCGTTCAAGGCCGGGAGCCTAGCAGACGGTCGGTCTCGGTGACAGCTTGCGCGATTGAAAAGGTCTGGTAGAATCCGCGGCCTAATTACGTGCGGTATTCAACAATAGTGTTGGGTGGCGGCACGCTAGCCTGAGGAAGACACCATGAAAGCCGATATCCATCCGAACTACCCGGAAATTGCTGTTACCTGCAGCTGCGGTAACAAGTTCGAAACTCGTTCGACCTACGGCAAAGCCCTGGCGATCGACGTTTGCAACGAATGCCACCCGTTCTACACCGGTAAGCAGAAGACTCTGGACACCGGCGGCCGTGTGCAGAAGTTCGCAGACCGTTTCGCTACTTTCGGCGTCGGCAAAAAAGCCTGAGGCTGATCATTTTGGATGGTCGTTTCGACTTCTCCAGACTGATGAAAAAGGCGTCCCTTGCGGGCGCCTTTTTTGTGTCTGCGATTTGGCTGTCCGCCGCCCAGGCGTTCTGCCCGACACCCGCAGGGCTGACCAGCGTCAGCGTCAGCGTGCAGCGGGTGGTCGATGGCGACACCCTGCGCCTGAGCGACGGGCGCAATGTGCGCATGATCGGCCTCAATACGCCGGAGCTGGGCAAGCAGGGCCGCAGCGACGAACCGTTCGCCGTGGCGGCGCGTAAACGCCTGCAAGCGCTGGTGGATGAGAGCGGCGGCCGGGTCGGCTTGCGGCCCGGCAAGCAGGCGAAAGACCATTACGGGCGTACGCTCGCGCATGTTTACAGCGCCAGCGGAGTGAATCTCGAAGCGCAAATGCTTGCCGATGGCCTGGGTTTTCACGTTGCGGTCGCGCCGAATGTCGACCTGGTCCCCTGCCAGCAGGCCGCCGAACGCAGCGCGCGACAGGCCGGGCTTGGTCTCTGGCGGCAATCGCCGGTGCAGAAAGCGCAGGAGATCCAGCGTTCAGGCTTTGCCGTAGTCAGCGGTCGGGTGAGCAAGGTGCAGCGCAATCGCGGCGGAATCTGGATCGAGTTGCAGGACAGGGTTGTATTGCGGGTTGCACCCAATCTGCTCGGACGATTTGACAGTGCTGGTCTGGAAGCACTGAAAGGCAGGCAGATCGAGGCGCGTGGCTGGGTGGTTGACCGAACCCGGCGCGGTGGATTGCAAAAAGGTCAGGCGCGCTGGTTGTTGCCGTTGACCGATCCTTCGATGCTGCACGTACCGCGTTGAAGAAAAATTGTAGACATTTTTACAGCTGATTGTGAACAGTCCAGCCCTTGTGCGCCGTGGCTCTTGGCCCAAAGTCGTAGGGCAGGGCGCTTGACAGCGGTGACTGCCCAGTCTTGTGGGGACTTTGCGAGGCGCGTATCCTCGCTGACCAGTCTGTCCAACAGTAAAAAAGCGGAATGCCAAAATGTCTGATCTGAAAACTGCCGCTCTCGAATACCACGCCAATCCTCGTCCGGGGAAGCTGAGTGTCGAGCTCACCAAGGCCACTGCTACCGCCCGCGACCTGTCGCTGGCCTACAGCCCCGGCGTAGCTGAACCAGTACGCGAGATCGCTCGCGATCCTGAACTGGCCTACAAATACACCGGCAAGGGCAACCTGGTGGCAGTCATTTCCGATGGCACCGCGATTCTGGGCCTGGGCAACCTCGGCCCGTTGGCTTCCAAGCCTGTGATGGAAGGCAAGGGCGTGCTGTTCAAGCGCTTCGCCGGCATCGACGTATTCGACATCGAAGTCGACTCGGAAAGCCCGCAAGCCTTCATCGACACCGTCAAGCGCATCTCCATCACCTTCGGTGGCATCAACCTGGAAGACATCAAGGCGCCAGAGTGCTTTGAGATCGAACGCGCTCTGATCGAGCAGTGCGACATTCCGGTGTTCCACGATGACCAGCATGGCACCGCAATCGTGACCGCTGCCGGCATGATCAACGCCCTGGAAATCGCTGGCAAAACCCTGCCGGAAGCAAAAATCGTCTGCCTCGGCGCCGGTGCTGCCGCCATCTCCTGCATGAAACTGCTGGTGAGCATGGGCGCTCGCATCGAAAACATCTTCATGGTTGACCGTACCGGCGTGATCCACTCCGGCCGTGACGACCTGAACCAGTACAAAGCCGTGTTCGCCCACGCTACCGAGAAGCGCACCCTGGCAGACGCACTGGCAGGCGCTGACGTATTCGTCGGTCTATCCGGTCCGAACCTGCTGAGCGCCGAAGGCCTGCTGTCGATGGCGGCCAACCCGATCGTGTTCGCCTGCTCCAACCCGGATCCGGAAATCTCCCCGGAACTGGCGCACGCCACCCGTAGCGATGTGATCATGGCAACCGGCCGTTCGGACTACCCGAATCAGGTCAACAACGTACTGGGCTTCCCGTTCATCTTCCGTGGTGCCCTGGACGTTCGCGCCAAGCGCATCAACGAAGAAATGAAAGTCGCCGCCGCCAACGCCCTGCGCGAACTGGCCAAACTGCCTGTTCCACAGGACGTGTGCGATGCCTACGGCGGTGCTCCGCTGGAGTTCGGCCGTGAGTACATCATTCCGAAGCCAATGGACAAGCGCCTGATCACCCTGATCTCCGACGCCGTGGCCAAGGCCGCGATCGAGACCGGCGTTGCTACTCTGCCGTATCCGAAGAACTACCCGCTGAAAAGCGTGGATGACGTGTTCAACGGCTAAGTCGTTGTAGCGTGTCAAACAAAAGCCCCGGCTCGTGAGAGTCGGGGCTTTTTTATGCCTGAAGATCAAGAGCCCCTCACCCTAACCCTCTCCCAGAGGGAGAGGGGACTGATTGGGGGACGCTTGGGAGCTACGCCGACCTGAATGTATGGTTTTGAATCCATAATCGACACCACACTTTCAGGTCGGTGTTTGACCCCAGACAACTCGGTAAGTCCCCTCTCCCTCTTGGAGAGGGTTAGGGTGAGGGGCTTTTGATCTTCGGGTAATAAAAAGCCCCGCACTTCTCACGAAGACGGGGGCTTTTTGCGGCATCAGGATCAGAACAAATCGATCGGCGCCTGTTCATCCGCCGGCAGCGGGCTGCCTGGCACTGCGCCGTTGCCCAGCTCGTTCACCGACGGCGGCGTGTCTTCGGCCTTGAACAGTTCGAAGTATGCGCCCGGTGTGCTCGGTGTTGCTGCACGGCCGCTGACCGGGTCTACCCGCAGGCTGAGCAAGCCTTCTGGCTCAGGCTGCACATGCGGCGGCTTGTCTTTCAGCGCGGCCGACATGTAATTCATCCATATTGGCAGCGCCACAGTACCGCCGAACTCACGGCGTCCGAGGCTTTCCGGTTGGTCGAAACCAGTCCACACCGTGGTTACGTAATCAGCGTTGTAGCCAGAGAACCAGGCATCTTTCGATTCGTTGGTGGTACCGGTCTTGCCCGCGATGTCACTGCGGCCCATGGCCAGTGCGCGCCGGCCGGTGCCGAGTTTGATTACGTCCTGCAGCATGCTGTTGAGGATGTAGGTGGTACGTCCATCGACAATCCGTTCGGCCACGGCCGGCGCTTGCGGCACTGCCGGATTGGCCGACGCTTCACCGGCAACCGGAGCGGCATTGACCGTGAACGACTCGGTAGCCGGCGCAGCGATACCGTCGGTCGCCGCGCCACCCTGTGGCACGGTCGGCGGGTTGGCGACGAACAAAGTGTCACCGTTACGGCTTTCGATCTTGTCGATGATATACGGAGTGATCTTGTAGCCACCGTTGGCAAAGGTGCTCCAGCCAGTGGCGATTTCCATCGGCGTCAGCGTTGCGGTGCCGAGTGCCAGCGACAGGTTCGGCGGCAGGTCCTGCTTGTTAAAGCCGAAGCGAGTGATGTAGTCGATGGTCTTGCCCACGCCCATGGCCTGCAGCAGGCGGATCGACACCAGGTTGCGCGACTTGTACAGCGCTTCACGCAGGCGGATCGGGCCGAGGAAGGTGTTGGTGTCGTTCTTCGGGCGCCAGACCTTGTCCAGGTACTCGTCGACGAACACGATCGGCGCATCGTTGACCAGACTGGCAGCGGTATAGCCGTTATCCAGCGCGGCGCTGTAAACGAATGGCTTGAAGCTCGAACCCGGCTGACGCTTGGCCTGCATGGCGCGGTTGTAGTTGCTCTGCTCGAAAGCGAAGCCACCCACCAGCGAACGGATCGCACCGTTTTGCGGATCCAGCGACACCAGTGCGCCCTGAGCCTGTGGTATCTGGCTGAATTTCAGCGAATTGTCCGTCTGGCGCTGCACGCGGATCAAATCACCGACCTGCGCCACATCCGACGGCTGGCGCGGGTTGGCGCCCATGCTGTTGGTGTTGAGGAACGGTCGCGCCCATTTCATCGTGTCCCAGGCTACGTGCTCTTCACCGGTGCGGGTCAACACCTGCAGGCCGGTTTTATCGACCTGGGTGACGATCGCAGGTTCGAGGCTGCTGATGGTGCGCTGCTTGGTCAGCTCGCTGGCCCAGGCTTCGCGGGTCTTGCCCGGCAGGCGCGACTCGGGGCCACGGTAGCCGTGGCGCTGGTCGTAGGTCATCAAGCCTTCGTGCAGCGCGGTGTTGGCCATTTCCTGCAGATTGCTCGGCACTGTGGTGGTGACGCGGAAACCTTCGGTGTAGGCGTCGCTGCCATAACGGCCGACCATTTCGGCACGGGCCATTTCGGCGATGTACGGTGCGTTCACTTCCGGGGTCGGTACGTGATAGCTGGCGTTCAATGGCTCGTTGATCGCGGCGGTGTAGTCGGCTTCGCTGATCTTGCCCAGCTTGTACATGCGCCCGAGGATCCAGTCGCGGCGTTCTTTACTGCGCGCCGGGTTGGCCAGCGGGTTGAAACGCGACGGTGCTTTTGGCAGACCGGCGATCATCGCCATCTGCGCCAGGCTGATGTCACGGATCGATTTGCCGTAATACACCTGCGCCGCCGCCTCGATGCCGTAGGCGCGGTTGCCCAGGTAGATCTTGTTGACGTACAGCTCAAGAATCTCGTCCTTGGTCAGCTGTCGCTCGATCTGCAAGGCGAGGAGAATTTCTGTGGTTTTACGCGAGAAGCTGCGCTCGCTGGTGAGGAAGAAGTTCTTCGCCACCTGCATGGTGATGGTGCTGCCGCCGGACTGAATATGTCCGCTCTTGACCAGTTGCGTCGCCGCGCGCATCAGGCTGCTCGGGTCGACGCCATAGTGGTTGGCAAAATTGTCGTCTTCAGCACTTAGTAACGCATTGATGAAGTTGGGCGGAATGTCGGCGAAACGAATCGGTGTACGGCGCATTTCGCCAAATTCTGCGATCAACTTGTTGTCGCTGCT
Organism: Pseudomonas sp. 1L-E-NC-VB-C3; assembly: GCF_057291535.1. Lineage (NCBI taxonomy): Bacteria > Pseudomonadati > Pseudomonadota > Gammaproteobacteria > Pseudomonadales > Pseudomonadaceae > Pseudomonas > Pseudomonas sp. 1L-E-NC-VB-C3. Next base: position 326,436 of record NZ_JBXAWD010000003.1, on the reverse strand, counting down.
GTAGACGCGCAGAGGAATCTGCAACTGAATGCTTCTCAGCGCCTCCACAGACGGCAAACCCGGACTAAGGTAAAGAAAGGCGCCGCTGAGACCTAAGAGCAGTCCGCAGAAAACGGCGACGATGGACCAACCGAAAAATTTCAGCAGACGAATCAAGGCTTTTGGACATCCAGGGCAAAGAATGAATTTGGCACGGGGCTGCGGTTACACACAGAGCCATCCGCGCTGGCAGTAAAAAGCGGAAAAAATCGCTGGGCATTATAAGCACTTTTCCGTCGGGGGCGTCATTGGCGCTTCTGTCAAGACGGGGGTGAAGGAACGCAATGCGTATTACAGAGTCCGTAACTCACGGAAAGTCATAGGGAATTGGTAGTGCTGGGACTCTTCAATAAAAAGACCAATGCGTTACTGGGGATCGACATCAGCTCCACGTCGGTGAAGCTGCTGGAACTGAGCCGTCAGGGCGAGCGCTACCGGGTCGAGGCCTATGCGGTGGAGCCGTTGCCGGCGAACGCCGTGGTCGAAAAGAACATCGCCGACCTCGAAGGCGTCGGCCAGGCGCTGAGCCGGTTGCTGGTGAAAGCGCGAACCGGGGTCAAGAGCGTGGCGGTGGCGGTGGCCGGTTCTGCGGTGATCACCAAGGTCATCGAGATGGACGCCGGGCTGTCCGACGACGAACTGGAAAACCAGCTCAAGATCGAGGCCGACCAATACATTCCCTATCCGCTGGACGAAGTCGCCATCGATTTTGAAGTCCAGGGCGTCTCGCCGCGCAACCCGGATCGGGTCAACGTGCTGCTTGCCGCCTGTCGCAAGGAAAACGTCGAGGTACGTGAAGCGGCGCTGGCGCTCGCCGGCCTGACCCCGCGGGTGGTGGACGTCGAGGCCTACGCCCTCGAGCGCTCGTTCGGTCTGCTGGCGACGCATCTGGCGGCCTCCCAGGAGCGCCTGACCGTGGCGGTGGTCGACATCGGTGCGACCATGACCACTCTCAGCGTCCTGCACAACGGCAAGATCATCTATACCCGAGAGCAATTGTTCGGCGGACGTCAGCTCACAGAAGAGATCCAGCGCCGTTACGGCCTCACGGTCGAACAGGCGGGCCTGGCGAAAAAACAGGGCGGGCTGCCTGACGATTACGTCAGCGAGGTCTTGCAGCCATTTCGCGAGGCACTGGTGCAGCAAGTCTCGCGTTCGCTGCAGTTCTTCTTCGCCTCCGGCCAGTACAACGCGGTCGACCATATCCTGTTGGCCGGCGGCACCGCCTCGGTGCCCGGCCTGGACCGTCTGATCGAACAGCGGCTGGACACGCCGACGCAGGTCGCCAACCCATTCGCCGACATGGCCTTGGGCAGTAAGGTCAACGCAGGAGCGCTGGCCAGCGACGCGCCAGCCTTGATGATTGCCTGCGGGCTCGCGCTCAGGAGTTTTGACTGATGGCGCGGATCAACCTTCTCCCCTGGCGCGAGGAGCGCCGCGAAGAACGGCGCAAACGCTTTCTGCTGGTACTTATCGGCGTGCTGGCCGGTTCGATCGGCGCGCTGCTGATTGCCGACCAGATCATCACCGCGGCCATCGAGCGGCAGATGGCGCGCAACGATTACATCGGCAAACAGATTGCCGTGGTCGACGAACGCATCAAACAGATCAGCGAACTCAAGGCGCGCCGCCAGCAACTGGTCGAGCGCATGCGCATCATCCAGGACCTGCAGGGCAATCGGCAGATCAGCGGGCGGGTCTTCGACCAACTGGCGCGTACCCTGCCGGACGGCGTGTATTTCACCGATGTGAAAATGGCCGGCAAGACCCTGTCCATCAGTGGCGCGGCGGAGTCGAACAACCGGGTCTCCGAGCTGATGCGCAATCTCGACGCGTCCGACTGGTTCGACGCGCCAAGCCTGAATGAGGTCAAGGCCACCAGCGCTGATCAGGTCGAACAAGCCAACGTCTTCCAGCTGACCGTTCGTCAGACGCAGCCCAAGGTTGTGGAGGACGAGCAATGAACGCCTCCGAATGGCTGCAAAGCCTGCGCAATATCGATTTCAACGACCTCGACACCAGCAACATCGGCTCCTGGCCCCCGGCGGTAAAAACCCTGTGCGGTGCGCTGGTGATGGTGTTGATCCTCGCGCTTGGCTATTACTTCTTCATCAGCGACATGGAAAATCAGCTCGACCTCAAGCGCGAAGAGGAAACCACCCTCAAGGAACAATTCGCCAGCAAGGCGCGGCTGTCGGCGAACCTTGAGCTCTATACCCAGCAAATGAAGGAAATGGAAAACACCTTCGGCGTATTGCTGCGGCAATTGCCCAGCGACACTGAAGTGCCGGGCCTGCTCGAAGACATCACTCGCACCGGTCTGGGCAGCGGCCTGGAATTCGAGGAAATCAAGCTGCTGCCGGAAGTGACCCAGCCGTTCTACATCGAACTGCCGATCCAGATCACCGTGACCGGTGCCTATCACGATCTCGCGACCTTCGTCAGCGGCGTCGCCGGGCTGCCACGAATTGTCACTCTGCACGATTTCGAACTGGCGCCGGCCAATCCCGAGGGCGGGACGAAGCTGCGCATGAGTATTCTTGCCAAGACGTACCGCTATAACGACAAGGGGCTGGAAAAATGACCCCGATTCGTTATCTCGTCCTGCCCATGGTGCTGGCGCTGAGCGGCTGCGGTGGCGGTGATGACTTCAGCGACCTCGACGCGTACCTCAACGAAGTGCGCCTGCGCCCGGCGGGCAGGATTGAACCAACGCCGACATTCCGGTCTTACCCCACATTCACTTACAGCGCCGCCAACCTGCGCAGCCCGTTTTCGCGGCAGGCGAGAGTCGATCTGGCCGGGCAGAAGCACGGCTCGCGCAACGTCAAACCCGACCCCAGCCGGGTCAAGCAATACCTTGAAGGGTTCAATATCGAGCAGTTCGAAATGGTCGGCACGATTGCCAATGCCTCGGGCTCGTTTGCGCTGTTGCGCGGCGCAGGCGGGGTGCATCGCCTGAAGGTCGGCGACTACCTGGGCCGCAACGACGGCCGCATCGTCGCCATCAGCCCTACCCAGGTCGATGTCGTGGAGATCGTGCCCGACGGCGCCGGCGCCTGGCTGGAGCGGCCGCGCACCATTCCTTTGAAAGAGCACTCATAGTGGAAGTCGAACAATGAACAGGATTTTCTCCACCCTCGGTTTTTCGCTATGGATAGCGCTGGTGTCACCGATGGTAATGGCGGCCAGTCTGAAAGCGCTGGATGTCGCCGCGCTGCCGGGTGACCGCGTCGAACTGAAGCTGTCGTTCGACGGCCCGCCACCGCAGCCCAAGGGCTACACAACCGAGTCACCGGCACGCATTGCACTGGATCTGCCGGGCGTGACCAGCCAGATGGCCAACAAGAATCTTGATCTGGGCAGCGGCAACGCGCGCACGGCCACGGTGGCCGAAGCCAAGGATCGCACGCGGCTGATTGTCAGCCTGACGCAGTTGGCGCCTTACAGCACGCGGGTCGAGGGCAATAATCTGTTTGTGGTGGTCGGTCAGGGCGCTTCCGCGACTGCGCCGCGCCCGGCTGCCGTTGCACCGCGTGCCGCCACGGCCGCCACGGCCGCTGCGGCACCTGCCAGACCAGCCGCGCAACGCAGCAGGGCGATTCGCGGTGTCGATTTCCAGCGCGGCACCGAGGGCGAGGGCAACGTGGTCATCGATCTCTCTGATCCGACCATCGCCCCGGATATCCAGGAGCACGACGGCAAGATCATCCTCAGCTTCGCCCGTACGCAACTGCCGGAAAAACTGCGCGTGCGCCTCGACGTCAAGGACTTCGCCACCCCGGTGCAGTTCGTCAACGCAGCGCTCACCGGCGATCGTACGGTGATCAGTGTCGAGCCCAGCGGCACCTTCGACTATTCCACATTCCAGACCGACAACAAGCTCACCGTGAGCGTTCGTCCGATGAGCATCGACGACCTGCAAAAGCGCAACGCCGACCGTCAGGCCTATGTCGGCGACAAGCTCTCGCTGAATTTTCAGGACATCGACGTGCGCTCGGTGCTGCAACTGATCGCGGACTTCACCAATCTCAACCTGGTGGCGAGCGACACGGTGCAGGGCGGCATCACGTTGCGCCTGCAAAACGTGCCGTGGGATCAGGCACTGGATCTGGTGCTGAAAACCAAGGGGCTGGACAAGCGCAAGATCGGCAACGTGCTGCTGGTCGCGCCGGCCGATGAAATTGCCGCTCGCGAGCGTCAGGAACTGGAATCGCAGAAGCAGATCGCCGAGCTGGCGCCCCTGCGTCGTGAGCTGCTGCAAGTCAATTACGCCAAGGCAGCGGACATCGCCAAGCTGTTCCAGTCGGTGACGAGCGCCGAGGCCAAGGTCGACGAGCGCGGTTCGATTACCGTCGATGAGCGAACCAACAACATCATTGCCTACCAGACCCAGGATCGCCTCGACGAACTCCGGCGGATCGTCGCCCAGCTGGATATTCCGGTGCGCCAGGTGATGATCGAGGCGCGCATCGTTGAGGCCAACGTCGATTACGACAAGAGCCTGGGCGTGCGCTGGGGCGGTTCGGTGCAGAACAAGGGCAACTGGAACGCCTCCGGGGTCAACGGTTCGTCGAGCACTATCGGTACGCCGGGCAGCACCGGCACCAACTCGCCGTTCGTCGACATGGGCACGGTCAATAACACTTCGGGGATCGGCATTGCTTTCATCACCGACAACGTACTGCTGGATCTCGAACTGACGGCGATGGAAAAAACCGGCAACGGCGAAATCGTCTCACAGCCGAAGGTGGTCACCTCGGACAAGGAAACCGCGAAGATCCTCAAAGGCACCGAGATTCCCTATCAGGAGGCCAGCTCCAGCGGCGCTACCTCGGTGTCGTTCAAGGAGGCTTCGCTGTCACTGGAAGTCACCCCGCAGATCACCCCGGACAACCGCATCATCATGGAGGTCAAGGTCACCAAGGATGAGCCCGATTACCTGAACAAAGTGCAGGATGTGCCGCCGATCAAGAAAAACGAGGTCAACGCCAAAGTGCTGGTAAATGACGGCGAGACCATCGTAATCGGCGGTGTTTTTTCAAATACTCAGAGCAAGGTCGTAGATAAGGTGCCATTTCTTGGCGATGTGCCGTATCTTGGCCGCCTTTTCCGGCGTGATGTGGTTTCGGAGAAAAAATCCGAGCTGCTGGTATTTCTCACTCCGCGTATCATGAATAACCAGGCGATTGCTGTGAGTCGTTGATTCTGTGCGAAATTTGATACTTGTAGGACCGATGGGTGCTGGCAAAAGCACCATCGGCCGATTGCTGGCCAAAGAGCTGCGCCTGCCGTTCAAGGATTCCGACAAGGAAATTGAGCTGCGCACGGGTGCCAATATCCCATGGATCTTCGACAAGGAAGGCGAGCCCGGCTTTCGTGACCGTGAGCAGGCGATGATCGCCGAGCTGTGCGCGTTCGATGGCGTGGTGCTGGCGACCGGCGGCGGCGCGGTGATGCGTGATGCCAATCGCAAGGCCCTGCATGAAGGCGGGCGCGTGGTGTATCTGCACGCCTCCGTCGAGCAGCAGGTCGGCCGCACCTCCCGCGACCGCAATCGGCCGCTGCTGCGTACCGCCGATCCGGCGAAAACCCTGCGCGACCTGCTCGAGATCCGTGATCCGCTTTATCGGGAAATTGCCGATCTGGTGGTGGAAACCGACGAGCGGCCGCCACGCATGGTGGTGCTCGACATTCTCGACCGTCTCGCGCAGTTGCCACCCCGTTAAAGCATCGCCCGAAATGCGCTATCCTCGGCGTCCTGTCAGCGCCCGCCGAGGGTGTGGCGGATGCCGGGCGAGCGGCGTCATACCGCTACAGGCCGCAGAACACCAATAATTTCAGGGCAGGACGCCTGCTTCCATCTTCACTGTGGGGACACATGCAGACACTCAAGGTCGATCTAGGCGAGCGCAGCTACCCGATTCATATTGGCGAAGGTCTGTTGGATCAGCCGGAACTGCTGGCGCCGCATATCCACGGGCGGCAGGTGGCAATCATCTCCAACGAAACCGTCGCGCCGCTCTATCTCGAACGTCTGACCCGCAGCCTTGCGCAGTTTTCGGTTATCTCGGTGGTGTTGCCTGACGGCGAAGCCTTCAAGAACTGGGAAACCCTGCAACTGATTTTCGATGGTCTGCTGACCGCCCGTCATGACCGCCGCACCACCGTGATCGCCTTGGGCGGCGGGGTGATCGGCGACATGGCCGGTTTCGCTGCCGCCTGTTATCAGCGCGGTGTCGATTTCATCCAGATTCCTACCACGCTGCTGTCGCAGGTCGATTCCTCGGTCGGCGGTAAGACCGGGATCAACCATCCGCTGGGCAAGAACATGGTCGGCGCGTTCTATCAGCCGAACGTGGTGCTGATCGATACCGCATCGCTGAAAACCCTGCCGCAGCGCGAGCTGTCGGCGGGCCTGGCGGAAGTCATCAAGTACGGCCTGATCTGCGACGAACCATTCCTGACCTGGCTCGAAGAAAACGTCGACGCCCTGCGCGCGCTGGATCAAACCGCGCTGACCTATGCGATCGAGCGTTCCTGCGCGGCCAAGGCTGCGGTGGTCGGCGCCGATGAAAAGGAAACCGGCGTACGCGCCACGCTCAACCTCGGCCACACCTTCGGCCACGCCATCGAAACCCACATGGGCTATGGTGTCTGGCTGCATGGCGAGGCGGTGGCGGCGGGCACGGTGATGGCGCTGGAAATGTCCGCGCGCCTGGGCTGGATCAGCGAGCAGGAGCGTGACCGCGGCATTCGTCTGTTCCAGCGGGCCGGTCTGCCGGTCATTCCGCCTGAAGAGATGAGCGAAGCCGATTTTCTCCAACACATGGCAATTGATAAAAAAGTGATCGACGGTCGTCTGCGCCTGGTGCTGCTGCGCCGGATGGGCGAAGCGGTAGTGACCGACGATTATCCGAAAGAGGTTCTACAGGCCACGCTGGGAGCGGATTACCGCGCCCTGGCTCAGCTTAAAGGTTAAAACGATTCCGATGACTAGTTTGCATGCCGACGAGGCGTTTCTCGGCCATTTCCAGTTAAGTCACGACCCGTTCGCGCCACGGGTGCCGGGCTTCAAATTCTTCCCGGCCCAGCGCAAACCGGTGCTGGGTCAACTGCATCACCTGGCGCGTTACAGCCAGTTGCTGCTGGTGGTCACCGGCCCGCAAGGCAGCGGCAAGACCCTGCTGCGGCAGGCGCTGGTGGCCAGCACCAATAAGCAATCGGTGCAGAGCGTGGTGGTTTCCGCCCGTGGCGCCGGTGATGCGGCCGGCGTGCTGCGCCAGGTGGCGCAGGCGCTGGATGTCGCTCAGGCCGAAGTCGGCGCGATTCTCGAGCAGGTGGTGCAACTGGGTCTGACCGGGCAGGAAGTCTATCTGCTCGTGGACGATGCCGAGCAGCTCGACGAGTCCGCGCTGGAAGCATTGATGGCGCTCGGCGCCGGCACGCCGGAAGGTCGTCCGCATGTGTTCCTGTTCGGCGAGTCGTCGCTGATCGCTCAGCTTGAGGCGTTGCAGCTCGAAGAAGAGCGTTTCCACGTCATCGAATTGCAGCCGTACACCGAAGAAGAGACCCGCGAATATCTCGACCAGCGGCTGGAAGGCGCGGGCCGGGGTGTCGAACTTTTCACCGCAGATCAGATCTCTGATATTCACGAAAGCTCCGAGGGCTGGCCGGGCAACATCAACCAGGTCGCTCGCGATGCACTGATCGAAGTCATGATTGCCAGCCGCTCCGCGGTCAAGCGTCCAAGTATGGGGTTCAACATGCCGAAGAAACACGTATTGGCGATTTCCGCCGTCGTTGTGGTCGCGGTTGCCGCCGCCTGGCTGATGCCGGGTCGCAGCAAGGCACCGACCACCGGTGCTCCGGCCAATGAACAGGCGCAACTGCCATTGGGTCAGGGTGCAGCGAACGGCGCCAACCCGTCCGTCGAATTCGCCGGCAACACCCAGCCGATGCCGCTGCCATTGGTCGGCAACTCGCAGCCGGTCATGCGTGGCCCGCTGGCAGAAGCCGCCGGTGGCATCACCGAAGGCGACGACGGCGTGCCCCTGGAAGGCTCCAGCGATACGCCGCCGACCGTAACCACCTCCGCACCGCCTGCGGGCGTTCCGGCCGGTCCCGCGCCGACACCGGCTCCGACTCCTGCCGCCAAACCGGCGCCAACCCCGGCACCGACGCAGATCGCCACAGCCAAGCCTGCTCCGGCCACCCCGGCGCCAGCTGCGAAACCGGCTCCTGCTCCGGCCAAGCCTGCCGACAAGCCCGTTACCGTGGCCAAGGCTGCCGGTGGCAGCTGGTACGCCGGTCAGCCGACCAGCAACTATGTCGTGCAGATCCTCGGCACCAGCTCGGAGACCGCCGCGCAGAACTTCGTCAAGGAGCAGGGCGGCGAGTACCGTTATTTCAAGAAAGTCCTCAACGGCAAGCCGCTTTACGTGATCACCTACGGCAACTTTGCCAATCGTGATGCGGCCGTTTCTGCCATCAAGGCCTTGCCAGCGAAGGTTCAGGCTGGTAAACCTTGGCCTCGCACTGTCGCCAGCGTCCAACAGGAACTGGCAACAACTCGCTGAAGATTCGGCGGCCTTACCCAGGCCGCCTCTCCCGGCACCTCAAAATCTCCATGAGTGCGCGCCGCCTGAAAGGGCCGCGTGCCTTGTGGTGTCTGCGTCACAGTAGTCTTTGAGTCGTTGCGGTCAAAATTAAAAAAGTTTTGACTAGCACAGCAGATCGCTTTAAACCTTTCACAAATGCGACATGAATTTGCGACAGTTCGTCGTCAAATTTGTGAGCCTCTGTGTCGCTGTGTACAATGACCACCCTTTTGCCCCCGCTAAGCCGGCGTACGTTCGGCGCGGAACGCAAGTGGTTGAATTGAAAAGAAATTTGCCTCGAGTAGAGGCAGCCTGGTGAGAAAGTGTCTATGAAAGCAGGTCTGTACCAACCAGATGAATTCAAGGATAACTGCGGTTTCGGCCTGATAGCTCATATGCAGGGCGAGCCCAGTCATACCCTTTTGCAAACGGCCATCGAGGCCCTGACCTGCATGACCCACCGCGGTGGGATTAATGCCGACGGCAAGACCGGTGACGGTTGCGGTCTGCTGATTCAAAAACCCGACGCCTTCCTGCGAGCCATTGCCCAGGAGAGCTTCGGTGTCGAAATGCCCAAGCAATATGCCGTGGGCATGGTGTTCTTCAATCAGGATCCGGCCAAGGCCGAAGCCGCTCGCGAGAACATGAACCGCGAGATCCTCGCCGAAGGCCTGCAACTGATCGGCTGGCGCAAAGTGCCGATCGACACCAGCGTCCTCGGCCGCCTGGCCCTTGAGCGCCTGCCGCAGATCGAGCAGGTCTACATCGGCGGCGAAGGCCTGAGCGATCAGGACATGGCCGTGAAGCTGTTCAGCGCCCGTCGCCGTTCGTCGGTGGCCAACGCCGCTGACACCGACCATTACATCTGCAGCTTTTCGCACAAGACCATCATCTATAAAGGCCTGATGATGCCGGCCGACCTGGCCGCGTTCTATCCGGACCTGAGTGACGAGCGCCTGCAAACCGCGATCTGCGTGTTCCACCAGCGCTTCTCCACCAACACCCTGCCGAAATGGCCGCTGGCGCAGCCGTTCCGCTTCCTCGCCCACAACGGCGAAATCAACACCATCACCGGTAACCGCAACTGGGCGCAGGCCCGTCGGACCAAGTTCACCAATGATCTGATGGATCTGGAAGAGCTCGGCCCGCTGGTCAACCGCGTCGGTTCCGACTCCTCGAGCATGGACAACATGCTCGAACTGATGGTCACCGGTGGCATCGACCTGTTCCGTGGCGTGCGGATGATCATTCCGCCAGCGTGGCAGAACGTCGAAACCATGGACCCGGATCTGCGTGCGTTCTACGAGTACAACTCGATGCACATGGAACCGTGGGACGGCCCGGCCGGCGTGGTGATGACCGATGGTCGCTACGCGGTGTGCCTGCTCGACCGCAACGGTCTGCGTCCGGCGCGCTGGGTCACCACCAAGAATGGTTTCATTACCCTCGCCTCGGAAATCGGCGTGTGGAACTACCAGCCTGAAGACGTGCTCGCCAAGGGTCGTGTCGGCCCTGGCCAGATCTTCGCCGTGGACACCGAAACCGGGCAGATCCTCGATACCGATGCGATCGACAACCGTCTTAAATCCCGTCATCCGTACAAGCAATGGCTGCGCAAGAATGCCCTGCGCATTCAGGCGACCATGGAAGACAACGACCACGGTTCGGCTTTCTACGACGTCGACCAGCTCAAGCAGTACATGAAGATGTATCAGGTCACGTTCGAAGAGCGTGATCAGGTGCTGCGCCCGCTTGGCGAGCAAGGTTACGAAGCCGTGGGCTCGATGGGCGACGACACGCCGATGGCTGTGCTGTCCCAGCGTGTGCGCACGCCGTACGACTATTTCCGTCAGCAGTTCGCGCAGGTGACCAACCCGCCGATCGACCCGCTGCGTGAAGCGATCGTGATGTCGCTGGAAATCTGCCTCGGTGCCGAGCGCAACATTTTCCAGGAGTCGCCGGAACACGCCTCGCGCGTGATCCTCAGCTCGCCAGTGATCTCTCCGGCCAAGTGGCGCTCGCTGATGAACCTCGACCGTCCGGGTTTCGAACGGGCGATCATCGACCTCAACTACGACGAAAGCCTTGGCCTCGAAGCGGCGATCCGCAACGTTGCCGATCAGGCTGAAGAAGCCGTGCGCGCCGGGCGTACCCAGATCGTCCTCAGCGACCGTCATATCGCCCCGGGCAAGCTGCCGATCCACGCTTCGCTGGCGACCGGTGCAGTGCACCACCGTCTGACCGAAAAAGGCCTGCGTTGCGATTCCAACATCCTCGTTGAAACCGCGACCGCCCGTGACCCGCATCACTTCGCCGTGCTGATCGGTTTCGGCGCCTCGGCGGTGTATCCGTTCCTGGCCTACGAAGTGCTGGGCGACCTGATCCGTACCGGTGAAGTCCTGGGCGACCTCTACGAGGTGTTCAAGAACTACCGCAAAGGCATCACTAAAGGCCTGCTCAAGATCCTGTCGAAGATGGGTATCTCGACCATCGCTTCGTACCGTGGTGCGCAGCTGTTCGAGGCCATTGGTCTGTCCGAAGAAGTCTGCGAACTGAGCTTCCGTGGTGTGCCAAGCCGGATCAAGGGTGCGCGTTTCGTCGACATCGAAGCCGAGCAGAAAGCCCTCGCCGTCGAAGCCTGGAGCCCGCGCAAGCCGATCCAGCAGGGCGGTCTGCTGAAGTTCGTCCACGGTGGCGAATATCACGCCTACAACCCGGACGTGGTCAACACCCTGCAAGCCGCCGTGCAGCAGGGCGACTACGCCAAGTTCAAGGAATACACCTCACTGGTGGACAACCGTCCGGTGTCCATGATTCGCGACCTGTTCAAGGTCAAGACCCTCGACACGCCGCTGGACATCAGTGAAGTCGAGCCGCTGGAGTCGGTGCTCAAGCGCTTCGACTCCGCCGGCATCTCGCTGGGCGCACTGTCGCCGGAAGCTCACGAAGCCCTGGCCGAAGCCATGAACCGCCTCGGCGCGCGTTCCAACTCCGGCGAAGGTGGTGAAGATCCGGCGCGTTACGGCACCATCAAGAGCTCGAAAATCAAGCAGGTCGCGACTGGCCGTTTCGGTGTAACCCCGGAATACCTGGTCAACGCCGAAGTGCTGCAGATCAAGGTCGCCCAAGGCGCCAAGCCGGGCGAGGGCGGGCAACTGCCGGGCGGCAAGGTCAACGGGCTGATCGCCAAGCTGCGTTACGCAGTGCCGGGCGTGACCCTGATTTCGCCACCGCCGCACCACGATATCTACTCGATCGAAGACTTGTCGCAACTGATCTTTGACCTCAAGCAGGTCAACCCGCAGGCGCTGGTTTCGGTGAAACTCGTAGCTGAAGCGGGCGTCGGCACCATCGCCGCCGGTGTGGCCAAGGCCTATGCCGACCTGATCACCATTTCCGGTTACGACGGCGGTACCGGTGCTTCGCCGCTGACTTCGATCAAATACGCGGGCGCACCTTGGGAACTCGGCCTCGCTGAAACCCACCAGACCCTGCGCGGCAACGACCTGCGCGGCAAAGTCCGGGTGCAGACCGACGGCGGCCTGAAAACCGGCCTCGACGTGATCAAAGCGGCAATCCTCGGCGCCGAGAGCTTCGGCTTCGGTACCGCGCCGATGATCGCACTGGGCTGCAAATACCTGCGCATCTGCCACCTGAACAACTGCGCCACTGGCGTCGCGACGCAGAACGAGAAGCTGCGCAAGGATCACTACATCGGCACCGTCGACATGGTGGTGAATTTCTTCACCTACGTCGCCGAAGAAACACGTGAGTGGCTGGCCAAGCTTGGTGTGCGCTCCCTCGAAGAACTGATCGGTCGCACTGATCTGCTGGAAATCCTCGAAGGCCAGACCGCCAAGCAACATCACCTGGACCTGACCCCGCTGCTGGGCAGCGATCACATCCCGGCGGACAAACCGCAGTTCTGCGGCGTCGAGCGCAACCCGCCGTTCGATAAAGGTCTGCTGGCGGAGAAGATGGTCGAGCTGGCCTCGTCGGCGATCAACGACCTCAGCGGTGCCGAGTTCGAGCTGGATATCTGCAACTGCGACCGTTCGATCGGCGCCCGGATCTCCGGCGAAATCGCGCGCAAGCATGGCAACCAGGGGATGGCGAAAGCGCCGATCACCTTCCGCTTCAAGGGCACGGCAGGTCAGAGCTTCGGTGTGTGGAACGCCGGCGGTCTGAACATGTACCTGGAAGGCGACGCCAACGACTACGTCGGCAAAGGCATGACCGGCGGCAAGCTGGTCATCGTGCCGCCGAAGGGCAGCGTCTATAAAACTCAGGAAAGCGCCATCATCGGCAACACCTGCCTGTACGGCGCCACTGGCGGCAAGTTGTTCGCCGCCGGCACCGCAGGCGAGCGTTTCGCCGTGCGTAACTCCGGTGCCCACACCGTCGTGGAAGGCACTGGCGATCACTGCTGCGAGTACATGACCGGTGGTTTCGTCTGCGTGCTGGGCAAGACCGGTTACAACTTCGGTTCTGGCATGACGGGTGGTTTCGCCTACGTGCTCGATCAGGACAACACCTTCGTTGACCGGGTCAATCACGAACTGGTGGAAATCCAGCGGATCAGCGGCGAGGCCATGGAAGCCTATCGCAGCCACCTGCAGAACGTGCTGAACGAGTACGTCGCCGAAACCGACAGCGAGTGGGGTCGTGAACTCGCCGAGAACCTCGACGATTACTTGCGGCGTTTCTGGTTGGTCAAGCCCAAGGCTGCCAGCTTGAAAACCCTGCTTTCCAGCACTCGTGCCAACCCGCAGTGATATGCGCCTGAAGAGTTTGATGAGGTTTTAACAATGGCTGAACGTCTGAATAACGACTTCCAGTTCATCGATGTCGGGCGCAAGGATCCGAAGAAGAAACTGTTGCGTCAACGCAAGAAAGAGTTCGTTGAAATCTACGAACCGTTCAAACCCCAGCAGTCGGCCGATCAGGCCCACCGCTGCCTGGGTTGCGGCAACCCGTATTGCGAATGGAAGTGCCCGGTGCACAACTTCATTCCCAACTGGCTCAAATTGGTCGCCGAGGGCAACATTCTTCAGGCCGCCGAGTTGTCGCACCAGACCAATACCCTGCCGGAAGTCTGCGGCCGGGTGTGCCCGCAGGATCGTCTGTGCGAGGGCGCCTGCACCCTCAACGACGGCTTCGGCGCGGTGACCATCGGTTCGGTCGAGAAGTACATCACCGACACCGCGTTCGCCATGGGCTGGCGCCCGGACATGTCCAAGGTCAAGCCGACCGGCAAACGTGTCGCGATCATCGGCGCAGGCCCGGCGGGTCTGGGTTGCGCCGACGTGCTGGTGCGTGGCGGCGTAACCCCGGTGGTGTTCGACAAGAACCCGGAAATCGGTGGCCTGCTGACCTTCGGCATCCCCGAGTTCAAGCTGGAAAAGACCGTGCTGAGCAATCGTCGCGAAGTCTTCACCGGCATGGGCATCGAGTTCCGTCTCAACACCGAAGTCGGTAAAGACGTGACCATGGAACAACTGCTCGCCGAATACGACGCGGTGTTCATGGGCATGGGCACCTACACCTACATGAAGGGCGGTTTTGCCGGGGAGGATCTGCCGGGCGTTTATGACGCGCTGGATTTCCTCATCGCCAACGTCAACCGCAACCTGGGCTTTGAAAAGTCGCCGGAAGATTTCGTCGACATGAAAGGCAAGAAGGTCGTGGTACTCGGCGGCGGCGACACGGCGATGGACTGCAACCGCACGTCCATCCGTCAGGGCGCCAAGTCGGTGACCTGTGCCTATCGTCGTGACGAAGCGAACATGCCCGGCTCGCGCAAAGAGGTGAAGAACGCCAAGGAAGAAGGCGTGAAATTCCTCTACAACCGCCAGCCGATCGCCATCGTCGGTGAAGACAAGGTCGAAGGCGTGAAGGTGGTCGAGACCCGTCTCGGCGAACCGGATGCCCGTGGCCGTCGCAGCCCCGAGCCGATCCCGGGTTCCGAAGAGATCATCCCGGCCGATGCCGTGGTCATCGCCTTCGGCTTCCGCCCGAGCCCGGCGCCGTGGTTCGAACAGTTCGAGATCCAGACCGACAGCCAGGGCCGCGTTGTTGCGCCCGAGCAAGGTCAGTACAAGCACCAGACCAGCAACCCGAAAATCTTCGCCGGTGGCGACATGGTGCGCGGTTCCGACCTGGTGGTGACGGCGATCTTTGAAGGGCGCAATGCGGCTGAAGGGATCCTCGATTACCTGGGTGTCTGATCACTTTCCAAAATTGGAATGGGATTAATTGTGGGAGCGAGCCTGCTCGCGAAAGCGGTGGATCAGTCAACAGAGATGTTGAATGTGAAGCCCTCTTCGCGAGCAGGCTCGCTCCCACAGTTGTTTCTCGGTGTTGCTGATAGCGCATTCCAGCGCGACAAATTGACCCGATAGACAAAAGGCTGACCCACATCCGTGCCTTTTGCCTCGCGCTCTGAGAAAATGCCCGCACTTTTTTTCCGGATGCCGACATGACTGCCCTGAAGAACGACCGTTTCCTCCGCGCCCTGCTCAAGCAACCCGTTGACGTCACCCCTGTGTGGATGATGCGCCAGGCCGGTCGCTACCTGCCGGAGTACCGCGCCAGCCGCGCGCATGCCGGCGACTTCATGAGCCTGTGCATGAATCCGCAATTCGCCTGCGAAGTCACCCTGCAACCGCTCGACCGCTACCCGCAACTGGACGCGGCGATCCTGTTTTCCGACATCCTCACCATTCCCGATGCCATGGGCCAGGGCCTGTACTTCGAGACCGGTGAAGGTCCGCGCTTCAAAAAAGTCGTCAGCACGATGGCCGACATCGAAGCGTTGCCGATCCCGGATCCGCACAAAGACCTCGGCTACGTGATGGATGCGGTCAGCACCATCCGTCGCGAACTCAACGGTCGCGTGCCGTTGATCGGTTTCTCCGGCAGTCCGTGGACCCTCGCGACTTACATGGTTGAAGGCGGCTCCTCGAAAGACTTCCGCAAGACCAAGGCGATGCTCTACGACAACCCGCAAGCCATGCACCTGCTGCTCGACAAATTGGCGCAGTCGGTGACTTCGTACCTCAACGGCCAGATCATGGCGGGTGCGCAAGCGGTGCAGATCTTCGATACCTGGGGCGGCAACCTGTCGGCGGCGGCGTATCAGGAATTCTCCCTGGCTTACATGAAGAAAATCGTCAGCGGCCTGATCCGCGAGAACGACGGCCGCAAAGTGCCGGTGATTCTGTTCACCAAGAACGGCGGCCTGTGGCTGGAAAGCATCGCCGAAGCCGGCGCCGACGCCCTCGGCCTGGACTGGACCTGCGACATCGGCAACGCCCGTGCCCGTGTCGGCGACAAGGTCGCGCTGCAAGGCAACATGGACCCGACCGTGCTCTACGCCAAACCGGAAGCGATCCGCACTGAAGTCGGGCGCATTCTGGCCAGCTACGGCAAGGGCAGCGGCCACGTGTTCAACCTTGGTCATGGCATCACCCCGGAAGTCGATCCGGAACATGCCGGCGCATTCCTGCGTGCGGTGCATGAGCTGTCGGCGCAGTATCACGAGTGATCAGCGCCCAATAAAAAACGCCCGGCCAAGTGCCGGGCGTTTTCTTTTGCACGATCTAATGTCGTACCCAAATCAACTGTGGGAGCGAGCCTGCTCGCGAAAGGGGTGTGTCATTCAACACTGATGTTGCCTGACACAGTGCATTCGCGAGCAGGCTCGCTCCCACAGGGTTTTATGTCAGGCTTTGACACCCTGCAACGGCGGCAACTTCGCCAGCTTCAACGCCACCAGAAGGGCAATCAGCAACAAAGCGCCAATAAACAGGCCGATGCCGTTCCACCCGCCCAGATGCCAGAACACCCCGCCCGCCGTCCCGGCAATGCTCGACCCGGCGTAATAACTGAACAGATACAGCGACGACGCCTGACCCTTGGCCGTCAACGCGCGCCGGCCGATCCAGCTGCTCGCCACCGAGTGCGCGGCGAAGAAGCCGAAGGTGAACACCAGCATGCCGATGATGACCAGCAACAGCGGCGTGAACATCGTCAGCGCGAGCCCGGCGAACATCAGCGCAATCGTCGCCCAGAGCACTTTGCGCCGCCCCAGTTTGTCCGCCAGCGAACCGATCTTCGCCGAGCTGTAGATCCCCGACAGGTAGACCACCGAGAGCAATCCGACAAATACCTGATCGAGGTTGTACGGCGCAGCCAGCAAGCGGTAGCCGATGTAGTTGAACAGCGTGACAAACGCGCCCATCAGCACGAACGCTTCAAGAAACAGCAGCGGCAGGCCGGCGTCGCGAAAGTGCATGGTGAAGCCGTCGAGCAGGCTGCGCGGGTGCAGCGAGCGGGCGCGGAAGTTGCGCGACTCCGGGAGGATCTTCCAGAACACCGCCGCCGCGACCAGCGCCAGACCGCCGATCACCAGCATCGCCGTGTGCCAGCTGACGAAGTCGATCAGCACGCCAGTTATCAAGCGTCCGCTCATCCCGCCGATCGCGTTGCCGCCGATGTATAAACCCATCGCCAGGCCGATGTGTTGAGGATGGATTTCTTCGCTCAGATAGGTCATCGCCACCGCTGCCAGACCGCTCAATGACAGGCCGATCAATGCGCGCATGATCAGCACGCCGTGCCAGCTCGGCATCATCGAACTGGCGATGGTGCATAGCGCGGCAGCGAACAATGCCGCGACCATCACCGGTTTACGGCCGATGCGGTCGGAGATCGGCCCGGTGATCAGCAGGCCGAAGGCCAACATGCCGGTTGCCACCGAGAGGATCAGACTGCTCTGCGCCGCGTTGATCCCGTATTCGTGGGACAGCAGCGGCATCATCGGTTGTACGCAGTAGAGCAGGGCAAACGTCGCAAAGCCGCCACAGAACAGCGCCAGCACCGTGAGCATGAATGCCGGCGTGCCTTTTTCGATGTAGATCTCCTGCAGCTCGGCGAGGGTATCGTCGCCGGCAGCGGGCGGGACTTCGTGGGCAAGGGGCGCGACAGCAGTTTTCACTTCAGACCTCGGAAAGCACAGCCGGGCAGGCAATGAAAAAATCATATAGCTGGCTAATGTTTCTATCCAATATATTGTTCGACCTTTTTGATAGCTTCAGCGACCTAATGGAAATCCTATGGAACTGCGTCATCTGCGTTACTTCATCGCAGTCGCCGAAGAACTGCATTTCGGCCGGGCCGCACAGGTGCTGGGCATCTCCCAGCCACCACTGAGCCAACAGATTCAGGCGCTGGAGCAACAGCTCGGCGCGCGCTTGTTCGAGCGCACCAATCGTCGGGTCGAGTTGAGTGAAGCGGGCAGGCTGTTTCTGCAGGAGGCGCGGCTGGTGCTGGCGCAGGTCGACAAGGCCGCGGATGTTGCCCGGCGTGCGCAACTTGGTGAGCTGGGTGAGTTGAAGATTGGTTTCACTTCGTCGGCGCCGTTCAACTCGACCATTCCGCAGGCGATTTTTTCCTTTCGTCAGCGCTTTCCGGCGGTGCATCTGAATTTGCGCGAAATGAGCAGCACCATGGTCGCCGATGCTCTGGTGGACGAGTCGATCGAAGTCGGCATCATGCGCCCGCTGGGATTGCCAGATTCACTGAGTGTTGTGGAGTTGATGCGCGAGCCATTGGTGGCGGTGCTCAGTTCCAAGCATCCACTGGCCCAAAGTAGCGATGAAGGTCTGTTTCTATCGGCGCTGGCGCTGGAACCGTTCGTATTTTTCCCGCGCAGCTATGGCAGCGGGCTCTATGCGCAACTGCTAAACTTGGCCCGTGACGCCGGCTTCAGCCCGCACTTCGCTCAAGAGGCTGGTGAGGCGATGACCATTATTGGTCTGGTGGCGGCGGGCTTGGGTGTATCGGTGCTGCCAGCGTCCTACCAACGCATGCGCATCGACGGCGTGGTCTACCGTCCGCTGCTCGATCCCGAAGCGATTTCGGCGGTGTGGCTGGTGCAGCGCAAAGACCAGAAATCGCCGATGGCCAAGGCGTTTGTCGAACTGCTGACGCGCAAGGTTGAACCGCTGACGGTGTGAAGGCGGCTGGCGCTTTCGCGAGCAGGCTCGCTCCCACAGGGAAACGCATTCCAAGGTGGGAGCGAGCCTGCTCGCGAAGGCGTCGGCCCAAACATCACAGATTTCAGGGCAACCGCACCAAATCCCCCTTCAAAGCCACCCGGGTAACAAAAACTCCTGCCCTGCACTCGTAGGTATTCAAATCCTTGCGCACATGCTGGTCGTAGTAACTGACGATATTCACAACCGCATTCGCCCCGACCCGCTTGGCATCAGCCTGCAATTTGATCAGATTCGACTGCAACACCCATTCACACGAAGCCTGATCGCTCTTGTTGAAGCCGTTGGTTTTCAAATCACTGACCACCCCTTGGCGCAGCAACTGCTGAGTGCCCTGCGGCCCGTTGCCGATCAGGTAGAACTTCACACTGCCGTCCAGTCGCCCGGCGCGAATCGCGTCCGACAGCACGGTTTCGAAAGGCATGTACATGAGGTTGGTGGCATGGCTGGCACTTGGCAGCAGGGCGATAAGCGCAGCGGCCATCAGGGCTTTCACTTGCATGGTCATCTCCTTTGACGGTGAAAGAGACTGCGAGGGCAGGTTACGGTGCTGCGACCTGCATCAGCGAGTGTAGATGCTGTTCAATCAGCGCAAAAAAAGGGCGCCAAACGGCGCCCTTTGTCATTTCTGGCGCTTACTGAACCTTCGCCAGATCACCCTTCAACGCAACGCCCGCCATGATCGCGCCGGCGTGGCATTCGTAGGTTTGCGCGTCCTTGCGCTCGTTGCGCTTGTAGAAGCTGACGATGTTGGTCACGGCGTTGGCGCCGGCGTTTTTCGCGGCCTGGTGCAGGCTGATGATTGCCGATTGGGCAACCCATTCGCAGGCGACTTCGTCGGACTTGTTGAAGGCGTTGGTTTTCTTGTTGGTCACGGCGTCGGCGCTGACCACGGTGACTTTACCGGCCGGGGTGTTGCCGGCCAGATAGAATTTCACGCTGCCATCGATCTTGCCGGAGCGGGTGGCTTCGGCGACGGCTTTGTCGAATGGCAGGTAGACCGCCGTGTCGCGGGCCTGGCTGACCGCTGGCAGGGCGCAGAGCAGCAGGGTAACGGCGGCGAATTTCTTGAAGTGCATGTAGGTCTCCTTGACCTGGATTGATTCGGTTATGCCCAGCGGCGGAAGATCAACGAAGTGTTGACGCCACCGAAAGCGAAGTTGTTGTTCATCACGTAATCGTGGTGCATCTGACGAAACTCGCCGCGCAGGTAATCGAGCTTGCCGCAGTGCGGGTCGACCTCGTCGAGGTTGAAGGTGTGCACATAGCGGTCGCTGTTGAGCATCTCGATGCTGAACCATGACTCCAGCGCACCGCAGGCACCGAGGGTGTGGCCGAGAAAACTCTTCTGCGAGCTGATCGGCATGTGTTCGCCGAACAGGCTGCTGGTGGCCAGGGTTTCGGCGATGTCGCCCTGCTCGGTCGCGGTGCCGTGGCCATTCACATAGCCGATGGCGTCGGGGCGGAGGCCGGCATCTTCCAGGGCCAGCTCCATGGCGCGGCGCATGGTGACCTGTTCCGGGCGGGTCGTGTGCTGGCCGTCGGCGTTGCTGCCGAAACCGACGATTTCCGCGTGAATGTGCGCGCCACGGGCGAGGGCGTGTCCCAGCTCTTCAAGCACCAGCATGCCGCCGCCTTCGCCGATCACCAGACCGTCGCGGCCCTTGTCGTACGGGCGTGGGCTGGTCTGTGGTGCATCATTTTTCAGGCTGGTGGCGTAGAGCGCGTCGAACACCATGGCTTCAGTCGGGCACAGCTCTTCGGCGCCGCCGGCGAGCATCAATGGCAGGCGGCCGAACTTGATTGCCTCGTAGGCGTAGCCGATGCCCTGGCTGCCGCTGGTGCAGGCGCTGGAGGTGGGGATCAGGCGGCCGGTGAGGCCGAAGAAAATGCTGATATTGGCAGCGGTGGTGTGCGGCATCATCCGCACATAGGAGTTGGCGTTGAGCCCCTCGGCCACCGAGTTGAGCAGCATGTTGCCGAAGGCTTTGATCTCGTCAGTGCTACCGGTAGATGAACCACAAGCGACGCCCATGCGCCCGTCCTTGATCGATTCGTCACCGAGCAGGCCAGCATCGGCCAGAGCCTTTTCTGCTGCGCCGACCGCCAGTCGCGAAACCCGGCCCATGCTGCGCAACTGCTTGCGGGTCCAGTGCGACGGTACGAGAAAATCATCGATAGGCCCGGCCAGACGTGTGTTGAGTTCAGTGAAGCGATCCCACTCGTCCATCCGGCGAATGCCGCTGCGATTGGCCGCGAAATTGCCGGCAATGGTCGGCCAGTCGCTGCCCAGAGAGGTGATGCCGGCCATGCCGGTGACGACGACGCGTTTCATCAGCACAGGCCTCCGTTGACCGCCAGCACCTGGCGGGTGATGTACGAGGCTTCCGCCGACATCAGGAAATTCACCGCAGAGGCCACTTCTTCAGGGGTGCCCATGCGTTGCGCGGGGATCATTTTCATCAGTTCCTCCACCGGCACGTTTTCGTCGAGCATGGCCGTGTCGATCAGGCCAGGGGCGACGCAGTTAACGGTGATTTTGCGCTTGCCCAGCTCGATCGCCAATGCCTTAGCGGCGCCAATCACCCCGGCCTTCGAAGCGCTGTAGTTGACCTGGCCACGGTTGCCGATCAGGCCCGAAACCGAAGTAATGCACACGATGCGTCCGGCGGCGCGACGACGGATCATCGGCATCATCACCGGGTGCAGGACGTTGTAGAAACCGTCGAGGTTGGTGCGCAGGACCACGTCCCAATCGTCATCGCTCAGCGCCGGAAACGCGCCGTCGCGAGTCAGCCCGGCGTTGAGTACCACGCCGTAATAGGCGCCATGGTTTTCGACGTCGGCCTCGAGAATGCTTTTGCAGGTTTCACGGTCGGCGACGTCGAATTGCAGAATGCGTGCGCGGCGACCCAATGCTTCGATTTCGGCCTGCACCGCTTGGGCTTCGGTCATGCCGCTGCGGCAATGCAGGACGATGTCGTGCCCGGCTTGCGCCAGACGCAAGGCAATGGCGCGGCCGATGCCACGGCTGGAGCCGGTGACCAGTACGGATTCAGTCATCGTGCGACTCCTTTGTCTGTTGCAGATATTGGTTGGCATGCGGCGGACGGAACACGTTCAGCCGGGCGCTGGCATGAATGCCGTCACCGTGGATGTGACATTCGAATACGCCCATGCCGTTGTCGTCTTCCAGTGAGCGCAGGCCGTGGATGGTCAGCACGCTGCCAGGCGCAAAGGCTTCGACGTTGCACTCGAATTTGCGCGTGCCGAGGAGAAAGCCCAGCTCCGGCGGATTGCCTTTCTGCCGGGCGTGGCAACCGGCGAAAGCGGCGACGCTCTGCGCCATCAGCTCGACGCCGACCCACGCCGGCAGGCTGCCGTCGGGCAGGTTGAACAGGCCGTCGGGCTTGACCGTGAGGCGGGTGAAAATCTGCTCATCGTCGAAGCGCTCGATCGCGTCGA
This sequence comes from Pseudomonas sp. 1L-E-NC-VB-C3, assembly GCF_057291535.1. Classification (NCBI taxonomy): domain Bacteria; kingdom Pseudomonadati; phylum Pseudomonadota; class Gammaproteobacteria; order Pseudomonadales; family Pseudomonadaceae; genus Pseudomonas; species Pseudomonas sp. 1L-E-NC-VB-C3. The sequence goes on along the minus strand of NZ_JBXAWD010000003.1, from coordinate 304,274 downwards.
TCAGAATCATGTCGCCGGCATGCGGCAGCAGTTCGGCGAGCGGCCAGTGGCTCATGGGGCGTCTCCGATAATCAGGCTGACGTTGTTGCCGCCGAAGGCAAACGAGTTGCTCATCAGGTAGCGCGGTGCAATGGACGTCAGGCGTTCGCTCGCGGTCACCCACTTGAGCGGCGGCAGCGCGGGATCGGCCTGGCCGTCCCAGATATGCGGCGGTAACGCCTGCTCAGGGTTGTCGGCACTCAGGCTCAGCCAGCAGAACGCCGCTTCCAGCGCGCCGGCAGCGCCGAGGGTGTGACCGGTCAGCGGCTTGGTTGACGAGCAGGCGACGCCTTGGGGAAACAGCGCCGCGACCGCCAGACTTTCCATCGCGTCGTTGTGCTGGGTCGCGGTGCCGTGCAGGTTCAGGTAGTTGATTTGCGCGGCTTGCAGATGCGCGCGGCCAAGGGCTTTCTGCATCGCTTGCAGAGCGCCGCGACCGCTCGGCTCCGGCGCGGAGATATGGTGCGCATCCGAGCTGGCGCCCGTCCCCAGCAGGGCGATTCCCGGGCCTTCGCCGCGCTGTTTGCTCATCACGAACAGCACCGCTGCTTCGCCGATATTGATGCCTTTGCGGTTGGCGGAAAACGGATTGCAGCGCTCATCTGAAACGGCTTCCAGCGATGAGAAACCGTTCAGCGTGAGCTTGCACAGACTGTCGACGCCGCCGCACAGTACCGCGTCGCACAGGCCCAGATCGAGCAGGCGCTGAGCGCTCATCAGCGCGCGGGCGCTGGAGGTACAGGCGGTGGAAATCACGTAGGCCGGGCCGCTCAGCTGCAGCCATTCGGCGAGAAAATTCGCCGGGGCGCCGAGTTCCTGCTGGCGATAGTCGTACTCGTGGGGAAATTGCTGTTCGCGGATGTAATGCGCCAGACCCCGGCTGGCCTCGTCGATGCCTGAGGTGCTGGTGCCGAGCACCACGCCTATGCGCTCGCGGCCGAAGGTCTGGATCGCACGATCGATGTCGTCTCGAATCTGCAGCGCGGCTTCCAGCAACAGCTGATTGTTGCGACTGCTGTGCTCGACCAGGTCCGCAGGGATCGCCGCCAATTCACCGTGTACGCCAGCCACAGGCAGTTCACGTTCGGCGACCCAGCCGGACTCGCGGCGCATCCCCGAACAGTCGCCGGCGAACAGATTGCGCGCGACTTCAGACTTGTCGCGGCCCAGGGCGCAGATCACGCCGAGGGCATTCAGGTAAGCGGTCATGGCGTCGATTCACCTAACTGGGAAACGCGATAGTGCGGGCCTTGGGGCAGATTCAATTGGAAGCTCAACGGTTGTGAATAGCGGATGTTCCAGCGCGCCGGCAGTGAACGCTGATCGGCCTGTTGTCGGGCGTCGGGATAATTGCGCAGCAGCTCGGCAGGAGGCGTCAAGGCGAACAGCAGTGCGGCGAACAACTCCCGCGCTTCCGGGTTCGGCGGCAGCAGACCGTCGGCCTGCCAGTGCCCGTCGATCAGTTGCTGGCGGGCCTGGGGAATGCCCAGCGGATCCATCATCGACCAACGCGTGCCGGCGCCTTCGCGCTGGATCACCAGCAGCCAGTCCTGACGCTGCCCGGCTTGCTCGCGCTCAATGTGCAGTTGCAGCGGCAGAGGCAGCGTCGGGTTGGCCGCTGGTAGCGGTGGCTGGCTGGCGCAGGCGCTCAACAGCAAGGCTGACAAAACGATCGCCAGCCACGCAGCAAACCCTGTGGGAGCGAGCCTGCTCGCGAATGCAATCTGACATTCGCCACTTTGGCTGACTGATACACCGCTTTCGCGAGCAGGCTCGCTCCCACAGGGTTTCAGGTGTTCAGATCGATAGCCGTACATCAGACAGATTCCTGCAATGGCTTGCGCGCGACGACATTCACCAGCGTCTCTTCACGCTCACCGAATGGCTTGGGTTTGCTCAACCCCAGCCGCTCCAGCAAACCAAAATCCTTCGACCGGCTCCACCACAGATACGGGTAGGACACATTGCGCTCGGCAAACTCGAAGCCCTGCTCGCGAATCATCTGCAGGTAGCCGGCGGCGCTCTTCTGCACATGCATCGGATGGCGGAACAGCCAGCGAATCACCCAGGTATCAATGTAAGCCTCGGTGGATTCGGCGAACAGCAGATAGCCGCCTGGCTTGAGCACGCGATAGAACTCGGCCAAGGCCTTTTCCTGCTCGACCAGATGATGGAAGGTCTGGTGGCAGAACAGCAGGTCGACGCTGGCATCGGCGACGTTGAGCGTGGCGCAATCGCTGCCGATCAACTCGACTGGCATGCCCAGGCGGGTGGCCTCTTCGGCGCTGAGTTGCAAACTGTGCGGGTCGGCGTCGACGCCGATCAGTCGCTGCGGGGCGAAGGTCTGACGCAGGTGGCCGAAGGACTTGCCCTGACCGCAACCGGCGTCGAGCAGCACCGGGTGTTCCGGCAGCGGCTCACTGAATAATCCACGCAGATCATTGATCGCCACGCGCAGCACATGGTGCTGCCAGGTGTGGCTGCGCAAGAACCAAAGACCGAAGCGGGTTTCCTCTACGTAACTGTCGCTCAAGTAATTCATGAGGCGTCCTGCGCGCAGAGTTGGGAAATCATCTTCAGCCGGCGCCGCGCTTCACTGACGAACGGGTTGCGCTCGTCCCAGGCATAACCGGCGAGGATCGAGCAGATCATCCGGCGAATCTCCGCCTGGCTGTCCTCATAGAAAATCACGTCCTGGAAGGTGCCGGCGTACCAGCCTTCGACGTAGCAACGGAAGGTATCGACGCCGCGTTTCAACGGTTCGGCAAATTCGCTTTGCCAGTCCACCGCTTCCCCCTGCAACTGACGGTGCAGCACGCCGGCGGCCATGCTCGCCGAACGCATGGCGATGGTCACGCCGGAGGAGAACACCGGGTCGAGGAATTCTGCGGCGTTGCCCAGCAGCGCAAAGCCCGGGCCGTGCAGGGTTTTCACGTTGGCCGCATAGCCGCCGAGGGTGCGCGCCGGGGTGTCCCAGACCGCGTTGTTCAGAACCCCGGCGAGGCTTGGCGTCTCGGCGATAAAACTGCGCAGGCAGGCATCGAGGTCGCTGTCGCGGCCCTGGAAATGTTCCTCAGCCGCGACCACGCCCACCGAGCAGCGGCCGTTGCTGAACGGGATGGTCCAGAACCACACATCGCGATGCTCGGGATGGGTGGTGACGAGGATCTTTTCGCGGTCGAACGCCGGATTGTCGATGTGATCTTCGACATGGGTGAACACGGCCTGACGCACCGGGAAATTCGAAGGTGCTTCGAGGTCGAGCAAGCGCGACAGCACGCGGCCGTAGCCGCTGGCGTCCAGGACGAAATTGGCTTCGACGCGATACTCGCTGCCATCTTCGCGGCGCACATCGAGTTGTGGTTTCGCCTGATCGAAATCGACGCTGACAATCGCATCGCCATAACGGATTTCCGCACCTTGCAATGCTGCTTGATCGGCCAGCAACTTGTCGAAGTCGGCGCGCTGCACCTGGAACGTGGTCGGCTTGCCGGCGGTGAAAGTGTCGCCAAAATCGAAAGCGCTGTAGCGCTCGCCCCAGGCAAACGCCGCGCCGGTCTTGCGCTGGAACCCGGCGGCGTTGACGGCGTCGAGCATACCGGCTTCTTCGACGAAATCCAGGCAGTGGCTGAGCAGGCTCTCGCCGATGGAGAAGCGTGGGAAGTGCTGGCGCTCGAGCACCAGCACATCGTGGCCCTTGCGCTTGAGCAGGGCAGCGGCGATAGCACCGGACGGGCCGGCACCGATGATCACGACCTGACGGGATTCCATTTCAACGATTGGCACGTGAGCTCCGGGGCAAGGGACTGTTCAGATTCAGGGGCGCGCGATGCAGGCCGATAAGGGCCGGCAGTAGCGTCGCGATCAGGCCCATCAGCATCAGCGCGAAATACAGCGCCGGGGTGATGAGCTGTTGTTGCAATAGCAGATTGAGAAAGACGATTTCGCTCAGGCCGCGAATGTTCAGCAGCACGCTTTCGCGCCAGCGGCTGGCGCCAGCGAACGAGGCGCCCGCCCAACCGAGGCCGAGCCAGTTGCCCAGCAGTTTACTGGCAATCGGCAACAGCAGCAGCGCCGCCCATTGCCCGGCGTCGAGGCTGGCGAGGGCGCTGTGCACGTCGATCTGAACGATGCCGAACGTGAGGATCAGCGGGATCGCGATCCATGTCTGCAAACGGCTCATCCAGCGCGCCGGCAACGGCAGCACCAACGGCACTTTCAACAGCGCCATGCACAGCAGGTAGCCGATGCCGAAAATCAGCGCGTTGAGTTTGTAATGCTCGGCCATCACCAGCAACGCGAAGAAGCCGAGGCTGTAAGTCAGCGGGCGACGCACGCGCAGCAGGTGCAAAAGCAGCGGCACGCCGGCCATGGCCACAGGCAGCAACAGGCTGCTCAGGTGCAGGCTGCCCTGGGCGAGGCCGAACAGCGTCCAGCAGGTCAGATCGATAAGGATCGCGGTTTGCACCAGCCGCCGCGTGGCAGCGGGCGGGTAATCGATATGACGCAGATACAGGTACAACACCGGGATCGCGGTAATCGCGAAGACCAGTCCGATGGCCAATGCGTTGAACCACGGCTGCGACGGCAGCAACCAGTACGCAACCGCCAGCCCGCAAGCGAACGGCACAGCGAAACTCGGCACAGCGATTTTTACGCTCTGGCGATCCAGACGCAGATCGATGACATCGCTGAGGATGTGCCCGAGCAGCAAGGCGAAGCTCAGGCTGTAGAGATCTTTCAGCCAGTCCGGGGCGATCAGTTGTGCGCCGCTGAGCTGCCAGCCCGGCTCGATCCAGAAATACATCAGCAACGGCAAACCGAAGCTCGCCAGCAGCAACTGACTGACGATCGGAATCAGGCCGAAGTGACGGCCGACACGAGTCGCCAGCGCAAACAGCGCCAAGGCCAGCAACCAGAAGCCGAAGACCATCATGCCGCTGGCTCCGCAACCGGTTCATGGCGCCCGGCCCACGGCGCGAGCATGAAGCTGAACGCCAGGCCGAGGCTCACCGACAGACCGAAATTGCTCACCGCCGGGGTGCTGGACACCGCCAGCAGGCCGAACGATAGCCACGTGGTGACGGCGGCGAGCAAGGTGCCGAGCAGGCTCACCGCCGCGCCGCCCACCTGTTCGCGCATGAGGATTGCGTAATCGACGCTGATCGCCGTCACCAGCAACAGGCCGAACAGGCTGAACAGGGTCAGTGGCTGACCGAGCCAGCCAAGGCTGGCCAGACTGCACAGCGCCGCCAGCAGCGGCAGGGCGACGATACGCAGGGCGCCGGTCAGGCCGAACGGCAGCATCAGCACCAGCACGATCAACACGCAGGAGGCCAGTTTCAGTTCGGCGGCGCTGATCTGCGTGGCGGCGAACACCTTGTTCAGATCACCGAGGCGATCGACCAGCACCACTCCCGGCAAATCGAGCGCCTGCACGCGCAACAACGACGGATTGTTCAAGCCCTGCAAACTGGTCATCGCTGCGACGCCGTCTTCAGTCGGTCCAAGCCACAGTGTCCGATACGGCTCACCGAGCGGGCCGGCCAGCGCGGCGTCGATGTCTTCGGCGGGCAGGGTCTGCAACTGCTGCAATTCATTTTGCAACGCAGCCGCCGGCACGCCGAGATCGAGCAGCGGTTGCCAGAACGACGGCAGCTTGTTCAGTGATTCGCGCACTTGCTGTTGCTGGCTCGGCGCGCTGACCAGTTGATCAAGGGCCAGATAGCCTTGCAGTTTGTCGAGGTTGACCAGTTGCTGCAGCCGTTCGCTCAGCGCTGCCTGGCGCTCAAGCAATTGCTCCTGATTGGCAGCGCGGATCAGGAAGAACTGGCTGGTCGGTTGAAAACCGGTGATGCGCGCGATGGTCTGCGCTTCGTCGGTCAGATGCTGCGGCGCGCCAACCCATTGGCGAATGTCGTTTTTGCTCTGCAACTGCATCAGTCCGCCGACGCAGAAGGCGATCAGCAGGGCCAGCAGCGCGGGCGTGCGTATGCAACCGAGCAACGCCTCACGCAGATGAATCAGGCGCTCGGCCAGACGCAGCGGCCATTGCGCCGGGCGCAGTTCGACATTTTTCAGCAGCGCCGGCAGCAGGCAGACCGCCGACAGATAGGCGCCGAGCAAACCGGCCGCAGAGAACACCGCGATCTGCGTCAATGCCGGGAACGGAGTCCAGGCCAAGGCCAGATAACCGATAACGCTGGTGATCAGGCTCAGGGTCAGCCCCGGCAACGTCAGGCGCAGGGCCGGCCAACTGCGCCACGGCTTGAGGCTCCAGCTCTTGGACAGATAGTGCAGCGGGTAATCGACGGCGACGCCGATCAGACTCGAACCGAGCACCAGCGTCATCACATGCATGTGGCCGAACAGCGCCACGCAGGCCACCGCGCCGAACAGCATGCCGACCAGCACCGGAACAAATGCCAGCAGCACGCCCCAGCGGCGAAACGCCAACAGCAGCAACAGCAGAATGCCGACCGTCGCACCACCGCCGACCCAGGTCATCTCCCGGGTGGCTTGTTGCTGGCCGTTGGCGGCGTAGAGCAGGCCACTGGCGGCGAGCAACTGCACGTCGCCTTTCGCCGCCTGTTCGCGGCTGTGCTTGAGTAGCTCTGCCACTTGCAACGGCAGGTTCATGTCGAAGGCATTGCCGGTGGTGCGCGCACGCAACATCACCCAGCTCTTGCCGTCGGCATCGGCGACCAGTGCGCCGCTGCCAATGTCCAGTTGCACTGCGCCATGTTTCGGCTGGCTGTTCTGGATGCGTCCGGTCAGGCCCAGCCAGTCGTCCTGGCTCGGCACCAGGGTAAAGCCGCTGAACGGATCGAACAGCGCCTGCACCCGCTGCTGGATGAACGCGTCGGGGTGCTTGCTGAGTAGCTGCCGATCATCCGCCGAGAGCATCGCAAGGCGTCCTTGCAGCAATTGCTTGCGCAGCGCCGGCAAGTCGGCTTGCAGGTTCCACTGCACGGTTTCGAACAGACCGCTGGCCTGCCATTGTTCGCCCAGTTGTTGGGCCATGGTCAGCGCTTGCTGGCGATCGGCGTGGCCGACCAGCACCAGCATTTCGCGATTGAGCGGTTCTTGCATGCGCTGTTCGGCGCGCAACTCCAGCGCGTCTGGATTGGTCCCGGGTACCAGCTCCATGAGATTGGCCGACAGCGGCGCACCGTCGCGCCACTGCCAGGCAGCCAGCGCGACGACGGCCAGCAGCAGGCTCAGAAACAGCCAGGGCAGCTTGCGTTCACTCGGCAAAGTCATGTTGCTCCGCTTCGCTCAAGGGTTGCTCGGCCGTGCTGTCCTGCATGCGCAGCAGGGTGCTGTCGCCTTGGGTTTCCAGCAGCTCGATGGTTTGCACAAGGGCGCCGCCATCGATATTGATCTGCTGGAACACTTGCTTGAGCAGCATCGAACGCGGCGTCAGGGTCAGTTGCCACTGCTGCGCCGTGCCGCTCAGGGCCAGTTCGAAATCGCGCTGCAAACCGCTGCTGTCACCTTGCAGCACGGCGAGGAACAAACGGTTCTGCTCGGCACCGGCGCTCTTGTTCGGCAGGAGTTGCCAGCCATTGGTGTCACGGCGGGCGATGCCATTGGCGGTGATGCGGTAATCCTGTTGCAGCGGAGTTTTCAACAGCCACAGCAGGCCATGATTTTTCGCGAGGACGAAGCTGCCCTTGCTGATCAGCGGCTGCGGCAGGGCGCGCAGGTGTTTTTCCTGAGTGAACTGGCCGTGGATAACATCCGGTTTCGCCAGTTGTTCACTGAGTTGTTGCAGGTCGAAGGCATAGGCCCATGACGACACGGCCAGCAGCGCCAACGCGCCGAGGCTTCTGAAAAACACATTCATCGCAGCATCCTTTCCACGGCATCGGTGAAGACTTTTGGTGAGGCCAGTTGCATCTCGCGGCGGCTGACTTCCACAGCGACTTGCACAGAGCTTGCGCGGGTCAGGCGCTCGCCGGTCTGCAGGTCGCTGATCAGGTAATTGATCTTCAGACGGTTTTCCCACTCGATCAGGCTGGCGCGCACGTTCAGCCGTTGGCCGAACACCGCGCTGCGCACGTAGCGCAATTGCAGATCGATGATCGGCCAGGCGTAACCCGACTCGACCATGTGCGTGTAGTTGTGGCCGATCTTGTCCAGCAACGCGCAGCGCGCCACTTCGAGGTATTTGACGTAATGGCCGTGCCAGACCACGTGCATGGTGTCGACGTCGAAAAACGGCACGAGAATCTCGGTATCGGCGTGAAGCACTCCGGCACTACGCATGCAGCCTCCAGTGTTGCGCGGCGATGCGTTGCAGGCACAGGCGCAGTTCGCCTTCCAGGGCGCGGTCTTCGATGACCGGCGGGAAGTCCTTGCCCAGCTCTTCGTGCATCGCTGCCAGTGCCGGCGGCAGCGGGCGCGCATCGGCGGCTTGAGCGCGCAGCCACACGCCCTGATTGGCGGCGAGCAGCGTGGCGGCGGCGACCTGTTCGGTCAGCTCCAGCACGCGAATCGCATCACGGGCGGCGATGGTGCCCATGCTCACCTTGTCCTGGTTGTGGCACTCGGTGGAGCGCGAGAACACGCTGGCCGGCATGGTGTTTTTCAGTGCTTCGGCGGTCCAGGCGCTGGTGCCGATCTGCACCGCTTTGAAGCCGTGATTGATCATGGCCCGATCGGCTGGCGCGCCGGAGAGGTTGCTTGGCAAGCCGTGGTTGTAGCGCTCGTCGACCAGCAACGCCAATTGCCGATCGAGCAGATCGGCGACGTTGGCCACGAGGTTTTTCAGGCTGTCCATAGCGAACGCAATGTGCCCGCCGTAGAAGTGCCCGCCATGCAGAACGCGCTCGGCTTCGGCATCGATGATCGGGTTGTCGTTGGCGCTGTTCAGCTCGGTTTCGATGAAGCCGCGCAGCCAGTTCAGGCTGTCGGCCAGCACGCCGAGCACATGCGGCGCGCAACGCAGCGAATAACGATCCTGCAGACGATGCAGTGGCGCGGTCGGCGCGTCGATCGCCAGATCCTTGCGCAGCCACGCGGCGACCTGCATCTGCCCCGGGTGCGGTTTGGCGGCGAACAGGCGTTCGTCGAAGTGCTCCGGGTTGCCTTGCAGCGCGACGACGTTGAGCGCGGTGATGCGCGTGGCCAGTTGCAGCAGGTAATCGGCGCGAGCGAAAGCCAGGCAGGCGAGGCCGGTCATCACCGCTGTGCCGTTCATCAGCGCCAGCGCCTCTTTCGGGCGCAGCACCAGCGGTGTCCAGCCGAGCTCGCGATGCACGTCGGCAGCCTGACGACGTTCGCCACGGAACATCACTTCACGCTCGCCGGACAGGGTTGCGGCGACATAGGACAACGGCGTCAGATCGCCGCTGGCACCCACCGAGCCTTCTTCGGGAATCAGTGGCAGGATGTCGTATTCGAGAAACGCATGCAGACGCTCGAGCAGTTCGACGCGCACCCCGGAAACGCCGTGACACAACGACTGCAAACGCGCTGCCAGCACCGCGCGAGTGGCCTGCGCGTCGAGCAGTTTGCCCAGGCCGCAACCATGAAAAGTGTAGAGATGACGCGGCAGCGCCTCGACGTGATGCAGCGGCACCGCGACCACGCAGGAATCGCCGTAACCGGTGGTGACGCCGTAGATCACGCCTTCCTTGTCCAGCAGCGAATCGAGAAACCGCGCGCCTTTGGCGATGCGCTCGCGATAGTCGGCGTCAGCCTGTAACTGCACGGGCGCCTGACGGTTGGCCAGGGCCAGCACGTCTTCGATGCGCAAAGGGCGTTCGCCGAAGGTTACCGGCTCATGGGTTGGCGTCGTCATCGGTCTTCCAGAAAGGGTAAAAGTTGAACCATTGCTGCGGGGCTTCGAGGCAATAGTGACTCAGGCGCTGCGCGTAGCGAGTGGCCCACTGATGAATGACCTGCTCGCGCTCGCGGCGTGTCCACACCACCGCCTCGGCGAACGGTTCAAGGGTCAGGCGATAGTGGTCGTCGGGTTGCTTGAGACACATCAGCAGGTTGACCGGGCACTTGAGCAGGCCGGCCAGCAACCACGGGCCTTGCGGAAATGGCGCCGGATGGCCGAGAAAGTCCACCGTCACGCTGCGCCCGCCGTGCAGCGGCACGCGGTCACCGGCAATCGCCAGCCACTCGCCGCGTTCCAGCCGTTCGTGCAGTTGCAGCATGATCACCGGGTCGAGTTCGCTGACCTGAATCAGGCGCAGATTGGTCGCCCCGGCCTCGCCGAGCAGGCGATTGAATTGCTCGGCGTGCTTGGTGTGCACCAGCACGTTCATGGTGACCTTTTCGCCGATCTCCGCCAGCGCCCGGCACACTTCGAGATTGCCCAGATGCGCGCCGACCAGCAGTTGCCCGCGACTGCCGCGCAACTGCTTGCGCAGCAGCGCCGGGTCGATGATTTCGATCTGCTCGATGCTCAGCTTGCCGTTCCACACGTCGAGCTTGTCGAGCAGCGAATCGGCAAAGGTCATGAACTGGCCAAACACCCGCCAGTGGCTCGGGCGCAGGTCGTCGCGCCGGCTCCACTCAGCCAGCCGCTGCTGGTACTGCCAGGCACTGCGCCGGGCGACGCGGCCGAAGAGGAAAAAATACAGGACGATGCCGTACAGCAACGGGCTGAGCAGGCGCCGGCCGAGGACTTTGGCGGCGAACGCGGTGAATTTCATCAGCAGGAAACTTCCGCGCTCTTCGCGGTCGGCCCAGTGCTTCTTGTCGACTTCTTCGCTCATGGTTTCCACCGCCGCCAGAGGATCACCGGCCAACGCAGCAACATGCCGAAGAACAGCCGCGTGTGCATGCTGGAAATCAGCGCGTTGTCGTGGAACAGGCGGAAGTGCGACACGCCGTCCAGCGGGTAATGCACGCTGGTCTGCAGCCAGCGCATCGGCTGATTGCGCCAGGCCAGCCGCACAAGAATGTCCGAGTCGAAATCCATGCGCTTGCCGACCTTCGCCGAGTCGATCACGGCCAGAGTCGGCGCCAGCGGATAAACACGGAAGCCGCACATCGAATCGCGAATCTGCAACGACAGGGTGTTGATCCAGACCATCACGTGGGTCAGGTAGCGTGCGTACAAACGCCCTTTCGGCACGCTCTCGTCGAACAGCGGATAGCCACAGATCATCGCCTCGGGATGGGCGCGGGATTCGCCGACGAAGCGCGCGACGTCGTGCAAATCGTGCTGGCCGTCGGCATCGACCTGCAAGGCATGGCTGTAACCCAGACGCGAGGCTTCACGCAGACCGGTCATCACCGCGCCGCCCTTGCCCTGATTGGCCGTCAGGCGCACCAGAAAAACCCTGTCGCGCTCGGCCAGGGCGTCGAGCACCCGCGCGCAGGACGGCTCGCTGGCATCGTCCACCAGAATGCACGGCAGACCTTGTGCAAGCAGGGCATCGACCACGGTGGTGATCGCGGTTTCGTGGTTGTACACCGGGATTACGGCGCAGGGGTTATGCATGGGCAGGCCCCAGGAGAATGCGTCCGCTGGAACAGGTCGCCGTGTCGTTGCGATAAGCGAAATACAACTTGCCGCGCTCGGCATCGAAACGCAGATGCAGCTGGATTTCATCACCCGGGCGCACCAGTTGCTGGAATTTCAGCACTTCCATTCCGGCAAACGCGCCGTCCAGCTTCAGCAACTGCCGACCCAGATTCAGCGCCCACTCCACCTGCACCACCCCGGGCAACACCGGCGCCTTGGGAAAGTGCCCGCTGAAGTAGGCCAGGTCCGGCGGCACGCTGAGTTGCAGGCTCCACTCGCCGTCGCTTGCGCTTTGCTCCAGCACTTCGGGGGCTTTGGGTCGCGCGGCCAGCAGCAATGCTTCGACGTCGGCTTGCGCCAGTTTGCCCTGGCTGTTCAATGGCATCTGCCGCAGCAGGCGCCAGCGTCGGGGCAGGGCGAGGGCTTCGCAATGTTGGCTCAGATGTTTGCGCAGGGTTTCGGTCAGGTCGCGGCGACCGTGCTCGCGCAGGGCGAACAGGCCCGATTCGCTGAGCACCAGCAGCGCACCGAGCGAGGCGCGGTTTTCCTGGACCACACCGAGGCGCGCTTCGACGACCCAGTCATGGGCTGCCAAGGCCTGCTCGAGCATCGGCAGCGAGATGCGTTTTTCTTCCAGTTTGACGATGCGGTCCAGTCGCCCCAGCAGTTCGAAGCGACCATCGGCGGCAATGCGCGCGGCATCGGCGCTGTGTTCGACATGGCCGGCAGGCAGGTAAGGCGAGGCGATCAGCAGGGCGCCGTCGCTGTCCTGGCTCAGTTCGACGCCAGCAAACGGCCGCCACAACGAATCGCCCTGACGCCAGGCGATGCCGCCGGTTTCCGAGCTGCCGAGGATTTCCGTCGGCCATTGCTGCAAGCGCTGTTGCAGACTTTGCGCCGCTTCCGACGGCAACGCGCCCCCGGAGGAAAACACCCGGCGCACCGCGCTCAGGGCCGGCCAGTCGAGGTTGTCGCCCATGCGCTTGAGCAGCGCCGGGCTGGCGACCCAGGCGAAGGCCGGGTATTCGCGGCTGGCGCGCTGCAAGTCTTCGGAGAACGCCAGTTGCCGGCGCACGAACGGGCGCCCGGCGCACAATGGCCACAACACGCGAAACAGCAGGCCATAGATGTGTTGCGTGGCGACACTGCCGATGATGCAGGCTTCACCGAGGTCTGCGCCCCACAACTGTTCCAGCGCTTCGACCTCGTTGGCCAATTGGCGCAGGGTCTTGTCGATGCGCTTGGGCTCGCCGCTAGAGCCGGAAGTGCACAGGCTCAGGCGGCATTGATCGAGATCCAGTTGTGCACCGGGCAGTTCGGGCTGAGTGAAGTCGTCCAGCTGTGCATCGCCTGATTGATCGGTCAGCCATAGATCGACTTCCTGCGACCAGCGCTGACGCGTCTGCGCTTGCAGATCCGCCGGCAGCAACACGCTGACGCCGGCACGCCACGCGCCGAGCAGGGCGATGGCGAGGTCGGCGGCATCTTCCAGATGCACGGCCAGCCTTTTCACGCCTTGGCTTTGCAGACCCGCGGCGACGCTCAGGGCCTGCGCTCGCAGTTGCGTGTGATCGAGTGCCGGCGCCTGGCAGATCGCCCGTGCCGGCAGTGCCTTGAGCAACAGCTGCTCAAGTTTTATCCAATTCATGTACGGCCTCTTACCCGTTGTCGTATCAGCCATTCAATGGCAAACATCAGGCCGATCAATCCGTAGGAGATCAGGCCGGTGTACAACATCCACCAATCCAGCGGCGCCCACAGGGTGAGGAGGGCGGCGCACAAACCGTTGCAGAAGAAAAACACGCTCCAGGCCAGCGTGACCTTGCGCGTGTAGCGAATGGCAACCTGCGGCAGCTCCGGCTCACGCAAGCGCGCCAGACGCTCGACCATCGGCGGGCCGAATTTCAGGCTTGCGCCGAACAGCACCAGCATGAATGCGCTGATCAGCACCGGGTACCAGCGCAGCAGCTGCGGGCTGTCGAACACCGCGAGCAGCAGGCAGAAAACCATCGCCACGCACGCCATCCACAGGCTGCCCGGCTTGCGTTCGCCGGTCAGGGCTCGCGCCAGCCACAGGCTGCCCAACAGCAGCGCAAATTGCCACGGGGCGAAATGCTCCATGCCGAAATACACCGCAAAGGGGTACAGCAGACCGGCCAGCAGCAGGCCCAGGCCGATCAGTCGGCTCATGCGGCCGGTTGAACCAGACGGAACACCGCCTCGACCACGTCACCGACGGTGCGCACCGATTTGAACTCTTCGGCGGCGATTTTCTTGCCGGTCTGGCGTTTGATGTGATCGATCAGGTCGACGGCGTCGATGCTGTCGATTTCCAGATCCTGATACAGATTGGCTTCCATGCTTACACGGGCCGGATCCAGTTCGAACAGCTCGACCAGGGCATCGCGCAGGGTGTTGAAAATATCGTCACGAGTTTGCATGGTCCGGTCTCAAGCTGCCTGTTTTGCCGTGACGAATGCCGCAAGGCTGGCCACGTTGGTGAAATGGTTGCGGGTGTCTTTGGCATCGGCGTCGATCTTGATGCCGTATTTTTTCTGGATCGCCAGGCCCAGTTCCAGCGCGTCCACGGAGTCCAGGCCGAGGCCTTCGCCGAACAATGTCTGCTCGTCGCCGATGTCCTCGGGGCTGATGTCTTCCAGGCCCAAGGCATCGATGATCAGCAGTTTGATGTCACGCACCAGGCTAGCGGTGTTCAGTTCGCTCATCTGCGGCGAGCTCCTTAATGAAATAGTCATGCAAATAATCGTTGAGCTTGCGCGAAGCCTGCGGTGCGGGGCCTTGCGCGGCGAAGGTCTGTGGGTCTATATCGGCCCCCACGCGAAAACTGAAGTGCACGCGGCGATGGGGGATGCGATACCACGGCTCGGCTTTGGTCAGGGTGGTCGGGCTGACCTTGATGATCACCGGGGTAACGATTTTCGCACCGCGCAGGGCAATTGCCGCCGCCCCCCGATGAAAGGCCGGCGCCTGCCCCGGCTGGGTGCGGGTGCCTTCGGGGAAAATGATCAGGGTCTGGCCGTCCTGCAATGACTGCGCGGCGGCGTCGAGCATGTCCATGCTGCCGTCGTTGCTGATGTACTCGGTGCGGCGCAGCGGGCCACGGGTGAACGGGTTTTCCCAGAGGGTTTTTTTCACCACGCAATTGGCGTGGCGCACCAGACCGATGAGAAACACCACATCGATCAGCGACGGGTGGTTGGCGATGATCATCTGCCCCGGGCGACCGAGGCGCTCGGCACCCTCAATGTCGTAAGTGAGCACGCCGGTGCGGGCCATGAAACGCACGAAAAACCAGAACAAGCGACTGACCGTACGCCGCGCGCGCAGGCGATGGACCAGCGCGTCACCGGGCAGGCAGCCGAGCAGCGGAAATACCAGCAGGCGCAGACACAGCCCGCCGAGCCCGAACAAGGCGAAGCTCGCAGCAGTGGCCAGCAGGCGCCAGTAGTAGGCGTCGCGGTGTTTGGCGGTCACGGGTTGCGATGCCAGGTCCATACACGATTTTTCCACGCATGTTGGCAGTCAGGTTGCTGGCCGAGCAGGGTTCGCAGCAGGTTGAGCGCGTGCGGCCAGTGCGCCTTTGACCGGGTTTCGGTGCTGCTGTTCAGGGTCAGCCGCCAGTCGGTACCGGGCGTGAGCAACAAGCCCAGCGCATAAGGGAACGGCACATCATCGACCCACTGCGAATACGCCTCGGGCGGCTGCTCTTCGGTGATCACCAGCAGCACCGCCGGGGCGCCTTCATCAAGCAATGCCGCCGCTTCGAGCATGCCATGTTCCAGACCATCGCCAGCCGCCGCGAGGGCGGTCATTTCGCTGGTTTCACCGCGCATGATCGACCACAAACCGATGATCGCGTTATGCACCGACAGGCTGAATTGGGTCGGCGACAAGGGCTGCTCGGTGGCCAGATCGCGGAGGATTTCAAACGTGCGGGGGGTTTCGCCGTGCCGCGAGACGAACACCAGCGGCAGATTGTCCCGCCCGTCGGCCAGCGGCCAGCCAACGCTGAAGGCCATCCGCGCCAGGCGGCTGAGGCGGCGGCGCTGCATGGCCGGCAGAAACGACACATCGGGCGCGGCATCACTGCTCTGCAGCACGACCGGTTGTCGGCTCCAGGCCTGCCAGGCGTCCACGCTGTCGAGCCCCGGGGCCCACGCGCGCCATTGGGCGATGTTGAAGTTGATCACGGACATTCATCCCGCCCCTGCGGGCTTTCGTTGACGCGTTGAGTCGCCAGCGCCGCAGCAGGCTTGGCTTGGCGCAGGGCGCCGGGTGGCGCGCATTATCCCGGTGCGACGGGTGTGTAGCAAATGTTGGTTACATTTTGCCCAACAAAATGTACCGAGCGGTTCGCTGTATGGCTATCACTTGGCCATTACCCAGATTTGACGCGGCGTGTCTGTCAGGTGTCTCCGTAATGGCTGGCGGTTTTTTCCATGCCTGGGCGTCGATTTTTACACCTGACGACGTAGTCCATGTCGGTGAAGGTAGCGAAGCGCGGTCACCGCCAACTACACTCGGTCATTCTTTGATACACGGAGGTTTGGTCATGCGGCGCGTGGTGTTCAATCAGAAAGGTGGCGTGGGCAAATCCAGCATCGCCTGCAATCTGGCGGCGGTCAGCGCCAGCGAGGGTTATCGCACGTTGTTGGTCGACCTCGATGCCCAGGCCAATTCCACTCAGTATCTGACCGGGCTCACCGGCGATGACATTCCGATGGGCATCGCCGATTTCTTCAAACAGACCCTGTCCTCCGGGCCGTTCTCGAAAAAGAATCAGGCGGACATCTATGAAACGCCGTTCGACAACCTGCACATCATTACCGCCACCGCCGAGTTGGCCGACCTGCAGCCCAAGCTCGAGGCGAAACACAAGATCAACAAGCTGCGCAAGTTGCTGGACGAATTGTCCGAGGACTACGACCGGATTTATCTGGATACCCCGCCGGCACTGAATTTCTACGCGGTATCGGCGCTGATTGCCGCGGATCGAGTGTTGATCCCCTTTGACTGCGACAGCTTTTCACGTCAGGCCCTGTATGGACTGATCGCCGAGATCGAAGAGTTGAAGGATGACCACAACGAAGGATTGGAAGTCGAAGGCATCGTGGTCAATCAGTTTCAGGCGCGGGCCAGCCTGCCACAGCAGATGCTCGATGAGTTGATCGCCGAAGGCTTGCCGGTACTGCCGGTGTACCTGAGCAGTTCGGTGCGCATGCGCGAGTCGCATCAGGCCAGCATGCCGCTGATCCACCTCGATCCACGGCACAAGCTCACGCAGCAGTTCGTTGAACTGCACAATCTGCTGGAAGGCCACTGATTCCCCGACTCACACGCAAATCCTGTGGGAGCGAGCCTGCTCGCGAAGAGGCCGGCACATTCAACATCGGCGCTGAATGATCGACCGCCTTCGCGAGCAGGCTCGCTCCCACAGGGGGATCTGTGGTGGGTCAGATGCCTTGGCTACGCAGCCATGCCATCAACTGCGGCAATGGAAATGCACCACTCTGGCGCGCCACTTCCCTGCCGTTTTTAAACAGAATCAGACTCGGAATCGAGCGAATCCCCAACTGCGCCGACAACTGCTGGTTCGCTTCGCTGTCGAGCTTGGCCAGCCGGCACTTGCCTGCCAGCTGCGCCGCAGCCTGTTCGAACACCGGCGCAAACGATTTGCACGGCCCGCACCAGTCCGCCCAGACATCCACCAGTAACGGCAGATCGCCCTTGATCTGACTGGCGTAATCGCCTTGCTTGAGTTCGAAAGGCTTGCTCAGCAGTACCGCAGATTTGCAGCGTCCGCACTTGGGTTGATCGGCGAGACGCTCGGCTGGAATGCGGTTGACGCCATTGCAGGAGGGGCAGGGGATGAGGAGTGGGGTGGTCATGATTGGTTCTCTGATAGACAGTCTATAGAACTGATTTGGAGTCGATCTGCCAACTTATCAATGTCGCCACTGCTCACATTTTTCTCAAAACAGTTCCGGGATCGATGGCTAGTCTGAAGACCAATTCGGCGTTTTACGCTTGTCGTGAGGAGATCGCTTTGTCTTTATCCGCGTGCTACTTTTGTTGCACTAATCCAGAAATCGATGATTCCTATGCATCAAATCGGAGCGACATAATGTCCGTAACTTCCAAGATACGCCGCCAAGGCGGCGCTGCCGTCATTACGATTCCGCCCACGCTTTTAAAGTTGTTGCATCTGGAGGTTGGCGCACAGCTAGAGCTGAATGTGGTCGATGGCGAACTGATTGCTCGTCCAGCCGTAGCCGTTACGCGTAAGCGTTATAGTTTGTCAGAGCTACTCGAAGGCGCAGAAGAATTGCAGAAACTTAACGCCCAGACTAGCGAGACCCTTGAAGGTGATTCTGTCGGCCGGGAGCTGGGTTGATGGTGCGCCGACAGCCCCCTCAGCGGGGTGACGTTTACTGGATTGATCCAAACCCAGTGGCGGGGCGGGAGATGATGAACAGACATCGCTTTGTGGTGATCACGCCCAGAGAGATCAACGCATTGGGCGTGAGCATGACGGTGCCTGTTACTAGCGGTGGGAATTTCAGCCGGTATATGGGTTTGGCGGTCGCCATTACTGGCCACGAAACCAATGGTGTAGCGGTGTGTAATCAGGTTCGCAGTTTTGACATAGAACAACGGGTACGAGACGGCACGGCCAAATTCATCGAGCGACTGGATGACGTGACAATGTCTGACATCGTCGACCGTGTAATCAGTGCAATCGACCCGCTAAGCTGAAGCGCCTACGAAGAACAACTGATCTCCAAATGCTTTCCCCACTCCGGTGGCCGCTCGGCGTAACCCTCCATCCCCGGCTGCTCCTCAAACGGTTTGCTCAGCACCGCATGCAATCGGCGCACCTCGGAATAGTCGCCTTGCTCGGCCGCATCGATGGCTTTTTGCGCAAGGTAATTGCGCAGGATGTACAGCGGATTGACTGCATGCATCCGTGCGCGGCGTTGTGCCTGATCGGCATTGCCGTCGCGGGTAACCCGGGCGACGTAGCGTTCGCCCCAGGCATCGAAACCTTTGATATCGACAAAATCGTCGCGCAGGCGGGCGATGGCCTGTTCGGCTGACTCTTCACCGAGGCGGCGGAAAAACAGCGTGTAGTCGACGCCGCTGTTCTGCATCAGTTGCAGCAGGTTTTCCAGCAGTTGCTGGTCCTCCTCCTCGGCGGTGGTGAAGCCGAAGCGACGGCGCATCAGGTCGAGGTAGTGCGCCTGGAACAGCGGCAGGTACAAGCCGAGGGTTTCACGCAGGGCTTCGACGCTGATGAATGGCGTCAGTGCCTGGGCGAGGGCGCTGAGGTTCCACTGCCCCACCGGCACCTGATTGCTGAACGAGTAGCGGCCCTGATCGTCGGAGTGGTTGCAGATGAAATGCGCGTCGAAGTCATCGAGGAAGGCGAACGGGCCGAAGTCGAAGGTGATGCCGAGGATCGACATGTTGTCGGTGTTCATCACGCCGTGGCAGAAGCCATAAGCCTGCCACTTGGCGATCAGCTCGGCGTTGCGCTCAACGATTTCGCGAAACATCGCCAGATACGGTTCCGGCTGTTCGAGGCATTCGGGGAAGTGCGTCGCCAGCACATGCTCGCCGAGCTGTTTCTGCTGCTCGGGTCGCTTGGTGTAGTAGAAATATTCGAAGTGGCCGAAGCGGATGTGGCTCGGCGCCAGACGCAGCACCATCGCCGCGCGTTCCTGCTTTTCCCGCCAGACGGGCGTGTCGGAGCCAATCACGCAGGCGGCCCGCGAAGACGGGATGTTCAGCGCGTACAGCGCTTCGGAAGCGAGAAACTCGCGAATCGATGAGCGCAGCACCGCGCGACCATCGCCCATGCGCGAAAAGGGCGTTTGCCCGGCGCCCTTGAGGTGCAGGTCCCAGTGCTCACCAGCGTTGTTGTACACCTCGCCCAGCAGCAGGCCGCGCCCGTCACCTAGTTGCGGGGTATAACCGCCGAACTGATGCCCGGCATACACCATCGCCCGTGGCTCGGCGTCGGCCCACAGCTTGTGGCCGCCAAACAGTTGCGCGAATTCTTCGGTTTCGGCGCTGGCCGCATCGAGATCGAGCAAGGCCAGAGCGGCCGGGCTGGCGACCACCAGACGCGGATTGTCGATCGGTTCGGGCAGCACGTGCGCGGAGAACGCGTCGCCCAGCCGGGCAAAGCGGTTGTCGAAAGTCAGTTCGTCGAGGGCTTTCACGGGCCGGCTCCAGCAGAATGTCCGAGCATTCTGCTGGGACCATGTCGGTTAGTCGAGTTTGCTCGGTGGCGGTTCCGGCAACGGTTTCTGTCCGTCGACGATCGGCACGATGGTTTTGTTCTCGGGCTCCACAGGCACCATCTTGTATTCCTGACCGTGGAGGTTCTTCAGATAAACCTCCATCTGCCGGAACGAGATGTTGATGTGCTGCTTCTTGAACTCGCGATTGATGAAGCGGTTGACCTCATCCAGCACCGGGTTGCGGTCACCGAGATCGCGCACATGCATGCGCAGTTCGTGGTCGAGGGTGCTTTCGCCGAAGTTGAGGAAGTACACGTGTGGCTCAGGTTCTTTGAGCACGCGCGGGTTCTCCCGAGCCGCTTTGAGCAGCAACTCCTTGACCAGATCCAGATCCGAGCCGTAGTCGACGCCGAGTTTCAGCGTTACGCGGGTGATGGTGTCGGTCAGCGACCAGTTGATCAGTTGCCCGGTGATGAACGTTTTGTTCGGGACAATGATGTCCTTGCGGTCGAAGTCGGTGATGGTCGTGGCGCGGATGCGGATCTTGCTCACCGTGCCCGACAGGTTGCCGATGGTGATGGTGTCACCGATCCGCACCGGGCGTTCGAAGAGGATCATGATGCCGGAGATGAAGTTGGCGAAGATCTCCTGCATACCGAAACCGAGGCCCACCGACAGCGCTGCCACCAGCCATTGCAACTTGTCCCAACTGACGCCGAGGGTCGACAGGGTGGTGACAAAACCAACGCCGGCAATCACGTAGGACAGCAGCGTGGTTGTCGCATAAGCGCTACCCTGGGCCAGATTGAGTTTGGACAGCACGAACACTTCGAGCAGACCGGGCAAGTTGCGCGCCAGCGCGAAGGTGATGCCGATGATGATCAGCGCGCCGAGCATGTCGCCGATGCTGATCGGCACCATGCTCATGTTGGCGCCGGTACCGCTGGTGTATTCGTAAAGGGTGATGTTGTCCAGATACGAGAACACCGAAATCAGGTCCGACCAGACCCAGTACAGCGCCGCAATGAAGCCGCCGAGCAGGGCCAGGCGGATCAGACGCAGGGACTGTTCGTTGACCTTTTCGATGTCCAGGGTCGGCTCTTCGATCACCGCTTCGCCGTCGCCAGCTTCTTTTGCCGCCTGCCGTTTGGCCAGCGCGCGCTGGTAAGCCAGACGCCGCGCGGCAACGCTCAGGCCCCGTACGAAAGTGGCCTCGATCACTAGCCAGAACATCAGCAGGTACAGGGTGTTGATCAAACGGTCGCTGAGTTTCAGCGCGGTGTAGTAGTAGCCGAAACACACCGCAACAAACAGGGCGATCGGCAGCAGGGTGAACATCACGCCGACGGCTTTGCGGAACAGCGAAGCGTTCTGGTGCGTCGGGCTGCTGATCAGCAGGCGACTGAGCAGCCATGCCATCAAGGCGTAGCAGGTCAGCACCACCGGCATGCCGAGCACGTCATCGGCCAGCGCCGCCGGTTGCAACTCGGCGACGGCCACCACGGCCACCAGCGCCATGACCACAAGGCCCAATCGACGTACCCAGCCCTGAAGGAACTCGACCTGCGGTTTTTCCCAGCGGAAGTGCAATTCCGCCACGCCACCCGGCGCAAGAATACGGTACGCGGTGTAGAACACCAGCCAGGCCTGGCCCATCTGCAACAGCGCCGCGCCCATGTTGGCGTTCTGCCCGCGCGCGTCAATCTGCAGGGCCAGACCGCACAGCGCCAGACCCAACGCCACCGGCATCGCCAACAGAATGTTGATCAGAATCGCCTGCGGCGTGTGCCACTGGCTATCGCGCTTGAAGTGGCCGATGTCCTGGTGAACCTTGTTGAGTCTTCCGTACAGCGCTTTGCGTCGCCACAACAGGGCGCCGATCAGCAGCGCCAATGGCAGAAACAGCAATGGCCGCTGGGTCAGGCCGTCAGTCAGTTCGCTCAGACTCGACGCCCAGGGCAGGGTGTTGACCTGTCGCTCGAGACGCTCGGGCACGCCGCGCATCCATTCCACGTCCAGCGGCTTGTTGCTGGGGATCCAGAACATCTGTTCGTCGAGGGTCGCGCGCAGGCTTTGCGCGGTGCTCAGCAATTGTTTCTGGTTGAGCTGCAGGGTGATCGATTCATTGAGCATCGCGCTCAACTCGCGGTTCAGCCGCTCGAGCAGATCAGCACGGGTGTTGGCCAGATCGAGCAGGCTTTTGCGCAGTTGCGGGGTGACCTGCTCTGGCGGCTGCGTGGCCAGCAGATTGTCGACATAGGTCGCCGGATTGCTCAACAGCTCCCGCTGCTGGCTGACATCGAACTGATACAGGCGAATATCGGCAATCTGGTCGGCGAGGTCGCGGTCGACCTTCAAGTGCGGCAGCGCCTGCTTCTGTTTGTAGAGAATTTTCGACAGCAGCAGGCTGCCCTTGAGCACGCTGATCTGTTCGTCCAGTGCCGAATCGCTCTGGGTCAGGGTGTCGAGTTGCTGTTTGGTCTGCAGGTTCTGCTGCGTGACTTCGTTGAGACGGTCGGTGCTCTTGAGCAAATAGTCGGAAAGCTTGAGATTGGTCGCGCTCTCGCTCGCCAGCAGGCTGCTGCCGCCGGCCTTCTGCGCTTCGATCGATTGCTGGGTAACGGTTTCCTGCGACTGCGCCAGACGCTTCTGGTTGATCAGGGTTTGCAGTTCCTGGATCTCGCGGTCGAGGCGATCGGATTTCTCCGAGAGCAAGTCATGCTGAGCGTTGCCCAGATCCTGCAACTGGGTGTTGCCTGCCAGTTCCTGGCGGCGCAATGGAATCAGTGCATTGAGTGCGGCCAGTTCGGCGTTCAACTGGTCGCGCTGTTCGGCGGTGACCGTTTTGCCCGTGTCCTTGCCGGATTTGAGGATGGTGTTGATCTGCTGGATGCGCGTCTGGCTGGCGGAAATCTCCGCCTGCGCACGCTCGGGGCGAGTCTGCGCGGTGATGATCAGACTGTTGGCTTCGGCCAGGGCTTTTTGCAGATCGCTTTGCTGGGTCGAGCGATCGGTGAGGATCTGCTCCAGTTGCTGGATCGACTCTTTCGGAAAACGTTGCGCTACCGGCACCGGTGCGGTGGCCTTGAGGCGGCTCAGTTCGCGGGTATTTTCAATCGTCTGCTTCGGCGCGTTGGCCAGCTGACGCTTGAGATCGATCAGCTTCTGCTCGTAATCACGCTGGTTGTTCAGTTGATTGAGGGTGTTCTGCAGGACGGTCTGCAGGGTCTTCTTGTCGGCGTCCGGCAGTTTGCTGTCAGCCAGCTTGTCGAGGCTGGCCTGCACGGCATCGCTGGACGGTGGTTCGGCAGCATGCAGCGGGCCGACGACAAGACTGAGGCCCAGCAGGGCCGCGGCGAAAAAGGAGCGCAGGGTAGGCATAGAGACCGGTCAAGCAAGTGAGAGTGGAAGCAGTTTAGAGGAAGAGTCCGGGGCCCGGGCGACTTCCTTCGGGGAATCTGACGCCCACTTTGCCGATCTTGTTCCCGTCCATGACCGCAACCGTCCAGTGGGTGTTGTTCCACTCCACCTGGTCGCCGACGATGGGGGCGCCCCCGACTTTTTGCGCGATGAACACGCCCAGGGTCATGTCCGGATCGATGCCTTCGGCCGGCAAGCCATACAGCGCTGCAACCGCTTTAAGCTGGGCGTCTCCTTCAAGCACGAAGTCGCCGAAGAAGCGCAGATCGAGGCCACGTTGCGGCGCCTGGCTGAACAGTTTGCCGAGGGCCGACAAGTTGTGTTCATGGCCAATAACACACAGCAAATCATCGACTTCCAGCACCGTACTACCCGACGGATGGAGCAGTTGCTGGCCACGAAACAGCGCCGCGATGCGTGTGCCCTCGGGCATTTTCAGCTCACGCAGGGGCGAACCGATGCACCATTTCTCCGCGCCGAGCTTGTAAACGAACAGCTCCCACTCGCTGGTGACGTGCACTTCCAGTGCCGCCCGGGATATCGGCGCGGGTTCTGGCGGAACGGTCACCTTGAGCAATTTGGCCACCCACGGCAGGCTCGTGCCCTGCACCAGCAGCGACACCAGTACGATGAAGAAGGCCAGGTTGAAATACAGCTGCGCTTGCGGCAGCCCGGCCATCAGCGGGAACACCGCGAGAATGATCGGCACCGCGCCGCGCAGGCCGACCCAAGAAATAAAGGCTTTTTCACGACCATGGAAAGCCTTGAACGGCAGCAGGCCGACCATCACCGACAGCGGCCGCGCGAACAGGATCATCCAGAGCGCCAGACCGAGGGCGGGCAGGGCGATCGGCAGCAGATCGTGGGGCGTGACCAGCAGGCCCAGCACGAGGAACATGCCGATCTGCGCCAGCCAGGCCATGCCGTCGAGCATATGCAGAATGCCGTGGCGGCTGCGCACCGGGCGGTTGCCGATCACCAGACCGCACAGATAGACAGCGAGGAAGCCGCTGCCATGCAAGGCGTTGGTCAGCGCGAACACCACCAGACCGCCAGCAATGATGAGGATCGGATAGAGCCCGGCGGCGAGATTGATGCGGTTGACCAGTTGCAGCATCACCCAGCCGCCGCCCAGACCGATCACACCACCGATGCCGAACTCGCGGATCAGGTGGGTCAGCAGACTCCAGTGCAAGCCGGTTTCGCCGCTGGCGAGCATGTCGATCAGGGTCACGGTGAGAAACACCGCCATCGGGTCGTTGCTGCCGGATTCGATTTCCAGACTGGCGCTGACCCGCTCGTTGAGACCCTTACCGCCGAGCAGCGAGAACACCGCAGCGGCGTCGGTCGAGCCGACGATGGCGCCGATCAGCAGGCCCTGAATCAGATTGAGGTCGAACAGCCACGCAGCGGCCATGCCGGTCAGCCCGGTGGTGATCAACACCCCGACCGTGGCCAGCGACAGCGCCGGCCACAAGGCCACGCGGAAACTCGACACCCGCGTACGCAAGCCGCCGTCGAGCAGGATCACTGCAAGGGCGAGGTTGCCGACCAGATAGGCCGTCGGGTAGTTATCGAAAATGATCCCGCCACCATCGACCCCTGCCGCCATGCCGACCGCGAGGATGATGACCAGAATCGGAATGCCGAGACGTGAAGAAAGAGAACTGACAAGAATGCTTGCGCCTACCAGCAACGCGCCGATCAAGAACAGGCTGTTGATGGTCGTCGCATTCAAAGGCAGTACTCCAGAAGCGTAAAGACGGGGGCACAAACTGACCATGCAGTCTGCGTGCCAGCGATTCTAACCTGTTGAAATGTGATGCTGTCAAAAAGGTTTTCAGGGTGCATCAGGTTTTGCGGCAGGCGGAGGATTGCGGCCCTCACCCTAGCCCTCTCCCGGAGGGAGAGGGGACTGACCGAGGTGTTTGTGCAGGTTACACCGACTTGCAATATCGAGCCGAACTCAAAATCTGAAAGGCCCTCAATCTGCTCCCTTTCCCCCTCGCCCCCTTGGGGGAGAGGGCTGGGGTGAGGGGGTAGCCTTTGATCTTAGAGGCTGAACCGCCCAACCATGTTGTTCAGATCCAGCGCCAGGCGCGACAGCTCATTGCTCGCCGCGCTGGTCTGATTGGCGCCGGTCGCCGATTGCACCGACAGATCGCGGATGTTGACCAGATTGCGATCGACTTCCCGCGCTACCTGCGCCTGCTCTTCGGCAGCGCTGGCGATGACCAGGTTGCGCTCGTTGATTTCGACGATGGCGCTGTTGATCGTGTCCAGCGACATCCCGGCGCCACGGGCAATATTCAAGGTCGATTCGGCGCGCTCGGTGCTGTTGCGCATCGAATCCACGGCGTGTTCGGTGCCGCTCTGGATGCTGCCGATCATGCGCTCGATTTCGCTGGTCGACTGCTGGGTGCGATGGGCCAGTGCGCGCACTTCGTCCGCCACCACGGCAAAACCACGACCGGCCTCACCGGCACGGGCCGCTTCGATCGCTGCGTTCAATGCCAGCAGGTTGGTCTGGTCGGCGAGGCCACGGATCACGTCGAGCACCTTGCCGATGTCGCGGGATTCATTGGCCAGGTCGCCGATCAGCGACGCGGTGCTCTGCACATCGGCGCTCATGCGTTCGATGGCGCTGACGGTTTCCTGCACCAGATCACGACCGTCGCCCGCCGAGGTGGTGGCGTTTTTCGAGGCTTCCGAAGTGCTGACCGCGTTGCGCGCGACTTCTTCGACAGCGCTGGTCATCTCATTGACCGCAGTGGCCGCCTGCTCGATTTCGTTGTTCTGCTGGGTCAAGCCGCGAGCACTTTCATCGGTGACGCTGTTCAGCTCTTCTGCGGCAGACGCAAGCTGTGTGGCCGAACCGGAGATGCGCTGCAGGGTATCGCGCAGCTTCGATTGCATCTTCGCCATCGCCGCCAGCAAGCGCCCGGCTTCATCTTCGCCATCGACATGGATCGGCTGGGTCAGGTTGCCTTCGGCGATGGTTTCCGCCGCCTCCAGTGCCTTGGAAATCGGCTTGGTAATGCTCACGGTCAGCAACCAGGCGAACAGCAGGGTCAGGCCGCTGGCGATCACCAGCAAGGTCACCACCAGATTGAACGACATCGAATACTGATCCTTCGCGCCCTGGTCGGTTTCGGCGATCTGCTGGGTGTTGATCTCCAGCAAGCGCGCCAGCGCGGTATTCACCGCTTCCGAATTGCTCAGCAAATCGCTGTTGAGCATCTGCCGCAACTCGTCGATCTGATTGTTGCGCGACAGGGTTTTCATCCGCGCTTCGAGCTGACGGTACTGCGCCAGCAATTGCACGTACTGATCGTACGCCGCACGTTCCTGCGGGCCTTCGATCAGTGGCTCGTATGCGCGTTGCGCATCGGCGATCTGGCGATTGCGCAGGTCGAACAGTTCGATGGTTTTCTGCTGCACGTCGGGTTCGCGGTTGATCAGCAAACGATAGGAGAGCACGCGCAGGCGCAGGGTCAGTTGGGTGAATTCGTCCAGAGCCTTGATCGACGGCACGCTGGCGGTGGCGATGTCTTCGCCGGCCGCGCGGATCTTGCTCATCTGGTTCAGCGCAAACACGCCGAGGATCAACATCAGGCCGCCGATCAGGGCGAAGCCGGTGAACGCCCGTGGGGCGATGTTCATATTGCGAAGGGACATGGGCGGATACCGAAAAGGGCCGCATCCATGCGGGCTGAGACTGCTGCATGGGTGACTTATCGGTCATACGACTAAAGTCTTGAGGTGGTGTGCGTATTTGTCGCAGACAGGCTTGAGCGACGAAGTGCAGGAACCAGATCGACCAATCACAGTCTTTTAAACTCGCGAGAAGCTTCGCCACCCAGGAAAATCAAGGCCTTGCGCCGGTTTAACCCTGGCATCCGTGGTGACTTTTCTTTATCGTACGCGCCCTTTGAAAAACGCTTGGAAGATCAAAATGTTGGAAGCATCCCTCAGCCAATTGGAACAGCTCGTCAGCGACCTGGTGCAACAGAACCAGACCCTGCTGCAGACCAACCAGACCCTGTCCACGGAACTGGCCCAGGCCAAGGATGAAAACGAAAACCTGCAACTGAACCTGATGGAGCAGGAAGAAAAACACGGCGCCACCGCCGCGCGCATCCAGGCGCTGGTTGATCGCGTCAATGCCGGTCCTGTCAGCGCATGAACCACGGCACAGCAGGGGTAAAAGTCATCTCCATTCTTGGCGAGGACTATTCGATCAAGGCACCGGCCGGGGAAGAACAGACCCTGTTGGACGCGGCGATGATGCTCAAGGCCGCGCTGGAAGACACCAAGCGCAAATACCCGACGCTGATCGGTGACCGTTTGCTGGTGCTGGCGGCGATGAATCTGTGCTCGCAGCAGATCGAAATGAAGAAACAGCACCAGGAAGAACTCGACCGTTATCAAGAGCAAGTCAGCGCCACGGTCGACACCATTGCCAAGACGATCAGTCAGGGTTGACTCGCTTTTCGCAGCGCCTCGGTACATTGAGGCGCTGAACATGCTGAGGTCTTGTTGCTATGAGGCTTGGAGTATTGGCTGCCAGTAGACTTTTGTTGTCCATTCTCCATCGGATTGCTTGATGAACTCTGAGTGGGAAACTCTATAGGTAGTATTTTCGATCGTCACTTCATCACCCTTGGAAAGCAGGTAGATATATTCTGCCGACGGAATTGGCTGAACTGTGCTGTACGTCGTGCCTGCGAGGGTGGTGATCGTAATTTTGTAATGGATTACCGGGAAAACCATGACCTCGGTGAAGTGCCTGCGAATAATCATCGATTGAGAAGTCGAGCTCCCGACAAAGTCGCCAATGAGCGCCGATTTAACAAACGTATCGTTGTCAGCCATTGCCTGAACAAAATTCTCTCGTGGACCGGTGTCAGTCATGTTCTTTCTCCTGCGATGGACGGCTTGGATCTGCGACGCGGATGCTTGTCACAGACGTGAAACCGCGAATCTAAGTCACCCGATGCAAGTTGTAACCTGTCAGACTTGACAGTGAATCCCTCGATATAACGGCCAGCTTCTTGCTTGTAAGGATACGGCTGTACCGAAGGTTGTGTTTTATTCTGATGCTCTTTGTATACAATCGGCACGGCTGTTGCAGTGGTTCAGGCTCTTATTCTTCGGGGGTGCTCCATGCAGTGGTGGCGACGCAGTATTCAGTGGCAGTTGATTCTCGGCATGGGCACGGCCCTGCTGATCAGCATCGTGATCGTGGTTGGCATTTATACCCTGGTGGTCAACCGCCTCGCCCAGAGCTATCTGGTCGAACAAGCGCTGCCGTCGAGCATTGAAGCGACGCGCAACGATATCGAACGCATCCTCGTGCAACCGCTCACCGCCGCCAAGGACATCGCCAGCAACACCATGGTGCGTGACTGGCTGGCGACAGGCGAGGACAGCAGCAAAACCGCGCTCTTTGCGCAGTATCTGGAAGGCATCCGCGCCGAACACAAGGCCTTCACCGCGCTGATCATCGGCACCGAATCCAACCACTACATCACCGAAAAAGGCCTCGATCGCACCCTCAGTCGCGCGAAACCGGCCGACGCCTGGTTCTATTCCTTTCTCGACAGCAATCAGCCGCGCACCCTCAATATCGACAACGACGGCGCCACTGGCGAGCTGGCCCTGTTCATCGATCTGAAGGTCGAGCAGGCCGGCAAAGTCGTCGGTGTCGCCGGGTTGGGGCTGAGCATGAAAGAGCTGTCTGAGCTGATCCACAACTTCAGTTTCGGCGAGCGCGGCAAGGTCTATCTCGTGCGTTCCGATGGTTTGATTCAGGTCCATCCTGAAGCGCAGTTCAGCGGCAAACGCACCTTGACCGAGCAGATCGGCGCCAACGCGGCGCAAGCGCTGATGGGGCACAAATCCGCAGTGAACAGCAGCTTCCAGCGCGACGGTGAAGACTTCCTCGCCTTCAGCCTGCCGCTGCGCGATCTCGGCTGGACCCTGGTGGCCGAAGTGCCGCAGTCGCAGATCTACGCCGAAGCACGGAAAGCGATGTGGATGAGTGGCGGCATCGGTCTGGTGGTGGCGCTGGTCTGCCTGGCGTTGGTGGTGTGGCTGGCGCAGGGGCTGGTGCGACCGATTCGACAAGTAACACGGGCGCTGGTGGCCATCGGTAGCGGTGGTGGAGATTTGACCCATCGGTTAGATTCCAGCCGTGCCGATGAGCTGGGTGACCTGGCGCGCGGCTTCAATCGTTTCCTCGACAGCCAGCGCGCGATGATCGGCGAAGTGCTGACCACCAGCGAGCGCCTGCGCACGGCCGTGGGGCAAGTGGCGAAGGTGGTGGACAACACCGCCGAGCGTTCGGGCCGGCAGCAGGAAATGACCGACATGGTTGCCACCGCCGTCCACGAAATGGGCCTGACCGTGCAGGAAATCGCGCAGAACGCTGGCAACGCCGCGCTTGCCTCGCAAACCGCGCGCGATGAGGCGTTGCAGGCACGGGAAGTGGTCGGTGGCTCGATCCGTCATATCGAAAGCATGTCCGATGAGATCGGCGTGGCGGCAGGGGCGGTGGGTGAGCTGGCGCAGCAAGTGGCGTCGATCGATTCGGTGCTGGCGGTGATTCGTGGCGTTTCCGAACAGACCAATCTGCTCGCACTCAACGCCGCCATCGAAGCCGCCCGCGCTGGCGACATGGGCCGCGGCTTCGCGGTGGTCGCCGATGAAGTGCGCACCCTCGCGCGCAGGACCCAGGCCTCGACCGACGAAATTCAACTGATGATTGGCAGCCTCAAGCAAGGCGCGGAAAACGCCGTGTCATCGATGCGCACCGGCCAGGCCGCGACCGGCACCGGGGTTGAATCGAGCCAGCGTACCGGCGCGTCGCTGACGGCGATCACCGGTCAGGTCGAGCGCATCAGCGATATGAACCATCAGGTGGCGACGGCAACCGAAGAGCAGTCGGCGGTGACCGAAGAGATCAACCGCAACGTGCAGGGGATTTCCGATCTGGCGCGGGCGACGGCGGGGGAGGTTCGTGCGTGTCGTGAGGATTGTCAGATGTTGCAGCGGCTGGCGGATGATCTGGCGCGGCAGATGGGTGGGTTCAAACTGAGTTGAGTATCAGACCTGAAAAGCCCCTCACCCTAGCCCTCTCCCGGAGGGAGAGGGGACTGACCGAGGCGTCTATCGCTATACGTCGACCTGAAAACACCAGTCGATCATGGATCCGGCAAGTCCCTTTCAGGTCGGCGTACTTCTTGAATATTCCCCATTCGGCCCCCTCTCCCTCCGGGAGAGGGCTGGGGTGAGGGTAGCGTTTCAGAACCACGCATCCCGCATCCCCAGACACGTATCATCCCGCGCCTCCAGCAAGTCCAGCTCATGCTGGCAACCCGGCACTTCCCATGTCAGGAAATACCGCGCCGCCTGCAACTTGCCCTTATAGAAGTCGACATCCGCCGCATTTCCTTTGGCCAGGCCTTCCTCGGCGCGGATCGCCTGCTCCAGCCAGCGCCAGCCGATCACTGCGTGGCCGAACACTTTCAGGTACAGCGCCGAGTTCGCCAGGCTGCTGTTGACCTTGCCTTGGGCCAGATCGGTGAGCAGGCCGATGGTCACGGTTTGCAGGCGGGCAACGAGTTTTTCCAGCGGTTCGCGCAGGGTGGTCAACGAATCGTATTCAGTGGCACGTTCGGCCGTGTTGGCGATCAATCGAATCAGCTGCTTGAGACCGGCGCCACCGTTCTGCGCCAGTTTGCGCCCGAGCAAATCCAGCGACTGGATGCCGTGGGTGCCTTCGTGGATCGGATTCAAGCGGTTGTCGCGATAGTACTGCTCCACCGGGTACTCACGGGTGTAGCCGTGGCCGCCAAGAATCTGGATCGCCAGTTCGTTGGCCTTCAGGCAAAACTCCGAAGGCCAGGATTTGACGATCGGTGTCAGCAAGTCCAACAGTTCATGAGCCTGTTTGCGTTCGGCTTCGGTTTCCAGCGTGGTGGTGTCATCGAACAACCGCGCGGCATACAGGCCGAGGTCAAATGCCCCTTCGACGTAGGATTTCTGCGTCAGCAGCATGCGTCTGACGTCCGCGTGCTGAATGATCGCCACCGGCGCCGTGGTCGGATCCTTGCTGTCCGGCACCCGACCCTGCGGCCGCTCACGCGCATATTCCAGTGAATACAGGTAACCGGCATAACCGAGCATGACCGCGCCCATGCCGACGCCGATCCGCGCTTCGTTCATCATCTGGAACATGTAGCTCAAACCATGGTGCGGTTTGCCCACCAGATAGCCGACACACTCGCCGTTATCGCCGAAGTTCAGCGCCGTCGATGTGGTGCCGCGCCAGCCCATCTTGTGGAACAGGCCGGCGAGCAGCACGTCGTTGCGCTGGCCGAGGCTGCCGTCGTCGTTGACCAGAAACTTCGGCACGATAAACAGCGAAATACCTTTCACCCCCGGCGGTGCGTCCGGCAGTTTGGCCAGGACCATGTGCACGATGTTTTCCGACAGCGGATGATCGCCGCCGGAAATGAAGATCTTGTTACCCTTCAGGCGATAGGTGCCGTCGGACGCAGGCTCGGCGCGGGAACGAATGTCCGACAGCGATGAACCGGCATGGGGCTCGGTCAGGGCCATGGTGCCGAAGAAACGTCCGTCGATCATCGGTTGCAGGAAGCGCTGTTTCTGCTCTTCGCTGCCAAAGCTCTCGATCAGGTTGGCCGCGCCCATGGTCAGGAACGGGTAGGACGTCGAAGCTGCATTGGCGGACTGGAAATGCGCGAAGCAGGCTTGCGACAGCAGGGTCGGCAATTGCATACCGCCGGCCTCGAAACTGCGCGCTGCGTTAAGGAATCCGGCCTCAAGGAAGGCATCCACCGCCGGTTTCACTTCAGGAATCAGGATCGCCTTACCATCCTCGTAGCGCGGCTCGTTCTCGTCGCCCTTGCGGTTGTGCGGGGCGAAATACTTCTCGGCGATATTGCGCGCGGTGCCGATGGCGGCGTCGAAGGTCTCGCGATTGTGCTCGGCAAAGCGCTCACGCCGGGTCAGGCCCTCGGCATCGAGGACTTCGTACAGCTCGAAAGCCAGATTGCGGGAACTGAGCAGCGTCTCGGACATGGCGGCCTACCTGGAAATTGGGGTTGGGCCGAGTCTAAGGCGGTGGAATAGAGGCTGGATAGGATGATTGATGAGAGTGATGCAGAAGCAAAAGATCGCAGCCTTCGGCAGCTCCTACATTTGGAATGCGTTTCCCTGTAGGAGCTGCCGAAGGCTGCGATCTTTTGATCTTCTGTGGAAGCGAGCCTGCTCGCGAAAGCGGTGGTTCAGGCAACATTGATGTCGACTGAAACGCCGTCTTCGCGAGCAGGCTCGCTGCCGGAGGGTATTGCTTACCAGGCAACCATTGCAGTCGCCTGGACTTACAGCGGTTTAACCGATCGTCATCAGACTGGCATTGCCTCCAGCAGCAGCCGTGTTAACGCTCAATGCCCGCTCGATCACCAGGCGCTCCAGGGCAATGTTGGTCTCGCCCTGGGACAGTCCCTGAACGCCAACGATCGCGCCGCCACGCTGGGCGATCTGCTGGCAGACGCCGCGCAACTGGTCGGAGTGGCCGTGATGCAGCACTGCATCGAAGACCACTTCGTCCTTGTTCCAGTCGGCAACGCGTTTGATCCGCGCCTGGACTTCCTTCGGCAGACGGGCGAGCAACGCCTTGGTCAGCTCGGTTTCCGGCCACACCGCCGAACCGCCCACTGCCAGCACCGCCGCCAGTTGCGTCAGCAGATCACCTTCAACTTCCGCCAGGCACAGCACGTGCTCGCGCGGCAGGATGGCGTAGCTGTTTTTCTCGCCGGTCGGGCCAGCCAGCACGCGGGTGATGCCGCTCTGCGATTGTGCTGCGTATTGCACGCACAGGGTGCTCAGATCGGCGAACTTGTTGTTGTCGGCCCAGGCTTTCAGAGCGTTCAACGATTGGCTCATGGCATCGCGCAAGCGCACGTCCGGGGCGACGATGGCGTCACCGCGAGCGAAGGATTGCTCGATGGCGTCGCTAGGACGCGTCGACAGCAAACGGTACAGATACAGCGGGCCGCCGGCTTTCGGGCCAGTACCCGACAAGCCTTCGCCGCCGAATGGCTGCACGCCGACCACGGCACCGACGATGTTGCGGTTGACGTAGACGTTACCGGCGTTGACGTTGTCGATCACCTTGGCGATGGTCTCGTCGATGCGCGTGTGCACGCCCAGCGTCAGGCCGTAACCGGAGGCGTTGATCTGACCGATCAGTTGATCCAGCTCTTTGCGCTTGTAGCGCACCACGTGCAGTACCGGGCCGAAGATCTCGCGTTGCAGTTCGTCGAAGCTTTCCAGCTCGATCAGGGTCGGCATGACGAAGGTGCCGCGCTTGATCTCTTCGCTGTCGGCAATCGCAACCTGGTAAACATTGCGACCTTTGTCGCGCATGCCCTGGATGTGCTTGTCGATGCCGGCCTTGGCTTCGGCGTCGATCACCGGACCGATGTCCACGGACAGACGCTCGGGGTTGCCGAGATGGCTTTCGGCCATGGCACCCTTGAGCATTTCGATGACGCGATCGGCGGAATCTTCCTGCAGGCACAGCACGCGCAACGCCGAGCAGCGCTGACCGGCGCTGTCGAAGGCCGACGACACTACGTCGATCACGACTTGTTCAGTCAAAGCCGAGGAATCGACGATCATCGCGTTCTGGCCACCGGTTTCGGCGATCAGCGGAATCGGACGGCCCTGGCTGTCGAGACGGCCAGCGATGTTGCGTTGCAGCAAGCGCGCGACTTCGGTGGAACCGGTGAACATCACGCCTTTGACGCGCTCGTCACCGACCAGACCGGCGCCGACGGTTTCACCGCGCCCCGGCAGCAGTTGCAGCACGCCTTCCGGGATGCCGGCTTCGAGCATCAGGCGCACAGCCTGAGCCGCTACCAGCGGAGTCTGCTCGGCCGGTTTGGCCAGTACCGGATTACCGGCAGCCAATGCCGCAGCGACCTGGCCGCTGAAGATTGCCAGCGGGAAGTTCCACGGGCTGATGCACACCACCGGGCCCAGTGGGCGGTGGGCGTCGTTGCTGAAATCGTTGCGCGCCTGCACCGCGTAATAACGCAGGAAGTCGACGGCTTCGCGGACTTCGGCGATGGCGTTGGCGTAGGTCTTGCCGGCTTCGCGAGCCAGCAGGCCCATCAGCGGCTGGATCTCGCCTTCCATCAGGTCAGCGGCACGTTCCAGGATCGCCGCACGTTCGGCCGGCGGGGTGGCCTGCCAGATCGGCGCGGCGTTCAGCGCGCATTGAATGGCGCTGTCGACATCTTCAACGGTAGCTTCTTGAACATGACCGACCACATCGCGGTGATCGGACGGGTTCAGCACGGCGACCGGCGTTTCGTTGCTGGACGCGCAACCGAGCATCGGCGCGGCTTTCCAGTCGTTGTGCGCGGTGGCGAGCAGGGCGCAGGACAGCGAGGCCAGACGATGTTCGTTGGCCATGTCGATGCCGCTCGAGTTGGCGCGCTCGGCACCGTACAGGTCACGCGGCAGCGGAATGCGCGGGTGCGGCAGGCCGAAACCACCTTCCACGGTGGCCATCTGCTCGATCTGCGCCACCGGATCGGCCACCAGTTCCTGGATCGAAATCGACTGGTCGGCGATGCGGTTGACGAACGAGGTGTTGGCGCCGTTTTCCAGCAGACGACGCACCAGGTACGCCAGCAGGGTTTCGTGGGTGCCGACCGGTGCGTACACACGGCACGGACGGTTCAGCTTGCCTTCGGCAACCTTGCCTACAACTTGTTCGTAGAGCGGTTCACCCATGCCGTGCAGGCACTGGAACTCGTACTGGCCCGGGTAATAGTTCTGACCGGCGATATGGTAGATCGCCGACAGGGTATGGGCGTTGTGCGTAGCGAATTGTGGGTAGATGACTTCCGGCACCGACAGCAGTTTGCGCGCGCAAGCGATGTAGGAAACGTCGGTGTACACCTTGCGGGTGTAGACCGGATAGCCTTCCAGACCCTCGACCTGAGCACGTTTGATTTCGCTGTCCCAGTACGCGCCTTTCACCAGGCGGATCATCAGGCGATGGCGGCTGCGGCGGGCCAGATCGATCACGTAGTCGATCACGTACGGGCAACGCTTCTGGTAAGCCTGGATGACGAAACCGATGCCGTTCCAGCCAGTCAGCTGCGGCTCGAAGCACAGACGTTCGAGCAGATCCAGCGACAGCTCGAGGCGGTCGGCTTCTTCGGCGTCGATGTTCAGGCCGATGTCGTATTGCTTGGCCAGCAGGGTCAGCGACAGCAGACGCGGATACAGCTCGTCCATCACACGCTCGTACTGCGCACGGCTGTAACGCGGGTGCAGCGCCGAGAGCTTGATGGAAATGCCCGGGCCTTCATAAATCCCACGGCCGTGGGACGCTTTGCCGATCGAGTGGATCGCTTGTTCGTACGAGGCCAGGTATTTCTGTGCGTCGACTTCGGTGAGTGCCGCTTCACCGAGCATGTCGTAGGAATAGCGGAAGCCTTTGGCTTCGAACTTGCTCGCATTGGCCAGTGCTTCGGCGATGGTTTCGCCGGTAACGAACTGCTCGCCCATCAGGCGCATGGCCATGTCGACGCCCTTGCGGATCATCGGCTCGCCGCTCTTGCCGATGATGCGGCTCAGCGACGAGGTCAGGCCGGCTTCGTTGTGGGTGGAGACCAGTTTGCCAGTCAGCAGCAGACCCCAGGTCGCAGCGTTGACGAACAGCGAAGGGCTGTTGCCCAGGTGCGGATGCCAGTTGCCGGTGCTGATCTTGTCGCGGATCAGCGCATCGCGGGTGCCTTTGTCCGGGATGCGCAGCAGCGCTTCGGCCAGGCACATCAGCGCCACGCCTTCCTGGGACGACAAGGAGAATTCCTGCAACAGACCCTGAACAATACCGGCACGACCGCCGGCACTTTTCTGGTTACGCAGTTTTTCGGCGATGGTCGCCGCGAGCTTGTTGGTGGCTTCGGCCATCGGTGCCGGCAGGCGTGCCTGCTCGATCAGCATTGGCACCACTTCCGGCTCAGGGCGGCGGTAAGCAGCGGTGATCGAAGCGCGCAGCACCGATTGCGGGAGGATGCTTTCAGCGAATTCGAGGAAGCATTGGTGAGCGTGATCGGTCTGCACTTCGCCTGCGTCATCGGCGTCTTTGGCGGTCAAACCGTTCAACTCGGTCAGGGTTGCACCACCCTCGAGTTTTTCCAGGTAATTGAAAATTGCCTGCTTGATCAGCCAGTGCGGCGTGCGATCAATCGAGGTTGCGGCAGCCTTCAGGCGCTCGCGGGTCGGGTCATCGAGTTTGACCCCAAGGGTGGTGGTAGCCATATTTTTATCCTCATGGTTGCCACAGTTGCGTGGCATCAGCTGGCCGCAAGATTAGCCGTGCGCTGAATGAGGTGCAACCGGGTGCAACCCTTTTTTTGCCGGAATAATACGCAGCTCGTCAGGAAATAATTTCTGGTACGAAAGTGCTGCTCCTGCTTGGTGCTTTTACTTCTAGCAAAGAGGCATGACTGCCACAAAAGGGAGCAAAAACGGGGTGATCGTCGATTAATCCGACTGGGTGCAACTAATTCTCGCGAAACTGGTTGCACCTTATTTGCTTTGTTGCATAGCATTCGCCGCCAAGGTGCAACCGGGAATAACCCGGTGTACCGGCTGATGGCTTTCCTGGGGAAACATCAGTCTTAAATGCGCGGGATCCCGGATCGTCTGCCAAACGTCGTCGTTTGCGAGCGGTTCACTACCGCCGCTACATAAAAACAAAGCCAGGGCGTAACTCAATGAGCGTAAGCAATCCAACCCTGATCACGTTCGTGATCTACATCGCAGCAATGGTGCTGATCGGCTTCATGGCCTATCGCTCCACGAATAACCTTTCCGACTATATTCTCGGCGGTCGCAGCCTCGGCAGCGTCGTCACCGCGCTGTCTGCCGGTGCCTCCGACATGAGCGGCTGGTTGCTGATGGGCCTGCCGGGCGCCATCTACATGTCCGGTCTGTCCGAAAGCTGGATCGCCATCGGCCTGATCGTCGGTGCCTACCTGAACTGGCTGTTCGTCGCCGGCCGTCTGCGGGTGCAGACCGAGCACAACGGCGATGCACTGACTCTGCCGGACTACTTCTCCAGCCGTTTCGAAGATAAAAGCGGCTTGCTGCGGATTATCTCGGCGGTGGTGATTCTGGTGTTCTTCACCATCTACTGCGCCTCCGGCATCGTCGCCGGTGCGCGTCTGTTCGAAAGCACCTTTGGCATGTCCTACGAGACGGCGCTGTGGGCCGGTGCTGCGGCGACCATTGCTTACACCTTCGTCGGCGGTTTTCTCGCGGTGAGCTGGACCGACACCGTACAAGCGACCCTGATGATCTTCGCGCTGATCCTTACGCCGATCATCGTCCTGCTGGCCACCGGCGGCGTCGATACCACGTTCCTGGCCATCGAAGCGCAGGATCCGAGCAACTTCGACATGCTCAAAGGCACCACCTTCATCGGCATCATCTCGCTGATGGGTTGGGGTCTGGGCTACTTCGGCCAGCCGCACATCCTCGCGCGTTTCATGGCGGCGGATTCGGTGAAGTCGATCGCCAAGGCGCGTCGCATTTCCATGGCCTGGATGATCCTCTGCCTGGGCGGCACCGTGGCGGTGGGCTTCTTCGGTATCGCTTACTTCTCGGCGCACCCGGAAGTGGCCGGTCCGGTCACCGAGAACCCGGAGCGCGTGTTCATCGAACTGGCGAAAATCCTCTTCAACCCATGGGTTGCCGGTGTGCTGCTGTCGGCCATTCTGGCTGCGGTAATGAGCACCCTGAGCTGCCAGTTGCTGGTGTGCTCAAGCGCCCTGACCGAAGACTTCTACAAGACCTTTCTGCGCAAGTCCGCCTCCCAGCTTGAGCTGGTCTGGGTCGGTCGTGCCATGGTGCTGCTGGTAGCCTTGATTGCCATCGCGATGGCTGCCAACCCGGAAAACCGCGTACTGGGTCTGGTGTCCTACGCCTGGGCCGGTTTCGGTGCTGCGTTCGGTCCGGTGGTGCTGATCTCGGTCGTCTGGAAAGACATGACCCGCAACGGCGCCCTGGCCGGCATTCTGGTCGGCGCGATCACCGTGGTGGTCTGGAAGCATTTCGAACTGCTGGGTCTGTACGAAATCATTCCTGGCTTCATCTTCGCCAGCCTGGCCATCTACTTTGTCAGCAAGGCGGGTGAACCGACTCGCGGCATGGTTGAGCGTTTCGAGGCAGCGGAAAAAGACTTCCATCTGAACAAGTGATGGACTGAGCTTCGGCTCACATGAAAACGGCCCGCTTCCTACCGGAGGCGGGCCGTTTTTTATGGCCTGTGATTTCTCGAATCCTGTGGAAATCCATTGTGGGAGCGAGCCTGCTCGCGAATGCGATTGATCATTCAATGAATGTATCGACTGACATGCCGCTTTCGCGAGCAGGCTCGCTCCCACAGGGTGGGTGGCAGGTTTGATTGAATTGTCTGTAGTCGAACGGCCGAATTAACAAGGTCCTTTCAGCAAACCACGTAGGGCAAATCTGAATTTCCCGTCACCTGCTCATCACCCCTTGCCCCTCATGCAGAATCGCCCGCCCTCACACTGCAGAGAGACATCGGATGTTCGCGCCTGCCAATCAACCGCGTTTCACGTTGACCCTCGAAGGCGCCCAGCATGACCTCAAGGTCCTTGAGTTC
The DNA here is from genome assembly GCF_057291535.1 of Pseudomonas sp. 1L-E-NC-VB-C3. Taxonomy (NCBI): domain Bacteria; kingdom Pseudomonadati; phylum Pseudomonadota; class Gammaproteobacteria; order Pseudomonadales; family Pseudomonadaceae; genus Pseudomonas; species Pseudomonas sp. 1L-E-NC-VB-C3. The sequence goes on along the minus strand of NZ_JBXAWD010000003.1, from coordinate 265,312 downwards.
ACGGGCAGGGAAGCCATCAGCCAACCCTTTCGCTTCGAGCTGGAACTGGTCAGCGAGCGGCCGGACCTGGATCTGGAAAGCCTGCTGCATGGTCAGGCGTTTCTGAGTTTCGATGCTCAGGGTTGCGGTATTCATGGTCAGATTTATCAGGTCGGGCAGGGCGATTCCGGGAAACGTCTGACACGCTATCACCTCAGCCTTGTCCCGCGTCTGACGTATCTGGGGCATCGCATCAACCAGCGGATTTTTCAGCATCAGAGCGTGCCGCAGATAGTCACGCAGATCCTCAAGGATCATTCGATCCTGCGCGATGCCTTTGAATTTCGCCTGGGCAGCGAATACCCGGAGCGCGAATACTGCGTGCAATACGCCGAAAGCGATCTGGCCTTCATCCAGCGTCTGTGTGCCGAAGTCGGCATTCATTACCACTTTCAACACAGCCCCGAAGGCCATTTGCTGGTATTCGGCGACGACCAGACCGTGTTCCCCAAGCTGCCCGAGCCGACGCTGTATCTGCCGGGCAGCGGCATGTCGGCGGGCGCGCCGGCGATTCAGCGTTTCAATGTGCGCGTGGAAACCCGCACCAGCGTCGTCACCCGGCGCGACTACAACTTCGAAAAACCACGCCTGTCGCTGGAAAGTCGCAGTGACGGCGAACAACGTCCAGTGCTGGAGGACTACCACTTCCCCGGCCAATTCAACGATCGCGAAACCGGCAGACACCTGACGCGCCGTGCGCTGGAACGGCACGTCGCCGATTACCGTCAGGCCGAGGGCAGCAGCGACGAGTCTTCATTGGTCTGCGGCCATTTCCTGCAACTCACCGGGCATCCGCGCAGCGACTGGAATGATCTGTGGTTGCTCACCTGTGTCGAGCATCGCGGCCGTCAGCCGCAGGTGCTTGAGGAATCGGTGACCAGCGATGGCGAATCCTTCCAGGGCTACCGCAATACTTTCGTCGCCACGCCGTGGGACGTGGTCTTTCGTCCGGCGCTGTGCCCGGAAAAACCGCGCATGTCGGGCTACCAACCTGCCGTGGTCACCGGCCCGAAAGACCTTGAGATCCATTGCGATGAATACGGCCGGGTCAAAGTGCAACTGGCCTGGGACCGCGATGGCGAACTCAATGAGCACTCCAGTTGCTGGCTGCGCGTTGCGACCGGTTGGGCTCACGATCACTACGGCAGCGTGTTGATTCCGCGCGTCGGCATGGAAGTTTTGGTCGGCTTCATTGATGGCGATGCCGACAAGCCGCTGGTCATGGGTTGCCTGCCGAATGCGGCGACCCCGGTGCCGCTGGATCTGCCGGCAGACAAGACCCGCAGTATCTTCCGCAGCCAGAGCAGCCCTGGCGGTGGCGGTTATAACGAACTGCGCATCGAAGACAAAAAAGGCGCCGAGGAAATCTACCTGCGTGCCCAGCGCAACTGGACCCAGCATGTGCTCAACGACCAGCAGCTGCAGGTCGATAATCAGCGCAGTGTGGTGGTCACCGGCACCGCCCGCCATGAACTCAAGGCCGACGAGCAACGCATCACCCACGGCCAGCGCCAGACCGAAGTCAGGCAGGATGATCATTTGTCCGTGCTCGGCGACCGGCAGGTGCGGGTGAACAGCCAGGCCACCAGCGCCTCGGCGCAGATCCATATCAGCGCAGGCCAGCAAGTGGTCATTGATGGCGGCGCGAGCGCGACGATTCAGGCCGGCGGACAGTGGATCAACATCGGCCCCGGCGGAATTTTCAGCAGCGTGCCGATTGTTGTGGGTGGCGCGCCGATGGCGGCGACCAGCGCTGCGCCGGTGGTGCCGGGATTGCCGGAGAAACTGGCCGCTGCGCCGGCGGCGATTCTCACCGCCGCACAGATCATGAGTCTCAAAGGTGATGCGCCATTCTGCGAGGAGTGTGAGCGTTGTAAGGATGGTGTTTGTGCCGCGTGAGGAATTGACGCCTGAACAATGGCTGGCGCGGCAGCCGCTGCATGCGTCGGAAAAATTGTTCGCCATTTTCAGCCGCGCCAGCGACGCCGATGCCTTCAAAGCCTGGCAGGGCACGGCGAATCCGGTCTGGGCCGAAACCATTTATGCCGAGTGGGACGCGGTGATGCCCTACGTGGGAATTGTCGCTGCAGACAGTGAGTTTTTACGTTGGGTGGCGGAAACAGAATCCCGGGATTGGGGATGGTTGGCGGTGTCTTCGGCGGATCTTGACGTGCTGGTCGAACATTTCCGCAGCCTCACTCAAGTGCTGATGCCGGACGGTAAAACCGTGTTTTTCCGCTTTTGGGATGGTCGGTTTCTGCTGCCTCTTTTGCACTCTGAGGAGGTCAATTCCGCGCAATTGCTGCCAGTCGTTTCACGAGCCTTGATCAATGGCCAAGCCATCGAAATCGCGGGCCGTGCGCTGGTTTCGGGGCGGGTCTTTCCGTGGTGGAGCGTGCCGCAATCGCTCTTGGCGCAGACAGATGCAAGCGTACGCATCGCCAATGCTTTGCAATGGCTGAGCGAGGAGCAACCGGCCGTGTTCGAGGCGTTTCCCGAGGCTGTTTTGCGCTGCAAGGTCGGGCAGTTTTTCAAATTATCGATGTCGGAAGATTCGTCACGATCGTCCCTTCTGGAGTTTTTGCTGGCAGAGGCAGAGTGAAATTTCGGGGCAAACGCTTCGGACGTTTCCTTCGAATCGCGGCGGCTTTCATGAACTGGTGCGCGGTGGGTTGCAGGGATAGTCTTTTCGTTGTCGCCGCGAGAGCGTTGGCAGGATGAAGGATTCCCGCATTCATGACGTTACAGTTCGTTGGCTTTTTGCGGCACTTGGTTCAAGTCCGTAAGATCGTTCGCGGCGGCTGTGCGTGGGGCACGCTTCGGCGTGGCCGAGGTCCATGATTGCTCGGTTCCTACTCCCGCGCACAGCTGCCACCCTAACCCGTAGGAAGGTGTGATGGCGGCTCACGTTTATCAATCATGGGACCCGGAAAATGACCAATATGCATACTGATTCACCCTACGAAAAAATCACCCCTCACCCCGACAACCGCTTCATGGCCCTCACCGGCAATTGCAGCGACATGCCCAGCCTGTTCGTCGACACCCATGTGCCCCTCGACATCCTCATGGATGCCGCCAACTATCGCATCCGCGCCGTGGTCCAGGTCTTGGAAAACATGTGCATGCGCGGCTCGATCGAATGCGACTCCGTGATCCTCAGCGACTTCGCCCTGCTGTGCGCCATCCCATTGCGGGATGGCTGTGATGTGCTCGATGTCATCGGCAGACGCTTGCGCAGCATGCCCGCCTGAAGATCAGAAGATCGCAGCCTTCGGCAGAGTGGACGCCTATCCCATGTAGGGGCTGCCGAAGACTGCGATCTTTTGTCGTTGAAGAGCAAGTCACGGCGTTGTTTTAGGCTGCGAAGCCAACCTTATTGAAGCGGTAAACAGAATTTTTTATCAGGGTTACTTTTTTTATATCTTTGTCACATTTCCCAGAAGTCTGCCAGCAGCGCCGTCGCTAATGGTAAAGCTGACCTTGTCACCAACTTTCAGGCGGGGATCGCCCGGAGTGCTTACGCTCAGGTCTCCACTGTTGTCATCGGGTTTCACCGTTATTGAGTATGTTGGGTACGGCCCGCCTGCACCACTGGTATAGGCGCTAATCACGGTGCCATTGCCCGATGTATTTACAGTAATTTTTGCCATTTCCAATCTCCTTCCAGTCGTAGTCTAGAATCAGGGCGATCGATTGATTTTCGCGTCGTTCAGACTATGGATCAGTAGCTACCGATAACGCCACTGTCAGATCTGACAGGTAATTGCATTAAATACTACCGTCTATCCAAATTCGACCTTTGTGCAGCTCCGTAAAATTCCTCATCTCCGATTTCCTGATATGGCCTTCAACTACCCCCCACTTTGCGCCGTGCTCCTGGTGCTGGAGAATATATGCATGCGCCGTTCGATCAAGGTGACTCGATGATCCTCAGCGACTTCGCCAAATTCTGCGCCATCCCCTTGCTCGACGTCATCGGGCGACGTCTGGGCGCCATGCCTGCCTGAACTGTTCAGAAGCAAAATCAAAAGATCGCAGCCTTCGTCAGCTCCTACACGGGATCATCTGTAGTAGCTGCCGAAGGCTGCGATCTTTTGACGTTTAGGGTTCAGCAGTCAGTCTGCGATGTGCCGATCCTGGGTCTTGATAAAACTGTCGAAAGCCTCTGACTTGAGACCTCCAGGCACCCATAAAAAACGAAATGGCTTTTCGAGTGTTTGCTGATCGACGGTGTCTGCTCAGATGCCGCATACACATAGTTTCTGGTTGTTTTATAACGATCGTGCAGCACTTGCAGCGTGTCTTCATTATGCTGGATGGAATGCAGGCCGTTGCCCATGGATGAGTAGGCATTGGCGGATAGTGCAATGTCTTTTCTCTGGGCTGATTGCTCATTGAATGGCGCCGGGATGCAGTTGGCTCAGCCCGTAGTTCTTTAGTGTCTGGCGTGCCTGTTCAATGTGGGTTTCGTCGGCAAGGGCGAGGTATGGACTAAGAAGGCCGAGTAAACAGATGATCAGATATCGCATGAATTTTTGACTTCCTGTCGTTGATGGTTAGCCAGTTTAACGCCATAAAAGCAAAGCCCCTCACCCTAGCCCTCTCCCAGAGGGAGAGGGGACTGACCGAGTTGTCTTGGTGTTGTACGCCGACCTGCGACTTCAGCGGTGAACTTCGTTTGGCCAAGCCTGAGATCACGTCGATCATTCAGGTCGATGTAACTCGCAAGATCGCCACCGTAAGTCCCCTCTCCCTTCGGGAGAGGGTTAGGGTGAGGGAAAGGCGTTTGTCCACTCGGCTGCGAACCCCTGACTTGCCGACCGGTAAAAGGTAAACTTTGCGGCCCTCGCAGGAGCAGCCATGAATTATCGTCACGCCTTCCATGCCGGCAATCACGCCGATGTGTTCAAACACCTGACCTTGACCCGCCTCATCGCTCTGATGTCGCGCAAGGAGCAGCCGTTTGCCTATCTCGACACGCACGCCGGCATCGGTCTGTATGACTTGCAGGGCGATCAGGCCAATCGCACCGGCGAGTACCTGGAAGGCATTGCGCGGTTGTGGGATCAGCCGGACCTGCCGGCGCTGACCGCCGATTACATGAAGGTGCTGCACGAGATGAACCCGGATGGCCAGTTGCGCTATTACCCGGGTTCGCCGGAGCTGGCACGGCGTCTGACGCGGCCGCAGGATCGGGTGATGCTCAACGAGAAGCATCCCGAAGATGGCGTGTTGCTCAAGGACAACATGGCCGGCGATCGTCGAGTGAAAGTGCATCTGGGCGAGGGCTGGCACGTGGCGCGGGCGATGTTGCCGGTGCAGGAGAAGCGTGCGGTGATGCTGATCGATCCGCCGTTCGAGCAACTGGACGAGATGCAGCGTTGCGCGGCGTCGATGAAAGAGGCCATCGGCCGCATGCGCCAGACCGTGGCAGCGATCTGGTATCCGGTGAAGGATCAGCGTGCATTGCGGCGTTTCTATCAAGACCTGGCGGGCACGGGTGCGCCGAAGTTGCTGCGTGTGGAGCTGCTGGTGCATCCACTGGACACGCCGAACAGCCTGAACGGTTCCGGGCTGGCGATCGCCAATCCGCCGTGGGGGCTGGAAGAAGAATTGCGTGAGCTGCTGCCGTGGTTGTCGAAGAAGCTGGGGCAGACCCAAGGTGGCTGGCAGATGGATTGGTTGATTGCCGAGAGCTGATCACTGACTTATCGTTCCCACGCTCCGCGTGGGAATGCAGCCCGGGACGCTCCGCGTCCCAACAGCGGACGCAGAGCGTCCATTGAGGCATTCCCACGCAGAGCGTGGGAACGATCGGTCGGTGGGGTTAGTTGCCCGCCAGGCTCGCAGGCATGCACACGCCGGTGCCCCCAATCCCGCAATAACCCTCAGGGTTCTTCGCCAGATATTGCTGGTGATACGTCTCGGCGAAGTACACGGTCGGCGCCTGTTCGATCTCGGTGCTGATTTCGCCCAGACCCGCCTTCGACAGTTCCGCCTGATACACAGCCTTGCTCTTCAGCGCCGCGTCCAGATGCTCAGGCGAGGTCGCGTAGATCACCGAGCGGTACTGGGTGCCGATGTCGTTGCCCTGACGCATACCCTGAGTCGGGTTGTGCAGTTCCCAGAACATCGCCAGCAGTTCTTCGTAACTGACTCGGGCTTTGTCATACACCACCAAGACCACTTCGGCGTGGCCGGTCAGGCCCGAGCAGACTTCTTCATAAGTCGGATTTGGCGTGAAACCGCCGGCGTAACCGACCACGGTGCTGACCACACCTTCGCGCTGCCAGAAACGTCGTTCCGCGCCCCAGAAGCAACCCAGACCGAAAATCGCAAAGTCGACGTCCTGAAAGAATGGACCGAGCAGCGGGGTGTCTTCGAAGACGAAGTGTTTTTCCGGCAGGGTCATCGCGGTTTCGCGGCCGGGCAGGGCTTGTTCTTTGGTTGGAAGCACGTTTTTGTTCACAAGAATTTCCGAGCGCAGAACCATGAGCGTTCCTCTCAGTCAGGTTGGAGGTAAAAAGTCAGACCGCCAGTGTGCCGAATGATGCCGGAATTCGCACTATCAAAACTGTGGGAGCGAGCCTGCTCGCGAAAGCGGGGTGTCAGGCGACGAAGATGTCGACGGTTTTATCGCCTTCGCGAGCAGGCTCGCTCCCACAAGGGATCTTCATAGAGGCAGGCTTTAGAGGCACAGCGGCCCACGCGGGTAGCGCTTGAGGGCTTTGATCAACTCGTCACCGGGAATCGGTCGGTCGAACAGATAACCCTGACCGACGTCGCAACGATGCCGGCGCAGGAACGCCAGTTGCTCGGCGGTTTCGATGCCTTCGGCGACCACCTTGAGTTTCAGGTTATGGGCCATGGCAATCACCGCGGAGGTGATTTCCATGTCGTCCTGATTGTCAGGGATTTCATGGATGAAGCTGCGATCGATCTTGATGATGTCGATCGGGAATTTCTTCAGATAGCTCAACGATGAATAACCGGTGCCGAAGTCATCCATGGCCAGGGTCAGGCCGAGGCGCTTGAGCTGGTCGAGTTGCAAATGCGTGTCTTCGGTGGCTTCCAGCAGCAGGCCTTCGGTCAGCTCGAGTTCGAGCAGATTGGCCGGCAGCGCTTCTTCCCTGAGGATGTTGGCGATCGAGGCGACCAGATCCGGATCAGAGAACTGTTTCGGTGACAGATTGATTGCCACCTGCAGATTGCCCAGGCCGGCAGCGGTCAAGGATTTGCTCATGCGGCACGCCTGACGCGCGATCCACTTGCCGATCGGAATGATCAGGCCGGTTTCCTCGGCGACGCTGATGAACTGATCCGGGCGAATCATGCCGCGCTCCGGGTGGTTCCAGCGCAACAGCGCTTCCATCCCCAGCAGACGACCGCTGCGCAGGCACAGTTTCGGCTGGTAGAACACGTCCAGCTCGTTCTGCGTCAGGGCGCGGCGCAGGTTGTTCTCGACGAACAGTTTGTAACTGGCCTCGGCGTTCAGCGCCTCAGTGAACACCTGCAACTGGTGTTTGCCGTTGGCCTTGGCCTTGTGCAGTGCCAGACCGGCGTTGCGCATCAGGGTTTGCGGATCGCGCCCGTGCAGCGGCGCGCAGGCCAGACCGACGGAGCCGGTGACGCTGATAAGCTGGTTGTCGACGAACATCGGCTTGTCGAGGGTCATCAGCAACTGACTGGCGATCTGCTGCCCGGCCTCAAGATCGGTGTCGTCGAGCAACACGGCGAACTCGTTACTGGCAAAACGCGCCAGACTGCCACTCGGGCTGAGGCTGTTGCGCAAGCGCCGGGCGAGGCTGATCAACAGTTTGTCGCCGGTCTGGTGACCGAGGCTGTCGTTGATCCGCTTGAAGTTGTCGATGTCCACCAGCAACAGGCTGATCGGCGTATCGCTGTCGCGGGCGAAGCGCTCATCGAGATTGCGGATGAATGCCGGACGGTTGCCGAGGTTGGTCAGGTTGTCGGTGTAGGCCAGGCGCTCGATGCGTTGCTGGGCCAATTTGGTCTGAGTGATGTCTTCGTAGATGCCGATGTAATGCGTCAGCTCACGGTTATCGCCATAGACCTTGGAGATCGACAGCTGGCCCCAGTACGGTTCGAGGTTCTTGCGTCGGCTCTTGAATTCGCCCTGCCAGCTGTTGCTCTGGGCCAGCGCCGAAGGTGCGTCGAACAGCAGTTCGCTGAGATTTTCCAGCGCCGGCAACTCCGACAAGCGCTGACCGTGGACCTCCTCGGTTGTGTACTGGGTGATCGCAGTGAAGCTCGGGTTGACGTACTCGACCACGCCGTCGCAGTTGACCAGCAAGAAGGCGTTGGCGCTTTGCTCGACCGCGCGCTGAAACAGGTGCAGGGCGCTGGTGGCAGTGCGGCGGTTGTGGTTGTTGATCACTTGTGCGAACTGGTCGGCCAGTTCGCCGGCAAAGGCGATTTCGTCGGACTGCCAGGCGCGGGTGACGCCGGTCTGTTCCAGGCACAACACGCCGACTACCTGGCCGTCGACGCGAATGCTGGCATCGAGCATGGCGTTGACGTCACGCGGACGCATCGCCTCGGCCATCTCGCGGGTACGCGGGTCGTGCATGGCGTTATGGGCATCGATGGCGCGGCTGCTGTGCAGGGCTTCCATGTAGTCGGGGAAGCCGCTGATATCGATCGGCTCCGGCAGGATGTATTCCTGGGTCGCGCGATGGTAAGCGGAGATCGGCAGCAAGCGCTGGCCTTCGAGGTTCCACAGGCTGGCGCAGTCGATCTCGTAGATATCGCAGGCGCAGCGGGTGATCAGTTCGGCGGCTTCCTGCAGCGAGTTGTGCGTGCTGTAGCGCTGGCGTGCGAGCAGCAGAATCAGATCCTGCTGGGCACGCACGCGCTCCAGATGCTGCAGTTGTTCCTGCTGGGCACGCTGGTTCAGCTCAAGGGCGATTTGCAGGCGCGAGTTCTGGGTTTCCAGATCCACCGAAGGCAGCGCCTGGGCTTCGTCGAACACCTCGTCGACCGCCAGCAGGTAGCCGCGCAGCAAGTGCCGGTTGTGCTGTTTGTAGGCTTCGCCGAGCTCGAGGATGTTCAACGCGCCGGCGGCGGTGTGCAGGGTGTAGCGCACCACGTAATGTGCGCTTTTGCTCAACTGCTGCTGAATCGCATCGTGCAGTTGATAGCGCGCCTCGGGCTCCATCAGGCTGGCGTAGGGCGAGCCGACCAGCGCGCAGAGCTCGACGGCCGGCTGGCCAAACTGGCGTTCGCAGTTGGGATCGAGGAACAGCATTGCCCAACTGGCTTCATTCAAGCGCTCGAAACGCAGCATGCCGAGCCGCGAGGGCACAGGCAACTGCGTCACTACCTCGGCCGCCATACGGCTGGCGGCATCGGGCTGGCTCTTCATGAAGGAAACTCGCTTGGAAATATGCTGAATGCGCCGGGCTCTCGCCCTCTTGTCTGTTGGCTGCGGCAAGGTTGCATCATTGCGGCACCGACTGACAAGAGAGATGAAGGCCAAGTGCTATAAGAATATGTCGGCTGCAGTGAACATTTCTCCAGTGCACAACTGAAATGAGCAGAAGATCGCAGCCTTGAACAACTCTTGCAGGCGCCACGTAGCCATACAGGAGGTGCCGAAGGCTGCGATCTCTTGGTGTCTCAACGCAATTTCATACTGATCGACTGCAACTTCTTGCCATCGCGGTCATGGTAATTGACCAATATCTGATCAGCCTCAACGACCACATGCGCAAAATTGTCCTGACTCACCACGGCACTGGTCAGCTCGTGCCGATAATCCCCGGCTGCCGTGCGCACCAGCGGTTGATCGAGGATGAACGTCGAGGCCTTGGCATACGGCAGCAATTTGCTGTTGTGCAACGGCGAGGACACGATGGTGTGCACCTCGAAATCGGTGTCCTCGCTGTGACTCAAGCGACTGGTCAGCGAGCCATGGACGTCGCCGGAGACGAACACCACGTTCTTGATCCGGTGAGTGCGGATGGTTTCCAGCAGGCGCAGACGCTGCTCGGGAAAAGCTTTCCAGGCATCGTCACCGTTGAACTTGCGATCGGGATAGAACATCACGCTGGTCACCACGAATTTCACCCGTGCCGGGCTATGAATCAGCCATTGCAGCAGGGCCTGTTCCTGCTCGATGTCGAGAATGCGCCGGTCATCCTCAGACAAGTTGCGTCGGGTGCGGCTGTCGGTGACGAACCAGGCGATATCGCTGTCGCCAAACTGATACCAGTAATGCTTCAACGTATCCCGGTCTATCTGACCCTTCTCATTACATGCATAAACCGGGCTGTGGCTGGCTTGATAAAGTTCATAAGCGGCCATGGCGTTGCGATATAAGTCCTCGTCCGCTGCGGTGGCATTGGCAGGCCAGTTATCTTCTATTTCATGATCGTCGAGCATCATGTAAGTCGATGTATTGGACATCAGTCGCTGAATATTCGGTTGCGAAAATGCCGTTCGATATTTCTTCAGGATGTCTTTGGCTTCGCGATCCGGAGCAATGACATTCAAATCATCTACATACACTTGATCTCCGGTCATGATCACCGCGCTGACGGGTAGATGACTGTTCTCGACCAGTCGATTGATCGAGCCAAAGATGCGGTCGCCCAGTTGCGGCAAGGAAGCGACGCCAGCGGTAATCCGCAGATAACGGCACGAACCGACGACAAAGCCCCGAGGCTGGCTGGCTTTCGCGGTGCGGGTGCGAAAGCGGTAGAGCTGTCGCGGCCATTGCAATGGAAACTCAATGACCGTGTCGATGGTATGCACCGGATTCATCGGGCTTAACCAGCCGGCTTGATATTCGTATTCACAATCAGCTTCGAGATCCTGCAATACCAGTACACCCGACATGTCATTGGCCGGGTTCAAAAGTGCAAATACGCTGTTCGACCATTTTTCCGTGCCGGCCTTGCGAGCGCGAACTCCGGCAAATACACGTTTTTTGTCCTGTTGTTCGCCGCGCATGAAAATGCGCACTTCGTTAGTTGTCGCGTGGCCCACGATGGGGCCGATAGTCGGTTTGAACATGATCGATTCCGTTCGAGATTTTAATAAACAAGATTTAAATAAGCGGAGCGCGTTGAAGCAACTTTCCTGAGCAGAGGTTAGTTGGCCAGCGGCGGAAAATATTGGCGTTAAGTGGACCAGACCTGTGGCCGATGTCAGCGCAGGTTGTAGGAAAGAGGCGCGATCCGGTTTATTTCAGGCAAAAAAAGCCCCGTCAATTGACGGGGTTGAGGTACGAGCGTGTGGCGCTCGAAAGGGTGCAGCAAGCGGCCCTCCGTCGCCGGAGGGCCGTTTGAGTTACAGCAGGATGGTGCGGATGTCGCCCAACAGACTGCCCAGACGCTGAGTGAAGCGTGCCGCTGCAGCGCCGTTGATCACGCGGTGATCGTAGGACAGCGACAGTGGCAGCATCAGCTTCGGCTGGAAGGCTTTGCCGTCCCAGACTGGCTGGATGGTTGCCTTGGAAACACCAAGAATCGCCACTTCCGGCGCGTTGACGATCGGCGTGAAGCCGGTGCCGCCAATATGGCCGAGGCTGGAAATGGTGAAGCAGGCGCCTTGCATCTCGTCCGACGACAGCTTCTTGGTGCGGGCTTTCTCAGCCAGCGAAGCCGCTTCGGCTGCCAATTGCAGCAGGCTCTTCTGGTCGACGTTCTTGATCACCGGCACCAACAGGCCATCCGGAGTGTCGACGGCGAAGCCGATGTTGACGTATTTCTTGCGGATGATCGCCTTGCCGCTTGGCGCCAGCGAACTGTTGAAGTCCGGCAGCTCCTTGAGCAAGTGCGCGCAGGTCTTGAGCAGCAGCGGCAGGATGGTCAGCTTGACGCCAGCCTTCTCGGCCACGGCTTTCTGCGCAACACGGAAAGCTTCCAGCTCGGTGATGTCCGCCGAGTCGAATTGCGTTACGTGTGGCACGTTCAGCCAGCTGCGGTGCAGGTTGGCGGCGCCGACCTGCATCAGGCGGGTCATCGGCACTTCTTCGATTTCGCCGAAACGGCTGAAATCGACCACCGGGATCGGCGGAATGCCCGCACCACCGGTAGCGCCGCCGGCAGCGGCCGGGGCTTCCTTGGCCTTCTGCATCATCGCCTTGACGTAAACCTGCACGTCTTCCTTGAGGATGCGACCGTGCGGACCGCTGGCGCCAACGGCGCTCAGCTCGACGCCGAACTCACGGGCCAGTTGACGCACGGCAGGGCCGGCGTGAACTTTCGCGCCCGGCTTGGCCGGTGCGGCGGCTGGAGCGGCGGCAGCAGGTGCAGCGGCAGCCGGAGCAGCAGCGGCAGGTGCCGGAGCGCTCGGAGCTGCGGCAGCTGGAGCCGGGGCAGCAGCAGGGGCCGCGCCTTTGACTTTGAGCTTGAGGATCAGGTCGCCGGTACCGACTTCGTCATCCAGCTTGATCGAAACGCTTTCCACCACGCCAGCGGCAGGCGATGGGATTTCCATGCTTGCCTTGTCGGATTCCAGGGTGATCAGCGACTGGTCGGCTTCAACGGTATCGCCCGCCTTGACCAACACTTCGATGATCTTGGCTTTGCCAGCCGAGCCGATGTCCGGAACGTGGATGTCCTGAACGCTGTCGGCAACCGGTGCTGCTGGCGCGGCTGCCGGAGCAGGCGCAGCGGCAGCGGCCGGTGCAGCAGCCTGGGCCGGAGCGGCAGCCGCAGGGGCCGCAGCACCCGCCACTTCCAGATCCAGAATCAGGTCGCCAGTGCCGACTTCGTCGTTGAGCTTGACGCTGATGGCCTTGACCACGCCAGCGGCAGGCGACGGGATTTCCATGCTGGCCTTGTCGGATTCCAAGGTGATCAACGACTGATCAGCTTCGACGCTGTCGCCGACCTTGACCTGGATCTCGATGATCTGTGCCTTGCCCGACGAACCGATGTCCGGCACGTGCACTTGCTGTACCGAAGCGGCAGCAGGAGCAGCGGCAGGCGCGGCAGCAGCAGGTGTCGCAGCCGGTTTCTCTTCGGCTTTGGCAGGAGCAGCGGCAGGCGCAGGTGCCGCTTCAGCGGCGCCCTCGACTTCCAGCTCAAGCAGTTCGTCGCCTTCTTTCAGACGGTCGCCCAGCTTCACTTTCAGGCTCTTGATGACGCCGGCTTTCGGGGCCGGCACTTCCATGCTGGCCTTGTCCGATTCCAGGGTAAGGATGCTCTGGTCGGCTTCGATGCGGTCGCCGACCTTCACAAACAGTTCAATTACTTCACCTTCACCGCTGCCGATGTCAGGTACGCGAATGAGTTCGCTCACAAAATGTCTCCTCAGCAGTCCAGTGGGTTGCGTTTTTCCGGGTCGATGCCGAACTTGGCGATGGCTTCGGCCACAACCTTAGGTTCGATATCACCACGGTCAGCCAGTGCTTCCAGGGCTGCCAACACCACGAAATGACGGTCGACTTCGAAGAAATGACGCAGTTTCTTGCGGCTGTCGCTGCGGCCGAAACCGTCGGTGCCCAGGACTTTGAATTCCTTGGACGGTACCCACTGACGGATCTGCTCGGCGAACAGCTTCATGTAGTCGGTAGAAGCAATGACCGGACCTTTACGGCCGTTCAGGCACTCTTCGACGTAGCTCAGCTTAGGCTTCTGGCCAGGCTTGAGGCGGTTGCTGCGCTCTACGGCCAGGCCGTCGCGACGCAGTTCGTTGAAGCTGGTAACGCTCCACACGTCAGCGCCGATGTTGAACTCTTCACGCAGGATCTTCGCCGCTTCACGCACTTCACGCAGGATGGTGCCGGAGCCCATCAGCTGAACGTGGTGCGCCGCATCGCGGGTGTCTTCCTCGAGCAGGTACATGCCTTTCTTGATGCCTTCTTCGGCACCGGCCGGCATGGCTGGCTGCTGGTACGACTCGTTCATCACGGTGATGTAGTAGAAGATGTCCTGTTGCTCTTCGGTCATCTTCTTCATGCCGTCCTGAATGATCACCGCCAGCTCGTAGCCGTAGGTCGGATCGTAGGTGCGGCAGTTCGGGATGGTCGCGGCCAGCAGGTGGCTGTGACCGTCTTCGTGCTGCAGACCTTCACCGTTCAGGGTGGTGCGGCCAGCGGTGCCGCCGATCAGGAAGCCACGGGTACGGCTGTCGCCAGCGGCCCAGGCCAGGTCGCCGATACGCTGGAAGCCGAACATCGAGTAGAAGATGTAGAACGGCAGCATCGGCTGGTTGTGGCTGGAGTACGAAGTACCGGCAGCGATGAACGAGCTCATGGCGCCTGCTTCGTTGATGCCTTCTTCAAGGATCTGACCTTTCTGGTCTTCCTTGTAGAACATCACCTGGTCTTTATCGACTGGCTCGTAGAGCTGGCCGACGGAGGAGTAGATACCCAGCTGACGGAACATGCCTTCCATACCGAAGGTACGGGCTTCGTCCGGGATGATCGGGACGATGCGCGGGCCGATTTCCTTGTCCTTGACCAGTTGCGCGAGGATCCGCACGAAAGCCATGGTGGTGGAAATTTCACGGTCGCCCGAGCCATCGAGGATGGCTTTGAGGGTGTCCAGATCCGGGGTCGGTACGCTGAAGCTCTGCGCGCGGCGCTGCGGCACGAAACCGCCCAGTGCGGCACGGCGCTCGGCGAGGTAGCGGGCTTCGGCGCTGTTCGGCTCTGGTTTGAAGAACGGCAGGTTCTCCAGTTCTTCGTCCTTGACCGGGATGTCGAAGCGGTCGCGGAACAGCTTCAGGCTGTCGACGTCGACTTTCTTGGTGTTGTGCGCAGTGTTTTTCGCTTCGCCGGCACCGGTGCCATAACCCTTGATGGTCTTGGCGAGGATGACGGTCGGTTGTTCCTTGTGGTTGACCGCTTCGTGGTACGCCGCGTAGACCTTGTACGGGTCGTGGCCGCCACGGTTGAGTTTCCAGATCTCGTCGTCGGACAGATCGGCAACCATTGCCTTGAGTTCAGGCGTGTTGAAGAAGTGCTCGCGAACGAATGCGCCGTCTTTGGCTTTGTAGTTCTGGTATTCGCCGTCGATGACTTCGTCCATGCGGCGTTGCAGGATGCCGTCGACGTCTTTGGCCAGCAGCGGGTCCCAGAAACGGCCCCAGATGACTTTGGTCACGTTCCACTGCGCACCACGGAACACGCCTTCGAGTTCCTGGATGATCTTGCCGTTGCCGCGAACCGGGCCGTCGAGGCGCTGCAGGTTGCAGTTGATGACGAAGATCAGGTTGTCCAGCTTCTCGCGGCCGGCCAGGGAGATCGCGCCCAGGGATTCCGGCTCGTCGCACTCGCCGTCGCCCAGGAAGCACCAGACTTTCTGTTTGCCCGGCTGGATGAAACCGCGATGCTCCAGGTACTTCATGAAGCGCGCCTGGTAGATCGCCTGGATCGGACCCAGACCCATCGATACGGTCGGGAACTGCCAGAAGTCAGGCATCAGCCAAGGGTGCGGATAGGACGACAGGCCTTGACCATCGACTTCCTGACGGAAGTTGTTCATCTGGTCTTCGGTGATGCGGCCTTCCATGAATGCGCGGGCGTAAACGCCTGGCGAGGTGTGGCCCTGGAAGTAGATCAGGTCGCCGCCATGTTCGTCGGTCGGGGCCTGGAAGAAATAGTTGAAGCCGATGTCATACAGGGTCGCACTGGAAGCGAAGCTGGAGATGTGACCACCCAGGTCCGAATCTCGCAGGTTCGTGCGCATTACCATGGCCATCGCGTTCCAGCGTACCAGCGAGCGAATGCGGCGTTCCATGAACAGGTCGCCAGGCATGCGTGCTTCGTGGGTAACTGGGATCGTGTTGCGGTAAGGCGTGGTGATCGCGTAAGGGAGCTGCGAGCCGCTGCGGGTCGCGAGTTCGCCCATACGGGTCATCAGATAGTGAGCACGGTCTTCGCCTTCTTTGTCGAGAACCGATTCCAGGGCGTCCAGCCATTCCTGGGTTTCGACGGGATCGAGGTCTTGCATGGCTTGCTCCAGGGCGGAAAGGCTTCCAGAATCGGTTGCCTGAGTTTGCGACTGGCCTTGTGGGCAGACGATTTAAAATTCTTGGATTGCCGACAGGTTGTTCCGGCGGCGTGTAGTTTTACTACAAATCTTCCGGCATTTCAGCCTTTCGAATGTATAGACGAGTAGTAAAACTACAGATGAAAGGCTTGTGGCCTCCGACTGCGTTGTGAGAATAATCGTTAAGGCGGGTCGATTTCCATCCGAATAAGGTGAATGTTTGATGCTGGATGCCAAAGAAGAAGAAATTTCAGCTATTTCTAACTTTTGTTCGACAGTCCTTCACGTAGCGGGTTTTCATCATTCACTACAAGCGGCCCTTATTACGCCGATCAAGGATAGACCATGACCCTGCCCGTGCTTGCCGAACTGCCCGCCATTCTCCTGCCGTTGGTCAGCCGATCCGAGCAGTCGTTCCGTACGTCCGTCGCCGCCCTTGAAGACGATCACGGCCTGTCGAACTGGACGCCGGAGCGCTGGGCGCAATTCGCCCGCGTCAGCGCCGCCAGCGAATTTGTCATTGAACAGAGCATTCGTGACCCTTTGATGTTGCTGTCGCTGGTGGCGTCCGGCGAACTTGATCGGGCGTTCGCGCCCGGCGAACTGTGCGCACAGATCGCCGCCGCCGTGAACTGCGCGCAGAGCGAAGACGAACTCGGCCGCGCCTTGCGCCGTCAGCGTGCACGGCATCAGGTGCGGATCATCTGGCGCGACCTGACCCGTCAGGCCGATCTGGTGCAGACCTGCCGTGACCTCTCGGACATGGCCGACGCCACCATCGATCAGGCTTATCAATGGCTGTACAGCCGCCATTGCGAGCAATTCGGCACACCCACCGGCCGGCGCAGCGGTGAGCCGCAGCAGATGGTCATTCTCGGCATGGGCAAGCTCGGCGCGGTCGAGCTGAATCTGTCTTCCGACATCGACCTGATCTTCGCCTACCCCGAAGGCGGCGAAACCGTCGGCGTGAAACGCTCGCTGGATAATCAGGAATTCTTCATCCGCCTCGGCCAGCGTCTGATCAAGGCGCTCGACCCGATGACGGTCGACGGCTTCGTTTTCCGCGTCGACATGCGCCTGCGTCCATACGGATCGTCCGGTGCGCTGGTGCTCAGCTTCAACGCGCTGGAGCAGTATTACCAGGATCAGGGCCGCGACTGGGAACGCTACGCGATGATCAAGGCGCGGGTGGTGGCTGGCGATCAGGTTGCCGGCGCGCAGTTGCTCGATATGCTGCGGCCGTTCGTTTATCGGCGCTATCTGGACTTCTCGGCGATCGAAGCGCTGCGCACCATGAAGCAGCTGATCCAGCAGGAAGTGCGACGCAAGGGCATGGCCGACAACATCAAGCTCGGCTCCGGCGGCATCCGCGAGGTCGAGTTCATCGCTCAGGCCTTTCAATTGATCCACGGTGGCCGCGACCTGAGCCTGCAACAGCGTCCTCTATTAAAGGTGCTGAGCACGCTGGAAGGGCAAGGCTATCTGCCGCCGGCGGTGGTCAGTGAGTTACGCGAGGGTTACGAGTTTCTGCGTTACACCGAACATGCCATTCAAGCGATTGCCGACCGCCAGACGCAGATGCTGCCGGACAGCGCTCAGGATCAGGCGCGGATCGCCTTCATGCTGGGCTTCGCCGATTGGTCGGCGTTCCATGAACAACTGATGTACTGGCGCGGGCGCGTAGCCTGGCATTTCGCCCAGGTGATCGCCGATCCCGACGAAGAAGAGGGCGGCGAAAGCGAAGTGGTGGTCGGTGGTGAGTGGCTGCCACTCTGGGAGGAAGAACAGGACGAAGAGGCCGCTTGCCGACAGTTGCAGGAGGGCGGTTTCGTCGATGCCGGCAAAGCCCTGAAAGCGCTGGCCGGTTTGCGTGGCAGTCCGCAATTGCGCGCGATGCAGCGGCTGGGGCGCGAGCGTCTCGATGCTTTTATTCCTCGACTGCTTGCGCAAGCGGTGGAGCATGAAAATCCCGATCTGGTGCTCGAGCGCGTGCTGCCGCTGGTGGAAGCGGTGGCGCGGCGTTCGGCGTATCTGGTGTTGCTCACGGAAAACCCCGGCGCGCTGCGCCGCCTGCTGACCTTGTGTGCGGCGAGCCCTTGGATTGCCGAGCAGATCACGCGCTTCCCACTGCTGCTCGACGAATTGCTCAACGAGGGTCGGCTGTTCAAGCCGCCGCTGGCGCCGGAACTGGCGGCCGAGTTGCGCGAACGCCTGACGCGAATTCCCGAGGACGACCTCGAGCAGCAAATGGAAGCCCTGCGCCATTTCAAACTGGCGCACCGCTTGCGCGTCGCCGCCTCGGAAATCGCCGGCAGCCTGCCGTTGATGAAAGTCAGCGATTACCTGACCTGGCTGGCCGAAGCGATTCTCGAACAGGTGCTGGCCCTGGCCTGGCGGCAGACCGTGGCCAAGTACGGCACGCCGCTGCGCACCGACGGTACGCTGTGCGATCCCGGCTTCATCATTGTCGGTTATGGCAAAGTCGGCGGTATCGAATTGGGGCATGGTTCCGATCTGGATCTGGTGTTCATCCATGACGGCGATCCGCAGGCGGAAACCGACGGGCCGAAATCCATCGACGGCGCGCAGTTCTTCACGCGCCTGGGGCAGCGGATCATTCATCTGCTCACAGCGCAGACCAATTCCGGCCAGCTGTATGAAGTGGATATGCGTCTGCGGCCGTCCGGTGCTTCCGGGTTGCTGGTGAGTTCGCTCGGCGCGTTCGCCCGCTATCAGGAAAATGAAGCCTGGACGTGGGAGCATCAGGCCTTGGTGCGCGCGCGGGTGCTGGTGGGCAGTCAGGATGTTGGCCAGGCCTTCGAAAAAGTCCGTGCGCAAGTATTGGGCAAACCTAGGGATCTGGCCAAGCTGCAACAGGAAGTCAGCGAGATGCGCGCCAAGATGCGCGACAACCTCGGCACCCGCAGCACCGCAGCCGGCACGGCAGCGAATGCGTTCGACGCGGGCGTGCCGTTCGACCTCAAGCAGGACGCCGGAGGTATCGTCGATATTGAATTTATGGTGCAATACGCGGCCCTGGCGTGGTCGCACAGCCATCCGCCGCTGCTGCGCTGGACCGATAACATCCGCATTCTGGAAGAGCTGGAACACGAAGGGCTGATGCCCGCAGAAGATGCCAGTCTGTTGCGCGAGGCCTACAAAGCCTACCGCTCCGCCGCCCACCGGCAGGCCTTGCAGAAGGACGCCGGGGTAATACCGGGCGACCAGTTTGCCGACGAACGCCGGCAGGTTTTGCGGATATGGAAAGAGATGGGGCTAAGCTGAAAAAGCGCCAATGAAGACAATGAGATTCAAAAGGTGGGAGCGAGCCTGCTCGCGAACGCGGAGTGTCAGTCAACAGCAATGTTGAACGTGCCGGCCCCTTCGCGAGCAGGCTCGCTCCCACAGTGATCTGCGCTGAGCGCAGTAATGTGAACAGATGCAAAACAATGTAGGAGTGAGCCTGCTCGCGATAGTGGAGTGACAGTCGACAGTCATGTTGAAGGAAATGACCCATCGCCAGCAGCGCCGCTTCCACAATGATTATCGAGGCGGGGAGGCGTAAATGCCTCCCCGGTTCGTTTTTGGAAACCACATGAATATTCTGATCGTTGGGCCCAGTTGGGTCGGTGACATGGTGATGGCGCAGACACTGTTTCAGTGTCTCAAGCAGCGCCACCCGCAATGCGCAATCGACGTGCTGGCGCCCGAATGGAGCCGGCCGATCCTTGAGCGCATGCCCGAAGTGCGCAAGGCCTTGAGCTTCCCGCTCGGCCACGGCGCGCTGGAACTGGCGACGCGCCGGCGCATCGGCAAATCCCTGCGCGGTCAGTACGATCAGGCGATCCTGCTGCCCAACTCGCTGAAATCGGCGCTGGTGCCGTTTTTCGCCGGCATCCCGAAACGCACTGGCTGGCGCGGCGAATTCCGCTATGGCCTGCTCAACGACGTGCGCACTCTCGACAAAGAACGCTACCCGCTGATGATCGAGCGCTTCATGGCCTTGGCCTATGAAGCCAACGCCGAGCTGCCGAAGCCGTACCCGCGCCCGAGTCTGCAAATTGACCCGGTCACCCGCGAGGCGGCACTGGCCAAGTTCGGCCTGAGCCTTGATCGTCCGGTCCTGGCCCTGTGCCCCGGCGCCGAGTTCGGCGAATCCAAGCGCTGGCCGTCCGAGCATTACGCCAAGGTCGCCGAAGCGCGCATCCGCGAAGGCTGGCAGGTGTGGCTGTTCGGCTCGAAAAACGATCACGCTGTCGGTGAAGATATCCGCGCACGTTTGATCCCGGGCCTGCGCGAAGAATCGGTCAACCTCAGCGGCGGCACCTCGCTGGCCGAGGCCATTGACCTGCTGTCCTGCGCCGATTCCGTTGTGTCCAATGACTCCGGCCTGATGCACGTCGCTGCGGCATTGAATCGTCCGCTGGTCGCGGTATACGGCTCGACCTCGCCGGGCTTCACCCCGCCGCTGGCCGAGCAGGTCGAGATCGTACGCCTGGGCATCGAATGCAGCCCGTGCTTCGATCGCACTTGCCGGTTCGGCCATTACAACTGCCTGCGTCAGCTGATGCCGGAAGCGGTCAACGATGCCTTGCAGAAGTTGCAGGGCTCCGTGGTCGAGGTTCATTAACTTGCGGGTATTGCTGATCAAGACCTCATCGCTGGGCGACGTGATTCACGCGTTGCCGGCGCTGACCGACGCTGCACGCGCGATCCCGGGGATCAAGTTCGACTGGGTGGTGGAAGAGGGCTTCGCCGAGATTCCGAGCTGGCACCCGGCGGTCGATAAAGTGATTCCGGTGGCGATCCGCCGCTGGCGCAAGAATCTTTGGAAAACCATCACCAGCGGCGAGTGGAAACGCTTCAAGCAAAGCGTGCGCGCCAATAAATACGATCTGGTGATCGATGCCCAAGGCCTGCTGAAAAGTGCCTGGCTGACCCGCTACGTCAAAGCCCCGGTGGCCGGCCTCGATAAAACCTCGGCCCGCGAGCCGATGGCTGCGCGCTTCTACGATCGCAAGCTCGCCGTCGCCCGTGGTCAGCACGCCGTCGAACGCGTGCGCCAGTTGTTCGCCATTGCCTTGGGTTACGACCTGCCCAAAGGCCTCGGCGATTACGGCCTCAACGTTGAACGACTGGTCGAGTTGCCGCGCAAGAACGCCTACGTGGTGTTCCTCCACGGCACCACTTGGGACACCAAGCACTGGCCGGAAATCTACTGGCGCGAGCTGACCGAGCGGGTCGGCTACCTCGGCGTTGGCGTCAGGCTGCCATGGGGCAACCCTCAGGAAAAGGCCCGCGCCGAACGCATCGCTGCCGGCTTCAAACACGCCGAAGTGCTGCCGAAGCTCAATCTGGCCGGCGTCGGCAAAGTCCTCGCCGGCGCGCAAGCCTGCGTGGCGGTGGACACCGGGCTCGGCCATCTGGCCGCTGCGCTGGATGTGCCGACCATCTCGTTGTTCGGCCCGACCAACCCGGGCCTGACCGGCGCTTACGGCAAGCTGCAGATTCATCTGGCCAGCGACTTCCCGTGCGCGCCCTGCATGCAGAAAAAATGTACCTATCAACCGACCGAGCAGGATGCCCGTCAGTTTGACCTGAAACGCGAGCAGCCTTTGTGCTTCACGCGTGTGAACCCCGAGCGTGTCGCCAGCCGACTGAGCACGTTGTTAATGGCTGAGGAGCTGCGCTGATGCAATTGGCATTTGTCCTGTACAAATATTTCCCGTTCGGTGGCTTGCAGCGCGACTTCATGCGCATCGCTCTCGAATGCCAGAAGCGCGGCCATCAGATTCGCGTCTACACGCTGATCTGGGAAGGCGACGTGCCGCCGGGTTTCGAAGTGCTGGTGGCGCCGGTCAAAGCGTTCTTCAACCACCGTCGCAACGAAAAGCTCAGCGCGTGGATGGCAGCGGATCTGGCCAAGCGTCCGGTCGATCGCTTGATCGGCTTCAACAAGATGCCGGGCCTGGACGTCTACTACGCCGCCGACGGCTGCTTCGAAGACAAGGCGCAGAACCTGCGCAACTCGCTGTACCGCCGTTGGGGCCGCTATCGCCACTTCGCCGAGTATGAGCGCGCGGTGTTCGCCAAGGACGCGAAGACCGAAGTGCTGATGATTTCCGAAGTGCAGCAGCCGCTGTTCATCAAGTATTACGACACGCCGCTCGAGCGCTTCCACCTGCTGCCGCCGGGCATTGCCCAGGACCGTCGGCGGCCGGCGGATGCCGATGAGATTCGCGCCGGTTTCCGCGCTGAATTCAATCTCAAGGACGACGAGTTGCTGCTGGTGCAGATCGGCTCCGGCTTCAAGACCAAGGGTGTCGATCGCAGCCTCAAGGCGCTGGCCGCGCTGCCGGCCGAGTTGAGAAAACGCACCCGGCTGTTTGTAATCGGCCAGGATGACCCCAAATTGTTCCAGATGCAGAGTGCGACGCTGGGCCTGGGCGACAATGTGACCTTCCTCAAAGGCCGCAGCGATATCCCGCGTTTCCTGCTCGGTGCCGACCTGTTGATTCACCCGGCCTACAACGAAAACACCGGCACCGTGCTGCTTGAAGCGCTGGTTGCCGGGTTGCCTGTACTGGTCAGTGCGGTCTGCGGTTACGCCCATTACATCGCCGAAGCCGATGCCGGGCGAGTGCTCGATGAGCCGTTCGAGCAGGCGCAACTGACCCGATACCTGACCGAGATGTTGAGCGACGACGCTGCACGGGCGGCCTGGAGCCGCAACGGTCTGGCCTTCGCCGAGACGGCCGACCTCTACAGCATGCCGCAGCACGCGGCGGATGTGATTCTGGCGGAGCACGCTTAATGAAGTTGATGCTGGCTGAACCGTTCAAAAGCCTTTGGGCCGGACGCGACCCGTTCGCCGAAGTCGAAGGCTTGCAGGGCGAGGTGTACCGCGAGCTGGAAGCGCGCCGGACATTGCGCACGGAAGTCGACGGCAACGGGTTTTTTGTGAAAATCCACCGTGGCATCGGCTGGGGCGAGATCTTCAAGAACCTGCTGACCGCCAAGCTGCCGGTGCTCGGCGCGGGTCAGGAGTGGAAAGCCATTCAGCGTCTGCAGGAAGCCGGCGTGCCGACCATGACTGCCGTCGCCTACGGCGAGAAAGGCAGCAACCCGGCGGATCAGCATTCGTTCATCGTCACCGAAGAACTCGCGCCGACCATCAGCCTCGAAGACTTCAGCATTGACTGGGTCAAGCAGCCGCCGGAGCCAACACTCAAGCGCGCGCTGATTGCCGAAGTCGCGCGGATGACCGGGATGATGCACCGCGCCGGGGTCAATCACCGTGACTGCTACATTTGCCATTTTCTGCTGCACACCGACAAACCGGTCACACCGCAGGATTTCAAACTCTCGGTGATTGACCTGCATCGAGCCCAGACCCGCGCAAAGATCACTCAGCGCTGGCGCAACAAGGATCTGGCGGCGCTGTACTTCTCGGCGCTGGACATCGGCCTGACCCGCCGCGACAAACTGCGTTTCCTCAAAGGCTATTTCCAGCAACCGCTGCGGCAGATTCTGGCAGAAGAAGCGCCATTGCTGAGCTGGCTGCAAGGCAAGGCCGACAAGCTCTACGAGCGTAAACAGCGTTACGGGGATGCGCTCTGATGGCGGGTTGGACACTTGAGCCGCAGTACGGCGAACTCGCCGAAGATTTCGGCAGCCTCGAAGCCGTATTTGCCTTGCAGGGCGAACGCCTGACCCGCGATCCGCTGTCGGAGGTGGTTCGGGTGCAGCGCGACGGCGTCAATTATTACGTCAAACGCTACGTCGGCGCCGGTAAGGGCCTGCGCCGTTACCTCGGCAAGCCGCGCGTAAAAATGGAATGGCAGAACCTCAAGCGCTTCGCCAAGTGGGGCATCCCCACGGCCGAGGTGGTGGCCTGGGGGCTGGAGCGGCGGGGCGCGGCCTATGATCGGGGCGCGATGATCACCCGTGAACTGCCCAATACCGAAGACCTTTCGGCACTGGCCGAGCGCAAGGATCCCAGGCTCAAGGATCGCGCCTGGGTCGACGGTGTCAGCCAGCAATTGGCCGGTTACACCCGGACCATGCACGACCATCGGTTTACGCATAACGATTTGAAATGGCGCAACCTGCTGATCGACGATCAGGCGCGCATCTTCCTCATCGACTGCCCTAACGGCGAATTCTGGCGCGGCTTCTGGCTCAAGTACCGGATCACCAAGGACCTCGCCTGTCTCGACAAACTGGCCAAATATCACCTGTCCAACACCCAGCGCCTGCGCTTCTACAAGCAGTATCGCCAGTGTGATCGGCTCGATGTCGCCGACAAGAAACGGATCCGCCATGTGGTGAGATTTTTTGAGGGGCGCGAATGACTGATTTTCTTGCCGAACAGGACCGCGCACTGCTGGAGCGCCACGGTCTCGGCAATTTCGATGCACTGTGGGCCAAACAGCTTGAAGCTGTGGATGAGCCCAACACTGCCGGTGGCGGCTGGAGCAGCGTGTTCCGTCTCGATCTTGAAGGCCAGGGCTATTACCTCAAGCGCCAGAGCAATTATCTGACCCGCACCTTGCAGGCGCCGTTTGGCGAACCGAGCTTTGCCCGCGAATTTCGCAACATCAGCCGTTACCGCAAGCTAGGCATTCCGGCGTTGCAGGCAGCCTTTTTCGGTGAGCGCAAGGTCGCCGGGGAAGTGCGCGCCATTCTGCTCACCCGTGCACTGGACGGCTGGAGCGACCTGGATTCGTTGCTGGCGTGCTGGGCGCAGCTCAGTGCCGCGCAGCATTCGGCCATTCTCAAGGCTTGCGGGCTGTTGGCGCGGCGGCTGCACGGCGCGCGTCAGGTGCATGGCTGTTTCTATCCCAAACATATTTTCCTGCGCGCCACCGGCGACGGCTATGAGGCGCAGCTGATCGATCTGGAGAAAACCCGGCCGTTGCTGTTCGGCATGCGTGATCGGGTCAAGGATCTGGAACCGTTGCAACGGCGAGCGCCGCAATGGAGCGAGGCAGACTTGCGCCAGTTGCTCGCGGCTTATCTCGATCAGCCGACTGACAGCTCGCTGCTCGACAGCTGGCTGAGCCGACTGACAGCGCGGCGCAGCCACAAGGAGACCCGCTGATGCAATTGTCCGAGCTGGCCCGCTCCGGGCGTACCCCCTCACTGCCGCTGACCGTGACCCTGGCGGACGCCGCCGGTGTTGCGGATTTGCAGTTGCTGAGCCTGCTGCGGGTGTTGCCCGGGCAGCGCTATGTTGGCGCCGGCGTCTGGCGCGGTCGGCCGGTATTGGCCAAGTTGCTGGTCGGCAGCAAGGCCGCCCGGCATTTTCAGCGGGAGCTGGACGGTGTGCGCCTGCTCGCTGCGCAAGGTCTGACCACGCCGCTGCTGTTGGCCGATGGACTGAAAGACGGTGAGGGTGGCTGGCTGCTGTTCGAATTCCTCGAGGGCGCCGAGAGCCTCGGTGATGCCTGGGCCGAGGTCGAGTCTCTGCCGGCACTGGCCGATGAGCAGACCGCCGTTCTGGCCGAAGCGCTTGACGCTATCGGTCGGATGCATGGCAAAGGACTCTGGCAGGAGGATCTGCACCTGGACAATCTGCTGCGTCACGGCGGTCAGTTGTACCTGATCGATGGCGCCGGAGTTCGTGCGGAAGCTGCGGGCCAGCCACTGTCCCGACAAAAAGTGCTGGAAAATCTCGGGGTGTTTTTCGCTCAGCTTCCGAAGTCACTCGAGCCGTTCACCGAAGAGTTGCTGGTCTATTACCTGTTGAGCAACAGCGAACATGCTTTGCCGCTGGAGGCGTTGCAGAAACAGATCGACAAGGTGCGCAGCTGGCGGCTCAGGGATTATCTGAACAAGGTCGGCCGTGAATGCACGCTGTTCGCCGTGCAGCGCGGTGCATTTGTCCTGCGCGCCGTTCGCCGTGAAGAAGCAGCGGCCATGCTGCCGGTGCTTGATCAGGCCGACGCCTTGCTTGATCGGGGGCATCTGTACAAGACCGGCGGCGCGGCCAGCGTCGGCAGAGTCGAGGTGGCCGGGCGAGCTCTGGTTATCAAACGCTACAACATCAAGAATTTCGCCCATTGGCTCAAGCGCTTCTGGCGCCCGAGCCGGGCCTGGCATTCGTGGCGTGAAGGCAATCGCCTGGCGTTCCTGGGCATCGCCACGCCGAAACCGCTGGCGGTACTGGAAAAGCGTTTTTTGTGGCTGCGCCGCAGTGCCTATCTGGTCACCGAGTTCCTGCCCGGGCCGGACATCATCAAGCGCTTTGCGCCGTACGTGGAAAATGGCCAGGCACCGGAAGCCGAGTTGCTGGCGCTTGATCAATTGTTTGCCCGATTGATCGCCGAGCGCATCAGTCATGGCGACTTCAAAGGCCACAACCTATTCTGGCAGGCGGATCGCTGGGCGCTGATCGACCTCGACTCCATGTGTCAGCACTCATCGGTCGGCAGTTTTGCCCCAGCTTACGCCCGCGATCGCGCGCGGTTCATGCGCAACTGGCCTGAAAGCAGCGCGTTGTACCAGGTCATTGATCAGCGGTTGCCGAAAGAAGTCTCCAGCGCAGGGTGATTCCTTCTCACGAGCAGACTCGTTCTTGCAATGGACCTGGTCCACTGCGAAACGGAGTCTGTGGGCAGTAGCGGACAAAATACAGCGATCTGTCCTACAACTTCTCCAGAAGCCATGAACTGTGCCCTGCTCGGGCTCGATGCTAATTTGCCTGACGATCTCGGAGGGCGAATCTTGAGCATGAAAAAAATTCTGACGCTGGGCGTAATGTCTGCAGTTCTCTCAGGCTGTGGCAGTGTCTCGACCGTTTTGCAGGGCGACGCCGATGCTGCCCGTGACCTGCGCAAAAAGAAGACCTACTGCCAATCGATTCCGCGCATCTACAGTGGTCTGGCCTTCGATTTTTGCACGCTGAATGCGCCGCCTGATCCTACGGGTATGCTGGCGCCCTTTGTGTTGCTCGATCTTCCGCTGTCCGCCGTGTTCGATACGCTTTCGTTGCCTTACACGGTCTATCGGCAGATTACCGATTCAAATCTGAGTATTTACTGGCGCAGAGACGGCTATTGAGTCGTTGGACTCGTTGAATCGGATCAATCGCGCAGGTGGCAATTCGTACAAGGTAATTCCCGTCATGTTTACGCTATAATCCCGCCCTTTAGCTGCCACTCGCCCTGTGCGAGGGCACATCAATTTTCAAGGCGCATCGCGCCTGCATGCAGACTAAAGAGGCTAGACCCCTGTGGCATTGACGATTCTTGGCCTGTCCGGCGCCCTTAGCCATGATCCTTCCGCAGCCTTGTACATCGACGGCAAGCTGGTCGCGGCGGCTGAGGAAGAGCGCTTCGTACGCGATAAACATGCAAAGAACCGCATGCCCTACGAATCGGCGAAATTCTGCCTCGAGCAAGCCGGCATCAAACCGTCCGACGTTGACGTGGTGGCGATTCCTTTCGCCCCGATCAGCCTGTTCGGCAAGGCCCGCTGGCATTACGCCAAGCGCTACTGGTATGCCCCTGATCGCGCACTCGATGCCATCCTGATGGGCAACCGTCGCTACAAGCGCTATCGCAACAAGATCGTCTGGTGCCTCGAGCAACTGGGCTTCGATCCGAAGAAAATCAAGATCGAGCCGGTCGAGCATCACCTGGCTCACGCCTCCAGTGCTTATCACTGCTCCGGTTTCAAAGAGAAAACCGCGATCCTCGGCATCGACGGTAAAGGCGAATACGCCACGACCTTCTTCGGTTACGGCGAAAACGGCAAGATCCACAAGATCAAGGAATTCTTCGATCCGGATTCCCTCGGTGGTTTGTACGGTGCGATCACCGAATTCCTCGGTTTCGAGATGCTCGACGGCGAGTTCAAGGTCATGGGCATGGCGCCATACGGCGATGCCAGCAAGTACGATTTCTCGCGTCTGGCCTCGTTCGAAAATGGCGAGCTGGTGATCAACACCGACTACGCCAACGTGATCGGCCTGCGTCGCTATAAAGAGAAGGGCAAGGGTTTCTACTTCTCGCCGAAGCTGATCGAGTGGCTGGGTCCGAAGCGCGAAGGCGACATTGCCGACGAGCCGTACATCCACTACGCCGCGAGCATGCAAGCACTGTTCGAGAAGCTCGCGCTGCAGATGATCGACCACTATCTGGGCGACGTGCTCAAGGAAACCGGCAAACTGGCTTTCGCTGGTGGCTGTGCGTTGAACGTCAAGCTGAACCAGAAAATCATCGCTCGCGACGACATCAAAGAGCTGTTCGTACAGCCTGCGTCCGGCGATGCCGGCACCGCAGTCGGCGCTGCCGCTTACGTGTCGCACGCCCGTGGCGTACCGGTCGAGAAGATGGAACACGTCTATCTCGGCCCGTCGTACAGCAACGAGGACGTGATTGCCGCGTGTGCCCGGCACGAGAACAAGCCGACCTGGCGCAAGCTCGACAACATGCCGGAGCAGATCGCCCAGATCATGGTCGATGGCAACCCGGTCGCCTGGTTCCAGGGCCGTATGGAATTCGGTCCGCGCGCGTTGGGTGGTCGTTCGATCATCGGTTGCCCGAGCGTGGCCGGTGTCGCCGACCGCATCAACCATCAGATCAAGTTCCGCGAGCGCTGGAGGCCTTTCTGCCCGTCGATGCTCGACACAGTCGCTCCACAGATGATCAAGATCGATCACCCGGCGCCGTTCATGACCTTCACCTTCGAAGTCGCCGAAGAATGGAAAACCCGCGTGCCGGAAGTCGTCCATGAGGACGGTACTTCCCGTGCCCAGGTACTCAAGCGCGAATACAACCCGCGCTACTACGACATGATGAAGGCGCTGGAAAACCTCACCGGTAACGGCGTGTCGCTGAACACTTCGCTCAACCGTCGTGGCGAACCGATGATCTGCTCGCCGACCGACGCGCTGAACATGTTTTTCGGCTCGGATCTGCAGTACCTGATCATGGAAGACATTCTGGTGGTCAAAGAGGGCGCCAACGCTTATGACTCGCTCGGCTGAACGCCATGTGCTGCAGTTCTGTCACGGCTATGACGGGCCGTTCCTGGACTGCGCGCGGCAGTACGCCAGCCTGTTTGCCGGCACCGGCTATCGGGTGACCACGGTGTTTCTCACCGGGGCCGCCGATAGCGAGGTGGCCGCAGCGTGTGCTTCCGATGAAGTGTTGTTCATGGAGTACAGCTCCAAGGCCATTCGTGGCCTGAAACTGGGGGCTATCGGCGATCTGCGCAAGATCGTCGCCTCACGCAATTTCAGTCTTTGCATCGCCCATCGCTTCAAGCCGATCTATATCGCCTTGCTCGGCACATCGCTACCGGTCATTGGTGTGCACCACGCGTTCGGCGATTACCAGCGAGGGACGCGCAAGTTGTTCGCGCATATTTTCCGCCAGCGCCTGAGCCTTCTCGGCGTGTCGGATGCAGTGCGTGACGACATGCGGCGCTGCCTGCCGAAATGGCCGGCAAGCCGAATCCAGACGTTGTACAACCGCATCGATGTGCCTGCACTGCAAGCCCGTCAGGTACCTTCCGAAGAAGCGCGGCAGATCCTCGGGCTGTCGCCGGATGCCTGGATTGTCGGCAACGTCGGCCGCCTGCACCCGGACAAGGATCAGGCCACGTTGCTGCGCGGGTTTGCCCAAGCGCTGCCAGGCCTGCCGGCCAACAGTCAGCTGGTCATTCTCGGCAGTGGTCGCCTGGAGCAGGATCTCAAGGTGCTGGCCCGTGAGCTGGGCATTGCCGACCGAGTGCTGTTTCTCGGTCAGGTGCCTGATGCGCGCAATTATTTCCGCGCCTTCGATGTGTTCGCCTTGAGCTCCGATCATGAACCGTTCGGCATGGTCTTGCTGGAGGCCATGGCCGCCGGCTTACCGTTGCTGGCCACCGCGTGCGGCGGGGCGAAGGAAGTGGTGGAGGGTGTGGGCATCCTGTTTCCATTGGGCGATGCCGAACATCTGGCTCAGGGGCTGCAACATCTGGCCGCGATGGATGAGCCGCAGCGTCGTCAATGTGCGCAGATGATGCTCGAGCGACTACATGAGCGTTTCTCCGACCGTGCGGTGCGCGAGACCTTCTGGCGCCTGCCGCCAGTTACCGATCTGGCAACGAGGGGCTGATGCTCAACCGATTTCAAGGCTGGCGCGAACGTGGCTGGTCGCCCGTTGACGCCTCGACCTACGCCACTGCCTGGCAACGTTATGGCGGCAGTGTCGCGACACATCCGCTGGTCATCGAGCGCCTGGCGGACCTGGCCGGGATCCCGGTGCGTTATCTGGCCTGGCAGCAGCAGGGCGAGGTTGAAGCCGCCATCGCTACCTGGGGACGCGACCTGGCGTTGTCCAAGGACGTGCTCAAACGCAACGGCAAGAAAGGCCTGTTCGACCTCGGCAATGCCGAGCTGATTCTGCCGGCCGCCGTCGATGCTCAGGCACCGCTGCGGCATCGGGCGCGCTATCTGTCGGCACTCAACGAAGGCCGTTTCAGTGGCCTGAAGTTGCAGGCTGAACAACTGGCCATGGCCCGCACGCCGGAAGAGTTGTCGAAAAAGTTTCGCTATAACCAGCGTCGAGAGCTGCGTCTGCTGGAAGAAGCGGGCGGTGTGGTGCGAGCGGTCAGCGAGTTTTCCAGCGTTGAGCTGGCCGCGATGTACTGCGATCTGTTTCAGCGCCGCTGGGGCTTTCCGGCGACCGGCGCGGCGCGCATGGCCGAGGTCATAGAGTTGCTGCGCGAGTTGCTCATCGGCTCGGTCATTTTCCTCAACGATGCGCCGATTGCGATTCAATTGGTCTACCGCGTTGAGGCGGCAGAATGGATCAGTATCGAATACGTGAATGGCGGCGTGGATCCCGAAACCCGCGAGTTCAGCCCCGGCAGCGTGCTGAGCTTTCTCAATACGCAAAGCGCCTGGGAACACGCACGGGCACTCGGCAAGCCGTTGCGTTTTTCGTTCGGTCGCGCTGACCGTGAATACAAGGACCGCTGGTGCAACCCTGTGCCGGTGTTCACCGTATGAGTCAGACCATGAGCCGCAAACAGCAATTGCTCAGACGCCATCGACGCAACAAGCGCGTGGCCATGTTGGTCGCGCTGGCCGCCATCATCGCGCTGAGCGTGCTGGTCGCCTGGTGGCTGGCCCCGGTGTTGCTGGTTGGCGGCTGGATCGCCCATGAGGCGTGGTTTGCCGATCATCTTTTCTACGCGCCCGGCGACGATTACCAATACAGCTTCCCGGCGTATACGCCGCAGCCTAAGGTGCATCTGAACGGCGAGCAGTTGCGTCTGGATGAAGGGGTGATGCTGGCTGACGAAGCCGTGCTGATTCTGGCTGTACAGGTCAAAAGCACTTGGCTGGGACGTTTTCTTGATCCTTTCATCGAGTTGTCGGGTGGCGCCAATCCTGACGTGCAGACCTTTGAACGCGGTGTCGGCGGCCTGCGCTATCTGAACCTGAGCGGTCAGGCGCAAGCGTTGTCCGAAGGAGTATTGCGTCTGCGCGGCCGTTTCTGTCGAGTGTCGGGCGAGCCGGTACTGTGGGCGCTGGAACACGCTGATTATCGTCGCCAGCGGGTCATGGTCATTGCCCCTCACGCCGACGATGCGGAGCTGGCGGCGTTCGGGTTGTACAGTCAGGCCGATGAAGCCTGGATCGTCACCCTGACCGCTGGCGAAATCGAGGCCGAACATTATCAGCAGATGGGCGTGAGCAAGGTCGACGCCGCGCGGCTGAAGGGACGCTTGCGCGCCTGGGACAGCCTCACCGTACCGCAATGGGCCGGTGTCCCCCAGGAACGCTGCGTGCAGTTGGGCTATTTCTGCCTGCAACTGGCCGCGATGCGGGACAAGCCGGAGCAACCGGTGGGTTCGCGCGAAGCGGATTTGAGCGATACCCGTCTGTTCCGTCAATTCAATCGGTTTGTTCTGCCAAGTGACGCCGATGGCGCGCCGACCTGGAACAATCTGCTGGCTGATCTGCGCGAAACAATGCTGCGCGCGCGTCCGGACGTTATCGTGCTGCCGCATCCGACGCTGGACCCGCACCCCGACCACATCTGTGCGCAGCAGGCTGTACTTGAAGTGTTGGGGGGGCTGGACTGGCAGCCGACGCTGCTCGGTTATGCCAACCATCTGCACGATAACGACCGGTGGCCGATGGGCAATAGTGGCGATGGCGTGGCGCTGCCGCCAGCCTTTGATGCTGGCGTGCCGGTGCAGCCTGTATGCCTGACGTTGTCCGTGGATCAGCAGCGTGACAAGGCAATGGCCCTGGGCATGATGCATGACCTGCAGCCGCCCGCGCCGTTCAAGCGTCGCTTGCGTCGAAGCCTGCAGCGATTGCTGGCTGGGCGCGCCGGTTCGCCTTATGGCGAAAACGAATTTTTCCGCAAGGCGGTTCGGCGACACGAACTGTTCTGGCGTTTGTAACGACACAGGAGCCCGCGCAAGACTGTCTTGCAGGCGGGCATGTTCAGGTTTGCTCGGGTTGCTGTTGCGGCAAGGAAGACAATGAAAGTTCTATTTCTGGTGCAGAAAGATCAGCGGGCCATCCTCGATCGCTTGTATGAGGGTGTCGCCGCCCATTGTGATTGCGATCTGCGCTGGTTGAGCGGTGACGAGCAGCGCAATCTGCGGCGATATTTCCGCCGCGAAGTCGATGTTACCCGCTATGACCGCATCGTGTTTTTCCTGCGCTTCAAGCAGGAGATCCGGCAGGTCGGGTTTATCCGCACCATCCCCAATCTGGTGATTCTGGAGCACGATGCCTATCAGAATTACATCCCCTGCAAGTACACCGGCAAGTTCAGTGCGCACTATCGGCGTTTGCCGTGGGCACGGGTGATCAGTTCCGGTTTCGTGGTGGCCGAGCGCCTGCGCTCGGAGGGCTTCGACGCCGTGTTCGTGCCCAAGGGCTACGATCAGACGCAATTGCAGGACCAGGGGCGCGAGCGGGATATCGAACTCGCCTTCGTCGGCAGCACCAACAGTGTGGCCTACAGTGGCCGCAAGGCGCTGCTGGATGAACTGGGCCAGGTCGAGCCGCTGCTGGTGACGCGGACCAAGTCCGGGGCTGAATACCTGGAAACGCTCAACCGTATCCGTTTTTTTGTCAGCGCGGACGTGGGCATGGGCGAGTTCATGATCAAGAACTTCGAAGCCATGGCTTGCGGCTGCGTCCTGCTGGCCTATGATCAAGGCGCCGCCGAAGCTGCGGCGCTGGGTTTGCAGGACATGCACAACGTGGTGTTCTATCAGACGATCGCGCAGTTGCAGGAAAAGCTGGCCACGCTGCGCGAGGATCCGCAACTGGCGCAACGCATCGCTGACAACGGTCGCAAGCTGGCGGTGGAGCAGTTCAGCTTCGCGCGGATCGGTCAGCGCATCGTTGAAGAACTTGAGCCGCCGTTGCGTGATCGGGCGCCGCTGAGCCTGCTGGAAAAAATCCGCCTGAAAGTGGGCATTTGACAAGTGTCATATAGCCAGTGATATTGCTGGCGACTTCTGATTAACGAGATATCGGTGCAATTTTCCAAAGAAAGCCAGATTACATTGGTGGTTACCAGCTGCGGTCGACTCGATCTGCTCAAGGCCACTCTCGATAGCTTCGACCGGTACAACACGGCACCCATTCGTGAAGTGTTCATCACCGAAGATGCCGGCGACGAAGGCGTTGCCGGGATTCTGCCTGCCCACTGGAAAGAACATTGCACGGTCTTCGTCAATCGTCCGAAGCTGGGCCAGTTGGCATCGATCGACCTGGCCTACGGACACGTCAGCACCCCCTACATTTTTCATTGCGAAGATGACTGGGAGTTCTACCGTCCGGGGTTCGTCGAAGACTCGATGACCATTCTGCAAGCGCGGCCGGAAATTCTGCAGATCTGGTTGCGCAGCTATAATCACGATCTGCGGGTTCACAGTCCTTACATCCATTTGGGCGCGCGCGAGATTGTCGATGGCGTTGCGTGTTATCCGCTGATTTCCGACAAGCCGGAGTGGCAGGGGTTCTCGCTGAACCCTGGGTTGCGTCGACTTGAGGACTATCGGTTGTGTGCGCCTTTCGCCGGCCATGGTGGCGAGAAGGCCTTGTCACAGCGCTACTCACAACTGAACAGGGACGCCTTGATACTCGAGGCAGACGCGGTCATGCACACCGGTTTCGGTCTGCACGTGCAAACGGATGTCGAGCGTGAACGCAAAGCGCGCCGCAATCGCCGCGAACAGATCAAATTTGCCTTGTTTCTGTTGCTGGGAGTCTGCATTGGCTGGTTCATCAACTGAGTTCGAGTACCGCGCAGCTTGTCCCCGCAAATCCGTGCAACGGCTTTCTGCCCTATGAATATTCTCAATATCATGTGGGCCGGTGGCGCTCCGTTCGCATCAATCCATAAAGTGCATCAGCAGATACTCTCTCAGGCTGCGCCGTCGGCGGTGGTCAAAACCTGGCTGCTCCAGGGGCAGGGAGCCGAGTGCGGCGTGGATGTCGGTGAGGTCCGGGAGTGGCAGTTATCGTCAGCCCGCCTGAAGGGCCGGCATTTCTGGCGTTTGGCCAAACCCGTGATGCGGGCGAGGTTTCGCCAGGCGCTCGTGGACAGTGACGCTCGATTGCTGCTGCTGGACGGCATGGGCGTTGCCCGCACGTTATTGCCGGTCCTCAAGAAGCTGCCGCATATCCGCGCGGTAGTGATTTTCCACGGTTCGGCGCGACTGAATGCCGGCGACCAGGCTCTATTCCAGGCAATCCCTGCGTCCCGGCTGAAACTGGTTGCCGTTTCCAGCACTCTCGCCGATTCGCTGGCCCGCGATCTGCAGATGCCTGTCACCCCGTTGCGAAGTGCGTTTGATCCGGAAGCGTTTCGTGCTGACCTGTTCACCCGCGAGCAAGCCCGGACACGGTTGGGGTTGCCGCAAGGCGATACGCCGGTATTGGGCGCGGTAGGGCGGCTGGTCTCCGAGAAGGGGTTCGGTTATTTGCTGGATGCCTTTGCCGCAGCACTCGACAGCCGCCCGGACTTGCGCCTGGTCATTATCGGCGAAGGCTCCAAACGCGCGGCGCTGGAGCAGCGCATCGACGCGCTTGGCTTGCACGACAAGGTCTTGCTGACCGGGCATCTGAACGAAGCAGCGCAGCTTTATCGTGCGTTCGACTGGGTTGCGATCCCTTCGCTGGAAGAGGGCCTCGGTCTGGTCATGCAGGAAGCGGTGATGGCCGGCGTACCGGTGTTGTGCAGCGATCTGGAGGTGTTCAGCGAACAACTGGGCAGCGCCGGCTGGTATGCCCCGGTCAATGACACAAAGGCCTGGTCCGAGACCATCGACCGCGCCTTCGGTGCCTCATCTCAAGCGATCAATGCCGAGCAGTACCGGATGCTTTCACCGGACGAGGCCTGGGCGAACTTCAGCCAGGCTGCCCGCGCATTGTTTTCATGACGACAAGACCGCGCGCTCAAGTGCCTGCATCGGAAAGCTGTCGTTCAGCTTTTCGCGCGCAATATAGCGTGCGAAGTGTTGCAGGTTGCGTTTGATCAAGCGCTTTGGCAACGGTCCGCGGGTGAAGCGCATGTCGGCGACATCGATCAGGCCCATGCGGTTGTCTGGTGTGACGACGATGTTGCCAAGATGCAGGGAGCGGAAATAGATGCCCGAGCGGTGCAGGCTGCGTATCAGCTCGGCCAGATCCGGCAATGCCTGAGTCCAGTTGAAACCTTGTTTTGCGGCGATCTGGCGCAGCGTTTGCCCTGGCAGAGGCTCATACAGCACGGCGGTCATGCCTGGTTTCTCAAGGCGAAAGAACTGGAGGATCTGCAGCGTCGGTACGCCGAGTTTGTGCAGCTCGACGGCGTTGTCGATGAATCGCTTCGAGTAGGGGCGAAACAAGGCGGATGAAAAAAACCTTTTGCGACGAAACAGTTTGAGAATTTTCCCATCCTGCAGCAGGTAGACTTTCGGCCCATAGCTGTCCGCTTCCAGAACTTTGGCGGCGTCGATCATTTGGTCTAGAGCGGCTTGTGAGAGCCGGGAGCATCGCATCGTAGGAAGCCTTGTCGAAAGTGCGGGGTGTAGTAGCGGGCAATGATGCCGAAAAGTTTCGATTTTAACCATGCCGCGTCGCATGGGCGAACCCTTGTCAGGAGCAGATTGATGCAGGAAACACGCTGGGCGCAACTATGGATGGCGATGGGGCTCTTGTGGTTTTTACTGGCTATTGCCGTAGCGCCCACCAACAAGGTCTACCAGCAGGGGCTGGTGGCTCTCGTCTGGTTGCCGGCGCTAGTGCTGGGCTGGGCTGCGCGGCACCGCGTCAGAGAAGTGCTCCATGAACAACGCTGGATCTACCTGCCATTGCTCGGATTGCTGGTCTGGTCGCTGATCAGTCTGGCATGGACAAACGCACCGGAAACGGGCCGCGAGGCCAAGCGTCTGTTGTATATCGTGGTGTTCCTGCTGTTTTTTCCGGTGTTTGCCAGCGGACGCCCCGAGCGGTTGATTCGCCTGATGCAGTGGGGCGGGCTGGGATTGGCAGTAACTGCGCTGGTGGCCATCGTCAGGTTTTACGTCATCGAAGGTAACGCCTGGTCTGCCCGGGTGGAAGGGCTGGGTGAGCTGGCGCATCCGATCCTCGGCGGCTATGTCATCGGCCTGGCGGCGGTGTGGCTGGCCCTGTGGGCGCCGCGTGGCGTGATGTGGCAAGGGGTCTGGACACTGGCGTTGGCGGTGCTGGGTATCTTTGTACTGATGAGTCAGAGTCGAGGCGCGGCGCTGGCGTTGTTTCTGACCATCCTGGCCATGCCGATCTGGTGCCGTGACCGCCACAGCCGAATCGTCGCAGCCGTGGCCCTGGTGGTGGCGATTGTGGCGCTGTGGCTGTTCGAACCGTTGGTGCTGGCGCGCGGAGTTTCCTTTCGTCCGCAGATTCTGATGGCCTCTCTGGATATGATTGCCCAACATCCCTGGGGTGGGTTGGGCCTGGGTGGGGACTACCGGGTTTTCTGGTCGGGCATGACCTTCGATCACGCCCACAATCTGTTCACCCACGTTGCGATCGTGCTGGGTCTGCCGGGACTGCTGTTGTGGTCTGCCGTCTGGTTCGCCGTTATTTTCCAAGCGTGGAAAGTTCGGGAAACGCTGTATGCCCGGGGGATCATCGGTATCTGGCTGTTCTCGACACTGGCGATGCAGTTCGACGCTGCCAGCCTCACCGGCACCCCGCGCGCCGAGTGGTTCATCAGCTGGCTGCCGTTGGGGCTTGCCAGCGTTTTGGTATGGGCGCGGGCCAATGGCAGCGCTTGTGATAAAATTTCGCGTTCTTCTTAACCAGTGAGCTCTACGATGACTGACGCACCGCCCAAAGCGGAACAGGAATCCAGCCTGAAAATCTACTTTCGGCTGTTGGGGTACGTAAAACCCTATATCGGTCTTTTCCTGCTGAGTATCGTGGGCTTCGTGATCTTTGCTTCCACGCAACCAATGCTGGCCGGGATTCTCAAGTATTTTGTCGATGGCCTGAGCAACCCGGAAGCGGTGCTCTTCCCCAACGTTCCCTATCTGCGAGACGTGCAATTGCTGATGGCTGTGCCGTTGCTGATCATCCTGATCGCAGCGTGGCAAGGCCTCGGCTCGTTTCTCGGCAACTATTACCTGGCGAGGGTTTCGTTGGGGCTGGTGCATGACCTGCGTATCGAACTGTTCAACAAGCTGTTGGTACTGCCCAATCGCTATTTCGATACCCATAACTCGGGTCATCTGATCTCGCGCATCACTTTCAACGTGACCATGGTCACCGGCGCCGCCACGGATGCCATCAAAGTGGTGATCCGCGAAGGCCTGACCGTGGTTTTCCTGTTCGCCTATCTGCTGTGGATGAACTGGAAACTGACTCTGGTGATGCTGGCCATTCTGCCCGTGATCGCGTTCATGGTCGGCAACACCAGCAAGAAATTCCGCAAGCAGAGCAAGAAGATTCAAGTGGCCATGGGCGACGTCACCCACGTGGCTTCCGAAACCATTCAAGGCTATCGCGTTGTGCGCAGTTTCGGTGGCGAGGCTTATGAGCAGCAGCGTTTTGCGGCGGCCAGCCAGAGCAACACCGACAAACAGTTGCGTATGACCAAGACTGGCGCGGTGTATACGCCGATGCTGCAGCTGGTGATCTACACCGCCATGGCCGTGCTGATGTTCCTCGTACTGTTCCTGCGCGGTGATGCAACGGCCGGTGATCTGGTTGCCTACATCACGGCTGCCGGTTTGCTGCCCAAACCGATCCGGCAATTGTCTGAAGTCAGCTCGACCATCCAGAAAGGCGTGGCCGGCGCCGAAAGCATTTTCGAGCAGCTCGATGTCGAGCCGGAAATCGACACCGGTACGATCGAGCGTGATCGGGTCAGTGGCCATCTGGCGGTGAACAACCTCAGCTTCACTTACCCGGGCACTGAACGGGAAGTGCTGAAAAACATCAGCTTCACCGCGTCGCCAGGTCAGATGATCGCCCTGGTCGGGCGTTCCGGCAGCGGCAAATCGACGCTGGCCAGTCTCATTCCGCGCTTCTATCACCACGAGACCGGCGAAATCCTGCTCGATGATGTCGAAATCGAGGACTATCGTCTGCGCAATCTGCGTCGCCATGTAGCGCAAGTGACCCAGCACGTGACGCTGTTCAACGACACCATCGCCAACAACATCGCTTACGGCGATCTGGCAGGCGCGCCTCGCGAAGATATCGAGAAAGCCGCCAGGGATGCATTTGCCATGGACTTCATCGCGCAGATGCCTCAAGGCCTGGATACCCAGGTGGGCGAGAACGGTGTGCTGTTGTCTGGCGGACAGCGTCAGCGCCTGGCGATTGCCCGGGCCTTGCTGAAAAACGCCCCGCTGCTGATCCTCGACGAAGCGACTTCGGCCCTTGATACCGAGTCCGAGCGGCACATTCAGGCGGCACTCGACCATGTCATGAAAGGCCGCACCACGCTGGTGATTGCCCACCGTTTGTCGACCATCGAGAAGGCCGATCTGATCCTCGTCATGGATCAGGGCGAGATCGTCGAACGCGGCACTCATGCCCAACTGCTTGCTCATAATGGCTACTACGCGCGTCTGCATGCGATGGGGCTGGATGCTCCGGCTGAAGACATTGCCTGATCTGCAGATGAGGGCGGGCCAGCCTCACCCTCGTGTATTCCCGGCGCGCGCGATCCTGTTAATATCGCGCCCCTGTTCATTTTGTATGTGGGTTGCTCCATGAAATTGTCGATGCCGCGATTCGATCAAGCCCCTGTCTTGGTGGTCGGCGATGTCATGCTCGACCGTTACTGGCATGGCGGAACCTCACGGATTTCCCCTGAGGCACCGGTGCCGGTGGTCAAGGTCGAGCAGATCGAAGATCGCCCGGGCGGTGCCGCCAACGTGGCGCTGAACATTGCCGCGCTGGGTGCACCGGCATCGCTGGTGGGCGTGACCGGCGATGACGAAGCCGCCGACAGCCTGAGCAACAGTCTCAAGGGCGCGGGCGTGCGCGCCTTGTTTCAGCGCATCGCGCACCAGCCGACCATCGTCAAGCTGCGGGTCATGAGCCGGCACCAGCAACTGTTGCGTATCGATTTCGAAGAAGTGTTCGCCACCGATGCTCTGGCACTGGCCGCGCAGGTTGACGGGTTGCTGGAAGGCATCAAGGTGCTGGTGTTGTCGGATTACGGTAAAGGCGCACTGAAAAATCACCAGGCCCTGATCCAGGCCGCCCGTGCCAAAGGTATACCGGTATTGGCTGATCCGAAGGGCAAGGACTTTTCGATCTACCGCGGTGCCAGCCTGATCACACCGAATCTCAGCGAGTTCGAAACCATCGTCGGTGGTTGCGCCGATGAGCACGAACTGGTGAGCAAGGGCGCCGTCCTGATGCAGGAGCTCGACCTCGGCGCGCTGCTGGTGACCCGTGGTGAACACGGCATGACCTTGCTGCGTCCGGATCATCCGGCGTTGCATCTGCCGGCCCGCGCCCGCGAAGTGTTCGACGTGACCGGTGCCGGCGATACGGTGATTTCGACCCTGGCCGCGGCCATTGCCGCAGGCGAAGAACTGCCGCACGCCGTGGCGCTGGCCAATCTGGCAGCAGGCATCGTCGTCGGCAAGTTGGGTACCGCAGCGATCAGCGCCCCGGAACTGCGCCGCGCCATTCAGCGCGAAGAAGGTTCGGAGCGAGGCGTGCTGGGACTTGAGCTGCTGCTGCTGGCGGTTGACGATGCCCGTGCGCACAACGAGCGGATTGTTTTCACCAATGGCTGCTTCGATATCCTGCATGCCGGCCATGTCACCTATCTGGAACAGGCCCGTGCTCAGGGCGACCGCCTGATCGTGGCAGTCAACGATGACGCCTCGGTCAGCCGCCTGAAAGGCCCGGGCCGGCCGATCAACAGCGTGGATCGCCGCATGGCGGTACTCGCCGGTCTCGGCGCGGTGGACTGGGTGATCAGTTTCTCTGAAGGCACACCGGAAAACCTGCTGCGCGAGGTCAAGCCGGACGTGCTGGTCAAGGGCGGCGATTACGGAATCGATCAGGTGGTCGGCGCGGATATCGTCACCGCCTACGGCGGCACCGTGAAAGTCCTGGGGCTGGTGGAAAACAGCTCGACGACAGCGATCGTGGAAAAGATCCGCGGCCAATAAGATCAAAAGATCGCAGCCTGCGGCAGCTCCTACAGGGGAATACATTCCAATGCAGGAGCCGTCGAAGGCTGCGATTTTTTGCTTTCAGGAATTCACTTTCTTGCGCGGTACGATTTTCTTCAGCAGCTGCCTGGCCTTGCCGCGCAGGCGTGCCAGTCCAGTGGCTTTCTCCGCTGGCGTCAGGCCCTGTTGGCGC
Organism: Pseudomonas sp. 1L-E-NC-VB-C3; assembly: GCF_057291535.1. Classification (NCBI taxonomy): domain Bacteria; kingdom Pseudomonadati; phylum Pseudomonadota; class Gammaproteobacteria; order Pseudomonadales; family Pseudomonadaceae; genus Pseudomonas; species Pseudomonas sp. 1L-E-NC-VB-C3. The sequence continues at coordinate 224,464 of NZ_JBXAWD010000003.1, read as the reverse complement.
AACCAGTCTTTCCAGCGAATCCGCTCATCGCGCACCAACCAGCCATCCTGTCGCGCGAAGCTTTCGGCCAGATACAGACCGCGCGTACTCGCCGGATACAGTTGATCCTTTTTCAGGGTGTACAACTCAGGCAGCGGCTGACCGTCGTGCAATGGCATCAAGTACAGGTCTGGCCGTTTGCGATCGAGTCGCGCCACCAGTTGATCGCCTTCCAGACGCTCGTCGACATGAAACAGGCTCAAGGACTTCGCCTCCTTGGGCACGTCCAGGCGCAAGTCATAGATCAATTGCAGGGACGCCGTCGGCAGATGCACGTACGCCCTTGGTCGCTCCAGCAATTGCAGGTTGGCGCAGCGCACCGGACGCGCCGAACCGGACAACGGCGTCAGGCGAAACGGCAACGCCTCACGGTAATGCAGCGCAGCGGAGTAGGGCGCCGGCAACCAAGTCTCGTTGAAGCGCCCGCCGAGCCAGCCTTCCGGGGTTTCCAGCAGGCACTCTTCGGCAATCTCCTGAATCGCCGTGTGCAGCGGAATGTTCAGCTCATGGGCCGGCACGTAGCCGGAAATCAGCTTCAATACCACGTCGCCGCGATCCTGCCGACGCTGGCGCACCAGCACCCAGTAATCGCGATTCTGCCAGTGCAGGGTCAGGCGCACGGACACGCCGAGGTTGGCCAGCTCCAGGGCAAAGCGCTCGCTGTCGGCAACACTGACCGGTTTGCGCCGTTGCAGGGTCTGGGCGAAGTTCAGCGGCATGCCGACGCTCTGATAGCTCAGGCCTTCGGGCGTGGCTTCGACGAACAGCGGCAGTGTCTTGAAGTTGCTCGGGTTCTTGCGGATGAGCGTGCGCGGCATATCGGCTCCTGGCTTAAGGCCGCGGGGCGGCGTCAGTGACTACGCAGGACCTGGGCAACGGTCGCTACGTTATGGGCGAGGTGCAGCGGATTGATCGTGCCGACAATAGCACTGGCAACGCCGGGATGAGTGAACAGCAACTCGAAGCTGGCGCGCACCGGATCGACTCCCGGACTCAGACAGACATGACCGCTGGCCAGGGCTTTTTTCACCAGAATGGCTTTGCCGTGGGCAGCAGCATAGTCAATGACCGCCTTTTCGTTTTGTTCGTTCAGATTGTAGGTGACCATCGCGCAGTCGCCTTGCTCCAGCGCTTTCAAGCCGCCTTCGACGGTTTTGCCGGAAAACCCGAAGCCGCGAATCTTGCCCTCGGCCTTCAGCGCCGCGAGGGTGGCGTAGACCTCTTCGTGCTCGAGGATGGCCATGTCGTTGCCGTCCGAGTGCACGAGGACCAGATCGATAAAATCCGTTTCCAGACGTTGCAGGCTGCGCTCGACCGACATTCGCGTGTGCGCGGCGCTGAAATCGTGACGCGACAGGCCATCGGCAAACTCTTCACCGACCTTGCTGACGATCACCCAGTCCTGACGCTGACCGCGCAGCAGCGGGCCGAGGCGTTCTTCGCTGCGCCCATAGGCCGGTGCGGTGTCGATCAGGTTGATGCCCAGATCGCGCGCCTGGCGCAGCAGCATGCGCGCTTCGTCATCGCCGGGAATCTGAAAGCCGTTGGGGTATTTCACCCCTTGATCGCGGCCGAGTTTGACCGTGCCCAGGCCCAGCGGCGAAACCGTCAGGCCGGTGCTGCCCAGTGGGCGATGCAGTTCGTGCAGAGTGGCAATGCTCATGGCAGCAGTTGCTCCCATGCGGGGACGCCGAGCGGCGGTTTCGGCAGCGGCGGCAGCGGCTCGGTCGCCTGCGGCTGGATGCCGTCGCGTTGCAGCGAGGCGATAACGCGGTCGGCGAAGTCTGGCGCCAGTGCCAGTTTGGTCGGCCAGCCGACGAGCAAGCGACCTTCCTCGGCGAGGAATGCGTTGTCCGGACGGGTCAGGCCGGTTTGCAGCGGCTCTGCGCGGTCGACGCGCAGGGTGGCCCATTGCGTGGTGCTGAGGTCGATCCACGGCAGCAATTGGGCGATTTCCTTTTGCGCGGTGGCGATCTGTTCGGCTGGCTCGCGGGCCACGCCTTCGCTTTCGGCGATGTCGCCGCCCATGTACCAGACCCACTGGCCATCAGCCGCCGGATGCGTGGTCACGGTAATGCGCGGCTTGGTCCCGCCGCCCAGGCAGTGCGCGTACAGCGGTTTCAAGCCGGGGCCCTTGGCGAGGATCATGTGCAGGGGGCGGCGCTGCATGGCCGGACGGCTCAGGCCCAGGGCTTCAAGCAGTTCGGCCGTGCCGGCGCCGGCGCTGAGGACGATGCGCTGGGCGCGGATCTCACGGCCGTCGACTTTCAGGCCGACCAGCACGCCGGCTTCCAGCAGCGGCTCGATGACCTGCCCGGCGAGCAGACCGTCACCGGCCAGATCGGCGAGGCGCTGGATCAGGCTCGGGACATCCACTACCAGTTCGGCGAGGCGATAGACCTTGCCCTTGAAACGCTTGTCTTGCAGGGCCAGCGGCAGTTCATCGCCCTTGACCTGATCGACCCGGCCACGCACGGCTTTGCTGGCGAAGAAACTGGTCAGGTTGCCGGCCAAAGTGCCTGGCGACCACAGGTAATGGGCTTCGGACAGCAGACGTACGCCGGACAGATCCAGCTCACCATTACCGGCCAGCGCCTCGCGCCAGCGGCGCGGCATGTCGGCGATGGCTTCCGAGGCCCCGGTCAGCGCGCCGTGCAGCGCGTACTTGGCACCGCCGTGGATGATGCCCTGGGACTTCACGCTCTGCCCGCCACCGAGGCTGGCGCTTTCCACCAGCACGGTCGAGAAACCCTGACCGCGCAGGCGCGCATTCAGCCAGAGGCCGGCGACACCAGCGCCGACAATCAGAACGTCGGTGGAAATAACGGATGGCATGCAGCGACCTCAGTGCTCAAGACGAGGGCGCAGTATACAGACTCGGGAAAGGGGCGGATTTGTCGATGATCAACATGCCGAACATATGGGCCAATGTGGGAGCGAGCCTGCTCGCGAAGAGGGAATGCCAGTCGACATATGTGTTGACTGATGTACCGCATTCGCGAGCAGGCTCGCTCCCACAGGGGATTGTGTCTGGCAGTTAATGGCCGGCGGTTTTCGAGAACAATTGAATCACCACCACGCCCAGCACGATCAACGCCATCCCCAGCATCGCCGGGATATCCAGCTTCTGCCCATAGATAAACAGTGCCGCCACGCTGACCATCACAATGCCCATACCGGCCCAGACCGCGTAGGCCACGCCGACCGGAACGGTGCGCACTACCAGCGTCAGCATCCAGAATGCAATCCCGTAGCCGACAATCACCAGAATCAGCGGTAGAGGAGTGCTGAAGCCCTTGACCGCTTTCATCGAAACGGTGGCGATCACTTCGGCGCAGATGGCGATGGCCAGATAGACGTAGGCGTTCATGGTTTGATCCTCAAATAAATCATTGCTTGCTGGAGTGACATTCTAGGGATTGCTCAGATGGGGTAAAGTCATTACCTATCTGCTCAGTAGATAGGTTGAAAAATCGTATGCAATGGAATCTTGAGCAGTTGCGAGTATTTGTCGACGTCGCCGAACAGCGATCCTTTTCCGCCGTGGCGCGCCGACAACGCAAGGCGCAATCGGCGATCAGCAGTGCTGTCGCGATGCTCGAAGAGGATTTGGGCGTGAGCCTGTTCGAGCGCAGCAGTGGCCGTCAGCCCAGTCTCACCGAGGCGGGCGAGGCGTTGCTGGAAGAAGCCCGCGAAGTATTGCGCCAGTGCGAGCGCCTCAACGGCAGGGCCATGGCCATGCTGCGCGGCCAGGAGGCGCAGTTGCGCGTGGCCCAGGACGAGGCGATGCCCTATCAGGCGCTGGTGGAAAGTTTCGGCGAACTGGCCGAGCAGTTTCCCAGCCTGGAAGTGCAACTGACCAGCGCCGCCCAAGGCGAAGTCGCGCGCAAACTGGTCGAACGCCGGGCCGATCTTGGCTTGTTGTTCTATCACGATGAAATCCCCGAAGCCCTTGAGCGCCGCGTGCTGGGTCGAGTGGAAATGGTCACGGTCTGTGGCGTCAATCATCCGCTGGCGCAGCATTCCTATGTGACCTGCCAGCAACTGGCGCAGCACCGGCAATTGCTGATGTCGACGCAGACCAGCGTCTATCCCGGCAACGAGCCGGCCAGCCCACAGGTGTGGCGCGCCGACAGCTTTTACGTAATGTCCGAATGGCTGGTGCGCGATCTCGGCTGGGCTTGGTTGCCGCGCCACGTTGTGCAGTACTCGGCGTATCAAGGCCAGATGATTGAGCTCGACAGCGAATGGACGCCGCCAGCGCTGGTGGTGGAACTGGTCTGGCGCCGCGACGAACCGCTCGGCCCGGCCGCGCGCTGGCTGGCGGAACGTTTTGCCGTGCACTTGCGGGCGATCGGCGACAAAAGCCGATAAACTCCGCCGCCATGAATAGAACTCTCTACACCGCGCTGTTTTACCTGGGGCTGCCATTGGTGGCGATTCGGCTGTGGCTGCGCGCGCGCAAGGCGCCGGCGTATGCCAAACGCATTGGCGAGCGCTTTACTTATGGCATGCCGACGTTGCAGCCCGGTGGCATCTGGGTGCACGCGGTGTCGGTCGGCGAAAGCATTGCCGCCGCGCCGATGATCCGCGCGCTGCTGGAACGCTACCCGACGCTGCCGATCACCGTGACCTGCATGACCCCGACCGGTTCGGAGCGGATTCAGGCACTGTTCGCCAACGAGGCGCGCATTCAACACTGCTATCTGCCGTATGACTTGCCTTGTGCGGCGGCGCGTTTTCTTGATCGCGTACAGCCCAGGCTTGCAGTGATCATGGAGACCGAGCTGTGGCCTAACCATATTCATCAATGTGCCAAGCGCGGGATTCCGGTGGCGTTGGCCAATGGGCGGTTGTCGCAGCGCTCCGCCAAAGGCTATGGCCGCTTCAGCAAACTCACTGCGCCGATGCTTGCCGAGATGAGCCTGTTGGCGGTGCAGACCGAAGCCGAGGCCCAGCGCTTCCGCGATCTTGGCGCACGTCCGGAAACTGTCGAGGTCACCGGTTCGATCAAGTTCGACCTGACCATCGACCCGCAACTGTTGCAGCGTGCAGCCGAACTGCGCAGCCGGTGGCAGGCGCAGGATCGCCCGGTATGGATCGCTGCGAGCACCCACGAAGGCGAAGACGAAGTGGTGCTCGACGCCCATCGTCGTTTGCTGGGCAGTCATCCCGATGCGTTGCTGGTTCTGGTGCCGCGTCATCCCGAGCGTTTCAATTCGGTGTTCGACTTGTGCCAGCGCGAAGGTTTCGCCACGGTACGTCGCTCGACCGGGGCCAATGTCGATGCGCAAACGAGCGTGCTGCTCGGCGACACCATGGGTGAGTTGCTGTTTCTCTATGCCCTGGCCGACAGCGCATTTGTCGGCGGCAGTCTGGTGCCGAACGGCGGGCACAACCTGCTCGAACCCGCCGCGCTGGCGAAACCGGTACTCAGCGGCCCGCACCTGTTCAACTTCCTCGACATCGCCGCGCAACTGCGCGAAGCCGGAGCGTTGGCCGAAGTGGATGATGCCGAAGGCCTCGCAGTCGAGGTGCAGCGCTTGTTCGAACTGCCACGTGATGCGCAGCGCATGGCGGAGGCCGGGCTGGCGGTGATGCGCCGTAATCAGGGCGCGTTGCAGCGGCTGCTGGATAGCTTGGGCAGATTGATCAAGTAAGCAAAAAGATCGCAGCCTTCGGCAGCTCCTACAGTTGGAATGCATTTCCCTGTAGGAGCTGCCGAAGGCTGCGATCTTTTGTTTTTAACGCTTAAGGCCGGGCCTTGAGCTGCGCTTCCGCCGCCGACGCCAGATCCGGCGGCAGGAAGTCCTTGTCCGGGTTGTAATCGGCTTTCAGATAGCGCCGCAGATCTTCCAGATCACCCGGGTTCAGCGTCCCCGCTGCCTGCTTCAGGCGCAGGTTGTCGAGGATGTAGTCGTAGCGGGTGTTGTTGTAGTTGCGCACCGAGGTGTACAGCTGGCGTTGCGCGTCGAGCACGTCGACGATGTTGCGCGTGCCGACCTGATAACCGATTTCCGTGGCTTCCACCGCACTCTGGTTGGAGATGATCGACTGGCGGCGCGCCTGCACCTGCTCGACGTCGGTGTTCACCGCGCGGTGCAGATTGCGGGTGTTTTCAACTACTTGCCGGCGCAGCGATTCGCGCTGCTGTTCGCTCTGATCCAGTTGCGCATAGGACTGACGCACTTGCGAACTGGTCAGCCCGCCGCTGTAGATCGGGATGTTCAGTTGCAGGCCCAGCGTGCTCTGCTCGACGTTGCCGCCATAAGGTGCGCCGAACGAGTTGGGGTTGGCGAAGCCGAGGGCGTCGTTGTCGCCTTTCTCGTATTTGGCCACGGCGTCGAGGGTCGGCAAGTGGCCGGCCTTGCGCTGCCTGAGCGTCTGCTCGGCGGAGCTGACCGCGTAGTTGCTGGCGAGCAGATTGAGGTTCTGCCGCGCCGCCGTGTCGACCCAGGATTTCGCATCGTTGGGCGAAGGCGGCAGAATCGGCAGCGTGTGGACGATGCCCTGAATCGAGTTGTACTGACGGTTGGTCAGGGTGATCAGCGCCTGGAACGCATCATCGACCTGACGCTGGGCGACGATGCGGTTGGCTCGCGCGGTGTCGTAACTGGCTTGCGATTGCAGCACGTCGGTCTTGTCCGAAAGGCCGACATCGAAGCGCTCGTTGGACTGATCGAGCTGACGTTTGAACGCCGCTTCTTCAGCCTTGGTCGAGGCCAGATTGTCCTGGCTGCGCAGCACGTTGAAGTAGCTTTCGGCGCTCTGCAGGATCAGGTTCTGCTCGGTGGCCGAGAGCTGCAGCGCGGCCTGTTCGTTGACGTCTTTGGCTGCTTGATACTGGAACCAGCGATCGGCGCGGAACAGCGGCTGCGCGAGTGTCGCCTGATAGGAATGCGCGCTGCGGTTGGCGACGGCCGAAGGCTGGTCGATCGAGGTGCGCACGTCGGCGACTTCGGCGCCACCGGACAGGTTCGGCAGCAGACCGGCGCGGGCCTGCGGCACCACTTCTTTCTGCGCGCCATACTGGGCGCGGGCCGCCGCGAGGTCGGCGTTATTGTCGACCGCTTCCTGATAGACGCTGACCAGATCGGTTTTGGTCGACAAGGGTGCTTCCGCTGCCCAGGCCATTGTGTTGGACGCACAGGACACGGCAACAGCCAATGAAAGTTTGCGCAGCATGAGGCGATCCCTAGCATGAATATTATGGAAGTAATCCGGGCGCCAAAGGTAAGGCGCAGCCCGCACAGCGTCAAGGCTGGGCAGGCCAAGCGAGTGTAGTTGCGCATTGCTCCGGCAACAATCGGCCAGCCTGGGTATTTACGCCATTCATCATGGCGTTCGCTGCGGTGTTGGCGTTCCTCGGTGGTTGTGTCTAGACTGGCCGGGTTCTTGTCGGGGTGCCTTGCTATGAGGCTGAGATCGAATAATTTCGGATCCCGTTGAACCTGATCAGGTTAGCGCCTGCGTAGGGAACAAGATTTCTCGTCACCCGGCGAGTCCTCTTGTGCTTCGTCCGGGATATTGTTCGACAATCGAACGCTCATGACGAATGCACAGCACCGGTCCTGGTGCGTCCGTGCCTTTCAGGTTCTGCTCCGACAATCCACTGCTGGATGCTGTCTGGAGAGCCCGTGATGACAACAAAAGAAAAAAACGCGATCAACCTGAGTGACTCGGCCAAGGTCGACGAGCAATCGGTCAAGCCGTTCACCCGTTCGCAAAAAATCTACGTTCAGGGCTCGCGCCCGGACATCCGCGTGCCGATGCGCGAAATCAGCCTCGATGTAACCCCGACCGATTTCGGCGGCGAGATCAATGCGCCGGTCACGGTCTACGACACCTCCGGCCCGTACACTGACCCGAACGTGGTCATCGATGTGCGCAAAGGTCTGGCCGATGTGCGTTCAGCGTGGATCGATGACCGTGGCGATACCGAGCGCCTGCCGGGCCTGAGCTCGAACTTCGGCCAGCAGCGTCTGGCCGATGCCGAGCTGACCAAACTGCGCTTCGCCCACGTCAACAACCCGCGCCGCGCCAAGGCCGGGGCCAACGTCAGCCAGATGCACTACGCGCGCAAAGGCATCATCACCGCCGAGATGGAATACGTCGCCATCCGCGAAAACATGAAGCTGCAAGAGGCCCGCGCAGCCGGTTTGCTCAAACAGCAACATGCCGGCCACAGCTTCGGCGCAAGCATTCCGCAAGAAATCACCCCTGAATTCGTCCGCGAAGAAATCGCCCGTGGCCGCGCGATCATTCCCGCCAACATCAACCACGTCGAACTGGAACCGATGATCATCGGTCGTAACTTCCTGGTGAAGATCAACGGCAACATCGGCAACAGCGCCTTGGGTTCTTCGATCGAAGAAGAAGTGGCGAAACTGACCTGGGGCATTCGCTGGGGCTCGGACACGGTGATGGACCTGTCCACCGGCAAACACATTCACGAAACCCGCGAGTGGATCATCCGCAACTCGCCGGTGCCGATCGGTACCGTGCCGATCTATCAGGCGCTGGAGAAGGTCAACGGCGTCGCTGAAGACCTGACCTGGGAGCTGTTCCGCGACACCCTGATCGAACAGGCCGAGCAGGGCGTCGACTACTTCACCATTCACGCCGGCGTGCTCCTGCGTTACGTGCCGCTGACCGCCAAACGCGTCACCGGCATCGTCTCCCGTGGCGGTTCGATCATGGCCAAGTGGTGCCTGGCGCACCACAAAGAGAACTTCCTCTACACCCACTTCGACGAAATCTGCGAAATCATGAAGGCCTACGACGTCAGCTTCTCGCTGGGCGATGGCCTGCGTCCGGGCTCGATTGCCGACGCCAACGACGAAGCGCAATTCGGCGAACTGGAAACCCTCGGCGAGCTGACCAAGATCGCCTGGAAACACGACGTGCAATGCATGATCGAAGGCCCGGGCCACGTGCCGATGCAATTGATCAAAGAGAACATGGACAAGCAGCTCGAATGCTGCGACGAGGCGCCGTTCTACACCCTCGGCCCGCTGACTACCGACATTGCGCCGGGCTATGACCACATCACCTCGGGTATCGGCGCGGCGATGATCGGCTGGTTCGGTTGCGCGATGCTCTGCTACGTGACGCCGAAGGAGCACTTGGGCCTGCCGAACAAGGATGACGTGAAGACCGGGATCATCACTTACAAGATCGCCGCCCACGCAGCGGACCTGGCCAAGGGACACCCGGGCGCGCAGATTCGTGATAACGCACTGAGCAAGGCGCGTTTCGAATTCCGCTGGGAAGACCAGTTCAACCTCGGCCTGGATCCGGACACCGCGCGCTCCTATCACGACGAAACCCTGCCGAAGGACTCGGCCAAGGTCGCGCACTTCTGCTCGATGTGCGGGCCGAAATTCTGCTCGATGAAGATCACCCAGGAAGTCCGTGAATATGCGGCCAACCAACGCATCGATGCGGTCGACGTGGACGTCGCCAAAGGACTCGCGGAACAGGCCGAGCGGTTCAAGAAGGAAGGCAGTCAGCTGTACAAGAAAGTTTGACCCCGTACTGATCGTTCCCGCGCTCCGCGTGGGAATGCAGCCCGTGACGCTCCGCGTCACTGGACGCGGAGCGTCCCGAGAGGCATTCCCACGCAGAGCGTGGGAACGATCACAACAAATGTCCCTTTGAGATAACACCCTTGAGCATTCAACCCGGCACTTATTCCCCCGATCTCGCCGTCCCCGCTGCAAAGCGTGTGTTCGGCGGGCGCGATCTGTTTTCCCTGTGGTTCTCCCTCGGCATCGGCCTGATGGTTTTGCAGACCGGCGCATTGCTCGCGCCGGGTCTGGGTCTGTCCGGTTCTTTGCTGGCGATCTTCCTTGGCACGCTGGTGGGCGTGCTGTTGCTGGCTGCAGTCGGCGTGATCGGCAGCGACACCGGCCTGTCATCGATGGCGGCGCTGAAGCTCAGCCTCGGCAGCAAAGGCGCGAGCCTGCCGGCGCTGCTCAATCTGCTGCAACTGATCGGCTGGGGCTCGTTCGAAATCATCGTCATGCGCGACGCCGCCAGTCTGCTCGGCAGCCGCGCCTTCAGCGAAGGTTCGCTGTGGGCCAATCCGATTCTGTGGACGCTGTTCTTCGGTGCGCTGGCGACCTTGCTCGCGGTGAGCGGGCCGTTGACGTTCGTGCGGCAGATTCTGCGCAAGTGGGGCATCTGGCTGTTGCTCGCCGCGTGCCTGTGGCTGACCTGGAACCTGTTCGCCAAAGCCGACCTCGCGGCGCTGTGGGCGCGCGCCGGTGACGGTTCGATGCCGTTTGCCGTGGGCTTCGACATTGCCATCGCCATGCCGCTGTCATGGCTGCCGCTGATTGCCGACTACTCGCGTTTCGGCAAACGCGCGAAGAATGTTTTCGGTGGCACGGCTGTGGGTTTTTTCATCGGTAACTTCTGGCTGATGAGCCTTGGTGTGGCCTACACCCTGGCGTTCGCGCCGAGCGGTGAAGTCAATGCGTTGCTGCTGGCCTTGGCTGGCGCCGGCCTGGGCATTCCGCTGTTGCTGATTCTGCTCGACGAGTCGGAAAACGCTTTTGCCGACATTCACTCGGCGGCGGTATCGAGCGGGATTCTGTTGCGTCTGAAAGTCGAGCATCTGGCCTTGGCCATCGGCGTGATCTGCACGCTGATCGCACTGCTGGCGCCGTTGGCGCAGTACCAGAATTTCCTGCTGTTGATCGGCTCGGTGTTCGCGCCGCTGTTCGGCGTGGTGCTGGTGGATCACTTCATCCTGCGCAAACGCAGTGCTCAGGTCGCGTCAGCCGCATTGCGCTGGCCGGCGTTGCTGGCGTGGCTGGGTGGTGTGAGCACCTACCACTTGCTGGCGAATCTGTATCCGGATGTCGGCGCAACCCTGCCGGCGCTGGTGCTGGCAGGGCTGTTGCAGTTAGTGCTGGGCCGGGCCTTCAGTTACGGCCGGGGAACAGCTCAGGCTTGAGAATGCCGTTCAGGCGCGGGTAAGGAATCTTCAGTTCGACGTGGCCCAGCGCATAAGGCGCGATGGTAGTCACGTCGTACTTGAGGATCACGCCACCATAGGTCAGCGCCACGTGCGGGGTTTTCACGAACGGCCAGTTCGCGACGAATTCCGCCTCCTGATCGAGCTTGGTGCTGATCAGCCAACTGTTGTGCGCCACTTGCGCGGCTTTCCAGAACGCCTCTTCCTGCCCCGGCAGCAACATGTCGGACAGGTTCAGCACCTTGTGCTGCTGGCGCGAATAGTTGATGAAACCGCGACCCGGCGTGCCGTGGGCGCCGCCGGTGTCGAGGTAGCTCGACAGCTCGATGATCACCAGTCCGTCATGCTGCTCGCGTACTTTCGCTTGCAGATAGCTGCTGTTGCGCGGGCCGGCGCTGGCGAGGAACTGCTCGCGGTAGGCGGCCAGGGTTGGCGCTACCGGCGCGTTCTTCTCGGTGCGGGTCATTTGCAGCAGACGTTTTTCGATGATGCCATCCAGCGCCGGTTCGTCCGGGAAGCGCAGGGTGTCGATGTTCACCAGCGGGCAATCGGGGTTGGAACAGCCGGGTTTGAGTTGTTCCGAGGCGTCGCGGGTGGTTTCCAGCGGCGTGCGATAGTTGGGCTGGAACAGGCTGGCACAAGCGCCCAGAGTCAGGGCAATAGCGGCCACGGAGGCAATTTTGAAAAGCGACATGGGCGTCCTTTCGAAAGCAGGGGAAGGCAAAAAGATACCGCTTCGACTCTCAACGGAGCAGTCAGTTCGCCACTAAGCTGATTAGAGTGTGTTTCAGCTTCACCGTCCATCCCGCTGACGGTAAAGGGGCTGCATCAAACGGTGCGGGCGCGTTAGGATGGCGCGAAGTCGAGGTTGCCGGTTGTACACAGCAACCTCGTAATGGATGTGCAGTAAAGAGGAAGATTATGACTGACTTTGCCAACGCCATTCCGACCGCCGTGGATATCGTGCGGCGCGAAAAATGCTACGAGGGCTTTTACAAGCTTGACCGTGTGCACCTGCGCCATGAGCTGTTCGCCGGTGGCATGAGCCGCGAGATCAATCGTGAAATCTTCGTGCGCCACGATGCCGTGTGCGTCCTGCCTTACGATCCGCAGCGCGATGAAGTGGTGTTGATCGAGCAGTTTCGTGTCGGCGCCATGGGCAAGGCCGACAACCCATGGCTGGTCGAACTGGTCGCCGGTCTGATCGACAAGGATGAGCAACCGGAAGAAGTTGCTCACCGCGAGGCGCAGGAGGAAGCTGGGCTGGACATCAAGGCGCTGTGGCCGATGACCAAGTATTTCCCCTCGCCGGGTGGCAGCAACGAGTTCGTGCATTTGTATCTGGGACGTTGCAGCACCGACGGTGTCGGCGGTCTGCACGGGCTGGAAGAAGAGGCCGAAGACATTCGCGTAACGGTCTGGGCATTTGAAGATGCCTTGCAGGCCGTGCGTGACGGACGTATTGCCAACGCGGCGAGCATCATCGCCTTGCAGTGGCTGGCGCTCAACCGCGCCGAAGTGAGGGGGCTATGGTCGTAAACAAGCTGCGCGATCGTTATCGGGTTGACCTCGTAGGGCTGCAAGCCGCCTGCGAGGCCAACTACGCGCGCCTGATGCGACTGCTGCCGGACATGCGCAACGAACCCGAGGCGCGGCGTATCGCTGTGACCCAGGGCGAGCAGATGCTTGGCGTGCTCGCTCTCGAGGTGTTGCAGACCTGCCCGTACACCACGACCTTGCAGGTGCGCCAGGAGCACAGTCTGCCGTGGTTGCCGGTGCCGCAACTGGAAGTGCAGGTCTACCACGACGCGCGCATGGCCGAAGTGGTCAGCGCCGAGCATGCACGACGCTTTCGCGGCATCTATCCTTATCCGAACGCCGCCATGCACCAGCCCGATGAAAAGGCCCAGCTCAATGTGTTTCTGGGCGAATGGCTGAGTCATTGCCTGGCGTTGGGGCACGAGTACGAAGTCGTTCGCTAGTTGTGAACTGCGTCCGCTTCGGCGGTTTCCCCTTTTTGTCATCCCCCAGCATAATTGCCGCACCCATCCATTGCGTGCTTAGCCCCGGGAGAGCGCCTTGCCCAGCGTATCGACATTGACCAGCGCCGACCCGGCGCTGCTGGTGCAGTTGTCCGACAGCCACTTGTTCGCCGAGGCGGACGGCACGCTGCTGGGCATGAAGACCCGCGAGAGCCTGCAAAGGGTCATCGACCTGGTGTTGGCGCAACAGGCGCAGATCGACCTGGTGCTGGCCACCGGCGATATTTCCCAGGACGGCACGCTGCAGTCGTATCAGGCATTCCGCCAACTGAGCGCGCAGATCAGTGCACCCGCGCGCTGGATTCCCGGCAATCACGACGAGCCGATGGTCATGGCCGAGGCGGCGGTGCAAAGCACGCTGCTGGAGCCGGTGGTCGATATTGGCAATTGGCGGGTGACGATGCTGGATTCGGCGGTGCCGGGTTCGGTGCCGGGCTATCTGCAGGATGATCAATTGCAACTGCTCGCCCGCGCGCTGAGCGAGGCGCCTGAGCGCCATCATCTGGTGTGCCTGCATCATCATCCGGTGTCGATCGGCTGCGCGTGGATGGAGCCGATCGGCTTGCGCAACCCGGAAGCGTTCTTTGAAGTGCTGGATCGCTTTCCACAGGTTCGCGCGGTGCTGTGGGGGCATGTGCATCAGGAAATCGATCGCGACCGCAATGGCGTGCGCTTGATGGCCTCGCCCTCGACGTGTATCCAGTTCGAGCCGGGGAGTGCGGATTTCAAAGTGGGCGAGCAGGCGCCGGGGTATCGCTGGTTGCGATTGTTGCCGGACGGGAAATTGGAAACGGGCGTCGAAAGAGTCAGCGACTTCGAGTTCACAGTCGATTACGGCTCCAACGGTTACTGAACTGACAATCAAAGACCCTCACCCCAGCCCTCTCCCAGAGGGAGAGGGGGCCGACCGCGGTGTCTTTGGCTGTGCATCGACCTGAAACAGCGATATCGATTATGGATTCGCAGCAAAACGCTCAGGTCGGTGTAGCTCTCGAATATCCCCCAGTCGGTTCCCTCTCCCTCCGGGAGAGGGTTAGGGTGAGGGCAGCTTGTGCTGTCACACCAATTTATTGAACCCACCCCCAATCCCGGTCCTTCTCCCTGTAAACTCCGCTATCTTTCGCCGACAGCCAGGGAGCTCAAATGTCCGGTTCGATCCTCTATATCCACGGTTTCAACAGCGCGCCGGCCTCGAAGAAGGCCTGTCAGCTGGTCGCGGTCATGGAGCAGCTGGGTTTGAGCGGGCAATTGCGCGTGCCGGCGCTGCATCACCATCCGCGTGAAGCCATCGGTCAGCTCGAGCAGGCAATCGCCGAGCTGGGCCGGCCGTTGCTGGTGGGAAGTTCGCTCGGCGGCTACTATGCGACTCACCTGGCCGAGCGCCATGGCCTGAAAGCCCTGCTGGTCAACCCGGCGGTCAGCCCGCACCGGATGTTCGATGGTTATCTGGGCACGCAGCAGAACCTCTACACCGATGAAACCTGGGAACTGACCCACGACCACGTCACGGCGCTGGCCGAACTGGAAGTGCCACCACCGCAGGATCCGCAGCGTTATCAGGTCTGGTTGCAAACCGGCGACGAAACGCTGGATTATCGCCTCGCCCAACAGTATTACCGCGCCTGTGCCTTGCGCATCCAGGCCGGCGGCGACCACAGTTTCCAGGGCTTTGCCGGGCAATTGCCGGCGTTGCTGAGTTTTGCCGGCATGGCTGCCGATATGTATCAGGCAATCGATTTCACCACGCTGTGAAGTCTTGCCCCTCTTTCATGAATGACTGACGACGAGACCTTATGGCCACTCCCAGCGCTAGTTCTTATAACGCCGACGCCATCGAAGTCCTCTCGGGCCTCGACCCGGTGCGCAAACGCCCCGGCATGTACACCGACACCAGTCGGCCGAACCACCTCGCCCAGGAAGTCATCGACAACAGCGTCGACGAAGCCCTGGCCGGCCACGCCAAATCGGTGCAGGTCATCCTGCACGCCGACCATTCGCTGGAAGTCAGCGACGACGGCCGTGGCATGCCGGTCGACATTCACCCGGAAGAGGGTGTGTCCGGCGTCGAACTGATCCTCACCAAGCTGCATGCGGGCGGCAAGTTCTCCAACAAGAACTACCAGTTCTCCGGCGGCTTGCACGGTGTGGGTATTTCCGTGGTCAACGCGCTGTCGACCGAAGTGCGCGTACGGGTCAAACGTGACGGCAACGAATACCAGATGACCTTCAAGGACGGCTTCAAGGCCTCCGAGCTGGAAATCGTCGGCACCGTCGGCAAGCGCAACACCGGCACCAGCGTGTACTTCGCGCCGGACCCGAAATACTTCGATTCTCCCAAATTCTCCATCAGCCGCCTCAAGCATGTGCTCAAGGCCAAGGCTGTGTTGTGCCCGGGCTTGCTGGTCAGCTTCGAAGACAAAGGCACCGGCGAGAAAGTCGAGTGGCATTACGAAGATGGCCTGCGCTCCTACCTGGTCGATGCGGTCAGCGAATTCGAACGTCTGCCCAACGAGCCGTTCTGCGGCGCTTTCGCCGGTAATAAGGAAGCGGTCGACTGGGCACTGTTGTGGCTGCCGGAAGGTGGCGACGCGGTGCAGGAAAGCTACGTCAACCTGATCCCGACCGCCCAAGGCGGTACGCACGTCAACGGCCTGCGTCAGGGTCTGCTCGACGCGATGCGCGAGTTCTGCGAGTTCCGCAGCCTGCTGCCACGCGGCGTGAAACTCGCGCCGGAAGACGTCTGGGAGCGCATCGCTTTCGTCCTGTCGATGAAAATGCAGGAGCCGCAATTCTCCGGCCAGACCAAAGAGCGTCTGTCTTCCCGTGAGGCAGCGGCGTTCGTCTCCGGTGTGGTTAAAGACGCTTTCAGCCTGTGGCTCAACGCCAACCCGGAAACCGGTCTGGCCCTGGCCGAATTGGCGATCAACAACGCCGGCCGCCGTCTCAAGGCGAGCAAGAAAGTCGAGCGCAAACGCGTCACCCAAGGTCCGGCGCTGCCAGGCAAACTGGCTGACTGCGCCGGGCAGGACCCGATGCGTTCCGAGCTGTTTCTGGTCGAGGGTGATTCCGCCGGCGGTTCGGCCAAGCAGGCGCGGGACAAGGAATTCCAGGCGATCCTGCCGTTGCGCGGCAAGATCCTCAACACCTGGGAAGTCGACGGCAGCGAAGTACTCGCCAGCCAGGAAGTGCACAACATCGCCGTGGCCATCGGCGTCGATCCGGGCGCGGCGGACATGAGCCAGCTGCGCTACGGCAAGATCTGCATCCTCGCCGACGCCGACTCCGACGGTCTGCACATTGCGACCTTGCTGTGCGCGCTGTTCGTCCAGCATTTCCGCCCGTTGGTGGATGCCGGTCACGTCTACGTGGCGATGCCGCCGCTGTACCGCATCGACCTCGGCAAAGAGATCTACTACGCCCTCGACGAAGCCGAGCGCGACGGCATTCTCGATCGCCTGGTGGCCGAAAAGAAACGCGGCAAACCCCAGGTCACCCGATTCAAAGGTCTGGGTGAAATGAACCCGCCGCAACTGCGTGAAACCACCATGGACCCGAACACCCGGCGTCTGGTGCAGTTGACGCTGGGCGAAGACTTCGCCGAAACCTCGGAAATGATGGATATGCTGCTGGCGAAGAAACGCGCCGGTGACCGCAAGACCTGGCTCGAATCCAAAGGCAACCTCGCCGAGGTGCTGGCCTGATGCAGTTTGGCTGGGCCTTGGCGGGTGCGTTGCTGCTGAGTGCGCTGAGCGTGTCGGCCGAGCCGCTGCAACAATTGCGGCTGCTTTCCGAACACCCGGTCGAAGGCATGCGCGGCGGTAACCTGTCAGGTCTGGCCATGTGCGGCAACGAGCTGTGGACCGTTTCCGATCGCGATGACGAGCAGATCTATCGGCTCGATACCCGCGATCCGGTCTGGCAGGCGCAAACCGTGCACATCGACGTGCCGCCCGTGCCCGAGAGCGGCTTGCCGTGGGGGTTGAGCTCGCGCACTTGGGCGGCGTCGTTCATTCGCGGGGGCGAACTGGATTTCGAAGGCATCAGTTGCGACAGCGCTGGCAATCGCTACATCGTCAGCGAAGCCCATGCGGCGGTGTTGCAGGTGCCGGTCAGTGGCCCGGCGAACTGGCTGAAAATCTCGCCGCTGCTGGTTCGCGAAGCGCGGGCGAGCGGCCTGTTGCTCAAGTTCAATTCGATCTTCGAAGGCCTGGCGATCAACCCGGCCGGTGATCAGATATGGCTGGCCGCCGAACGGCAAAAGCGCGGCCTGCTGCTGATCAAGCGCCAGCAGACGGTGTGGGATTGTGACGGTCGCTGCGTGCTGCTCAGTGAGGGCGGCAAGGAGATGCAGCCGCCACAGTTTCCCAAGGCGAAAGCGGTTCATCGCGACTTTTCCGACATTTCCTTGTTCAACGGCAAGCTGTTTACCCTTGAGCGCAACGCTTTCGAGATCTGCCGTCGCGATGCACAGACGGCCAAGGTCGAACAATGCTGGTCGTACGCCGGCGAACTGTTGCGGGAAAATCGCCGCTACTCGCAGAACTACGGACTGGAAGAAGCGCTGATCATTGATGCCGGAGGTGCGTGGATCGGCGTCGACAACAATTTTGGCCCACGTGCTGATGGCGAAGTCCGCCCGGTGGTCTGGCGCTTCGCCGCGCCGGACGGTGGCTGGAGTGCCAGGCCATGAGCCAGCAACCGCCGGGCAAGCGTGCCGGTCGGGTGCTAATGGTCCTCGCCTGGTGCGCGGCACTGTTTCTCGCGACGCGGTTTTTCGGTCAGTGGGAGCAGCGCCAGCAGAATCCGAACATCGTGGTTACGTCGGAGCAGGGCGAAGGTTTTATCGAAGTGAAACTGGCGAGCAATGCCCAAGGACATTTTGTCGCCAGCGGCCAGATCAACGGCGAGCCGGTGGAGTTCATGCTCGACACCGGCGCGACCGATGTCGCGATCCCGGCGGATCTGGCCAAGCGTTTGAAGCTGCAAGAAGGTTTCGGCGTGACCCTGAGCACGGCCAATGGCCTGAGCCAGGGCTATCGAACGAAGATTGCCCGCCTGCAACTGGGCGACATCGTGCTGCGGGATGTCCGCGCACTGGTGGCGCCGGGGCTGCATGGCGACCAGGTGCTGCTCGGCATGAGCGCCCTGAACAAACTTGAATTTACCCAGCGCGGTGGCACCATGCTGCTGCGCCAGACAACGAACCGATGAGGCCCGCATGAGCGACTCCCTTGATCTCAGCCTGGATGGTGTAGAACGCCGCTCGCTGGCTGACTTCACCGAAAATGCCTACCTCAACTACTCCATGTACGTGATCATGGACCGCGCCTTGCCGCATATCGGCGACGGCCTGAAGCCGGTACAGCGGCGTATCGTCTACGCCATGAGCGAACTGGGGCTGGACGCCGATTCCAAGCACAAGAAATCGGCGCGTACCGTCGGTGACGTGCTCGGCAAGTTCCACCCCCACGGCGATTCGGCGTGCTACGAAGCGATGGTGCTGATGGCGCAGCCGTTCAGCTATCGCTACACGCTGGTCGACGGCCAGGGCAACTGGGGTGCGCCGGACGATCCGAAGTCCTTCGCCGCCATGCGTTACACCGAAGCGCGGCTGTCGCGCTATTCCGAAGTGCTGCTCAGCGAACTGGGCCAGGGCACCGCGGACTGGGGGCCGAACTTCGACGGCACCCTGCAGGAGCCGCTGGTGTTGCCGGCGCGCCTGCCGAACATTCTGCTCAACGGCACCACCGGTATCGCCGTGGGCATGGCCACCGATGTGCCGCCGCACAACCTGCGTGAAGTCGCCACCGCCTGCGTGCGCTTGCTGGATGAGCCGAAAGCCACGGTCGAACAGCTCTGCGAACACATCCAGGGTCCGGATTATCCGACCGAAGCGGAAATCATCACGCCGCGTGCCGACCTGCTGAAGATGTACGAAACCGGCAAGGGCTCGGTGCGTATGCGCGCCGTGTACCACGTCGAGGACGGCGACATCATCGTCACCGCGCTGCCGCATCAGGTCTCCGGCGCCAAGGTGCTGGAGCAGATCGCCGCGCTGATGCAGGCCAAACCGTCGAAAGCGCCGCAGATCGCCGATCTGCGTGACGAATCCGACCACGAAAACCCGTGCCGCATCGTGATCATCCCGGTCAACAGCCGCGTCGATCACGAAGCGCTGATGCAGCACCTGTTCGCCAGCACCGAGCTGGAGTCGACCTACCGGGTCAACGTCAACATCATCGGTCTGGACGGCAAGCCGCAGCTGAAAAACCTCCGTGCGCTGCTGGTCGAATGGCTGGAATTCCGCGTGCTGACCGTGCGTCGCCGCCTGCAATTCCGCCTCGACAAGGTCGAGCGTCGCCTGCACCTGTTGGACGGTTTGCTGATCGCCTACCTCAACCTGGATGAAGTAATTCACATCATCCGTACCGAGGAGCATCCGAAAGCCAAGCTCATTGAGCGTTTCGCCCTCAGCGAGATTCAGGCCGACTACATCCTCGACACCCGCTTGCGTCAGTTGGCGCGACTGGAAGAGATGAAGCTGCGCGACGAGCAGGACGAACTGCTCAAGGAGCAAGCCAAGCTGCAAGCCCTGCTGGGCAGCGAAGCCAAGCTGAAGAAACTGGTGCGTACCGAGCTGCTCAAAGACGCCGAAACCTACGGCGACGACCGCCGCTCGCCAATCGTCGAGCGCGCCGAAGCCAAGGCGCTGAGCGAGCACGATCTGCTGCCGAACGAGAAAGTCACCGTCGTGCTGTCGGAAAAAGGCTGGGTGCGTTCGGCCAAGGGCCACGACATCGACGCTACCGGTTTGTCGTACAAGGCCGGCGATGGCTTCAAGACCTCGGCGGCGGGGCGCTCCAACCAGTTTGCCGTGTTCATCGATTCCACCGGTCGCAGCTACTCGGTTGCCGCGCATACCTTGCCGTCGGCCCGTGGCCAGGGCGAACCCTTGACCGGCCGTCTGACGCCGCCACCGGGCGCTTCGTTCGAATGCGTGCTGATGCCCGAAGACGATGCGCTGTACGTGATTGCGTCCGATGCCGGTTACGGCTTCGTGGTCAAAGGCGAAGACCTGCAAGCGAAGAACAAGGCCGGCAAGGCCCTGTTGAGCCTGCCGAACAACGCCAAGGTCATCGCGCCGCGCCCTGTGGCCGATCGTGAGCAGAACTGGCTGGCCTCGGTCACGACCGAAGGTCGCCTGCTGATCTTCAAAATCAGCGATCTGCCACAATTAGGTAAGGGCAAAGGCAACAAGATCATCGGTATATCCGGTGAACGCGTGGCCAGTCGCGAAGAATATGTCACGGACATCGCCGTCCTGCCGGAAGGCGCCACCCTGGTATTGCAGGCTGGCAAACGGACCCTGTCGCTGAAAGCCGACGACCTCGAGCACTACAAAGGTGAGCGTGGACGGCGCGGAAACAAACTTCCGCGGGGCTTCCAGAGAGTGGATGCGCTGCTCGTCGAAAACCTCAATTAGGCGAGAACGCCTTACTAGAGCGTTCGATCTGCGATTAAACGCGTAGATCGACGCTTTGGCGCTGGAGTCGGAACGCATATTCACGGATGATATGGCCTTTCAAGCGCCGGCGTGGCCGAGCGTTCTTCATATTTATTGAGTATTTTCACTGTGGTCAGCCTTGTGGCGGCCACCTGGACGGGATGATGACTGCTCTACGCCCCCTTATTTTGTTGCTCGCCGGCGTTCTTGGCCTGGCGGGTTGCAGCGTTCACCAGCCGGTGTCGCTGTACCAACTGGACAGCGGAAGTCCGGTTCAGCCTGCGCAAAGCGCAGGCATGGCGGTTTTGCTGGGGCCGGTAGTTGTTGCCGATTACCTGCAACGCGAAACCCTGCTGCAACGTCAACCCGACGGCAGCCTGCAAGCGGCGACCGACGGTCGTTGGGCTGGCAGCCTTTCGTCGGATATCGATCAACTGCTGATGCGTCAGGTCGCCGGTCATCTGGACAGCCAGCGCGTGGTGCTGGCGCCTGCTACTGCCGGATTCACGCCGGATGTGCAGGTTCTGCTGACCATCACCCGTCTGGATTCCGGGGCGAAACAACCGGCGATTCTCGATGCGCAATGGCGTTTGATCGATCGTCGCGGCAAGGTGCGTGATAACCGCATCATTCACCTGCAGGAAACGCACGCCGGCAGCACCGCGTCCCAGGTGCAGGCACAAGGGGTTCTGTTGCAGCGTCTGGCCGAGCAGTTGTCGGTGGCGCTCAAGCCACTGGCCAACCAGCCGCCCGTGGCCGAGGCACCGCGTAAAGCCGCGCCGAAACCCGCAGCGCCGGCGGCGGATGCCGAGAAGCAGCCAAAGATTCCGATGGCCTCGCCTATTCGTACCGATATGGAAGTGTTTCGCTTCTGAGGCTGGAACGAGCCAGATCAGAGCCCGCCTAGTGCGGGCTTTGTTGTGTCTGGGGGTGGGGTGGAAGATCAAAAGCCCCTCACCCTAGCCCTCTCCCGGAGGGAGAGGGGACCGACTGAGGTGTCGGGCGTCTTACGTCGACCTGAAAGATGTTGGCGATTGTGGATTCAAAGCAGGGCGTTCAAGTCGGTGTAATTCTGGAATTTCCCCCAACCGGTTCCCTCTCCCTCTGGGAGAGGGCTAGGGTGAGGGGCTTTTCAGGGATGCGCACGATTCCAATAACACCGCGCACAAAAAAGCCCGCAGACAATTAATTGTCTGCGGGCTTTTGCGTATCGGGCCTAAGCCTTACGCCCGGCGCTCATGCATCCGCGCCAGTTGCCGTTCGAGCATCGACGGATATGGCTCCATCAACCGCTCCACACAGCAAGCGCCTTCAGGGCTGGCGATCGGCCGGATCCGCGCACGCTGGCGGATCAGCGTGTCATCGCTGATCTTGCGCTCGACCAGCAGCAGATTGCGGCTGTGTTGCGACAAGGCCAGTGCATCCTGGGCCGAATCGGTCAGCAGCAGATCAATCTGGCTCAGACCGAACAACTCATCGCCCAAGGTCAGGCCCAGCTGCAATTGCAGGGTGATGCCGCTGTCTGCGACCTCGATCTGCAATTGGTGGCCGAGTGCACGCAGCAATTCGCCGCAGCAGATGGCATTGGTCAGGTAGTCGTCGCCGCAATCTTCGGTATGGAACAGCAACAGCGTGCTGCCATCGTTGAGGGTTTCGATTTCGCCCTGATACAGCGACGCGGCCTGCTCGAGGCAGTCGCGATAGCGTTCCTGCAATTCTTCCAGACGTGCGCGAGGCAAACGACGCAATTGTTCCTGCGAACCCAGTTGCACGGCCAGTACGGCGGTGTGCTGTGGCACGTCAGGGCTCGGTTTGCGCGTCAGCGGTTGGGCGGCGCCGTTCAGCGATTCGTCGCGCAGGTCGGCGAAAGCGTCATCGTCATCATCGTCTTCGACGGTGCTGACCAGGTGACGCGGTGCCGGTTTCTTCGCGGCCAGCGGGCGGCTTTCGTCGAAGCTCGGATCGCGCAGGTTACGCACCTCGAATTCAGGCTCGTCTTCTTCCTCGGCGAATTCCGGCTCGGGTTCGGGCTCAGGCTCCGGTTCCGGGGCGTAGCTGGCATGCAGCTGGCGCGCCAGATCGCCGATTTCATCCTGGCGATCGATGCCCGGGGTGTGCGCGTCGATCCGGCGCAGCCACACGCGCAATTGCAGCAACGGCGTCGACAGATAGCGGCCCATGCGCAGACTCAGAGCCAATGACAGCGCCAGCAGAATTGCGCTCAGAATGCCCATGCTTTGCAGGCTGATGGTCATCGGCTGCTGGAACTGATCCATGTCCAGGCTGATGCGCAGTTGCCCGGCAGTCACGTCCTGGAAAGTGATCTTGCTCTCGTACATGCCCTCGGCTTCGCCCAGCAGGCTGTGCTTGGGACGCTGACCGGACTCGGCGAGGATGCGGTTGTCCACACTGTAGATCGCCGCGTGGGCGACCAGTTTGTTCTTGGTCAGGTTGTTGAGCAGCACGTTGAGGCTGAGGATGTCGTTGGACACCAGCAGCTCGGTGGCGGAGGTGGCGGTCTGCGTGGTCAGGCTTTCGCCCAGCGCATCGGCCTGCTCGTGCATGGCCTGCTTGAATTGCAGACCCATCACCCCGGCATAGATCACCAGGGCCAGAGCGACCAGGATCACGTTGTGGCTGGCAATGCGCAATGCAATCGGTACACGGCGATGGCGCAGTGCACGGAAGATCAGCAGGAAGAAGTTATCGGTTTTGACTGGCGTGGGCCGGTTCACTTGAGCTCGGCTCTTTGTCCGTGAAGTTGACGCGCAGTATAGCGACAGGCCCCAGACCGGCAAAGCGCTCGCGGTGCCCGATGGTCACTGAAAGTGGGTAGAATGCGGTTTTTTTCCAGTTGCGGGGGTGCGCGTTGCGCGAAATCGTCCTGATTAACATCACGGGAGTCGACCGTCCCGGTCTGACAGCGGCCATCACCGGTGTTCTGGCACAAGGTGGTGTGAACATTCTCGACATCGGTCAGGCGGTGATCCACGACACCCTGTCGTTCGGCATCCTGGTTGAAATTCCCGATTCCGAACAGGGCAAGTCAGTGCTCAAGGACATCCTGTTCAAGGGCTACGAACTGGATCAGCAAGTGCGTTTCACCCCGGTGTCCGAAGAGGATTACCAGCAGTGGGTGGGCAATCAGGGCAAGAAACGCCATATCGTTACCCTGCTGACGCGCAAAGTCACAGCCGGCCAGTTGCAGGCGGTCAGCGCGATCACCGCCAAATATGGCTTGAATATCGACCATATCGACCGTCTGTCGGGGCGCATGCCGCTGGACACGCCGGCCGACAAGGGCAAGGGTTGCATCGAGTTTTCCGTGCGCGGCGAAGCCGCCGATCCGCAGGCTTTGCGCGCCGAATTCCTCAGCGTTGCCCAGGAATTGAACGTCGACATCGCCTTCCAGGAAGACTCGCTGTTTCGCCGCAACCGGCGTCTGGCGGTGTTCGACATGGACTCGACGCTGATCGAAGCGGAAGTCATCGATGAGCTGGCCAAAGCGGCCGGCGTGGGTGACCGGGTTTCGGAAATCACCGAGCGCGCCATGGCCGGTGAACTGGATTTCCGCGCCAGCTTCAAGGAGCGTCTGGCGCTGCTCAAGGGCCTCGACGTCAGCGTGCTCGACTCGATCGGCGCCTCGCTGCGCCTGACCGAAGGCGCCGAAACCCTGTTCGCCGAACTCAAGCGCCTTGGCTACAAAACCGCCATCCTGTCCGGCGGCTTCACTTATTTCGCCAAGCAGCTGCAAGCCAGGCTGGGCATCGACTACGTGTTTGCCAACGAGCTGGAAGTGGTCGACGGCAAGTGCACCGGCGTGGCGATCGAGCCGATTGTCGATGCGCAGCGCAAGGCTGATCTGCTCAAGGAGCTGGCGCACAAGGAAGGGCTGCGTCTGGAGCAGACCATTGCCGTCGGCGACGGCGCCAACGACTTGCCAATGCTGGCGATTGCCGGGCTGGGCGTGGCGTTCCGCGCCAAACCGTTGGTCAAGCAGTCGGCGAAGCAGGCGATTTCAACGCTGGGGCTGGATGGTGTGTTGTATCTGCTGGGTTTCCGGGATCGTGACGGGCAGCTCTGAGATCTCCATAAGCTGATCTGGCCTCTTCGCGAGCAGGCTCGCTCCCACAGGAAATCTCATTCCAGTGTGGGAGCGAGCCTGCTCGCGAAGGCCGCGCCTCGGTCTAGAGCGAATTCCACAACGAATCAAAATCCTCCTCACCCCCGCCATTCTGCGCAGGATCCAGCGAGCGATAGGCGAACTGATTGAAACTGTGCGTACTCGCCACCCGCCGATCCAGCCCGGCGCGGTGTTCTTCGCCCTGGGTGTTGATCAACACCTTGTTGCCTTCCTGGAACGGCAGGCGCGGCGCAAGCACGGTGGCCGGCACATCGATCGCACTGATCTCCGGCAACAGCAAACCGCGCAGATAATGGCTGTGATCGTCCTTGGAACGAACCAGTTGCAGCCCGCACGGCTGCGCGTGTGGCGCGACCAGTTCAATGCCCATCTGCGTGCCGCTACCGCGCACCTGGCGGATCCAGCGAATCACCGCAATGCTCCAGCCTTTGCCCTCGCTGTCCTGAATGCCGAGCATTTCCCCGGCCTGCAATTCCGCCGGCACCTCGCTCGGCCAGGCCAGGCAATAGCCGCCGGGGCTATGGTTGATCACCGGCAAGGCGTAAGTCGGATAGTTCGGCGAGTTGCCGGGGCCTTCATCCTCGCTCAACTGGTCGTACTGGATTTCCTCGTACGGCAACAGCTCATCGTTGCCTTGCGGTGCGGCGTCGAACGCTTGACTCCAGCTGTCCTTTTCGCCGTTCACCACCACGCTGGTGAAGTTCGCCGCTCGCCCACCGGGATGTTTGAGCAATTCGCTAAAGGTGCGTTCGCCGCCGAGGTGGAAGTGCAGGGCGCTCATGCCGACGCACACGGTCAATGTGCCCTGGCCGGCGCTGCGCTGAAAACTGCGTTCGGCAGCCTGGCCCCAAGTGGCGTGCAGATGTTGCAGGGTATCGATGCTGAGACCGGCGGAAACAGGCAGGGGGGTTGAAGTCGGCTGCTGCAGCAGGTGCGTTTCGAGCTGCTTGACCAAGGGCTGCGGGTCGAAGCCCAGCAGCCCGCTCTGTTGTTCGCTGCGAAACATCTTGCGGTAGCGTGGACCAACATCCAGTTCCGGGCTGATGGCGAACAAACCGTCGTCGGCGCTGCCGGGATGCAGTTTGAGCAGGGCGCTCCACGGCTCGATCACCTCGGCCAGCCGAGCAATCTGACTCTGGCGTAATTGATTGCAACGGGCACTGCCCAATAGCAGCGCGGCGATGTAGGTCTGTTCGACGCTCAGTTCGCTGGTCAAAAACGCCAGATCATCGCGCAGCCGCCGTTGTTGCAGCTGTAATTGCGCAGCGCTGCGATACAGCTGATGCAATTCCAACCACACGTGTTCCGGCGGTGAACTGTACAGCTGCGTGGCGCGCACCAGTTGCGCCTTGAGGGCATGCGCGGCGCGTTGCAAGGCGGTGCCGACCAATGTCGCGCGATCCTTGCTGTATTTGGGCAGGATGCGCAGAACGATCTGTTTATAGCCGATGGCCAACTGACCTTGCAGCGCCTGACACAGGTTGCTGACTTTGCGCGAACGCTCGTCGAGCATGATCGCCTGATGCAGAAAATGCCGTTCCAGATGCTGGCAGACGAAATACACCTCGGGCCGCAGCAGTTCCAGGAGTTGCAGGCGATTGTCGCTGGGGGTGAGCAACAGGTTCAGTTCGCCGAGGCCTTGGTAGAGCAGGCGGGCGGTTTCGCCGATGTTGGCCTTGGGCAGGCCGGCGATCCAGCGCTTGAGGTCGCGCGGGCTGGCGTCGCAGAACGACAGGCGCGTTTGCGTGGGAGTCGGAGCGCGCAGCTTGGGAGAAAAGTTGGTCTGGCTCATGAGCAAAACCATAGCAGCAAATGCCGCGGTTTGCGGAAGCAGCCTCGGCTGCTTCCGCGAACAGGGTCACGCTTTTGGCAGTGCCAGGCCTTGGCCCATCTGCACGGGTGAACCGGCCACCAGCTCTTCGGCCCACTTCACCTGATCCGGGCCAAACAGCACGATCGCCGTCGAACCCAGCTTGAAGCGCCCAAGTTCCGCGCCTTTTTCCAGATGAATCGGAGCGCGTGCGGCTTCGTCGTAGCGGAAGGTTTTCAGCTCGCGCTTCGGTGGGGTGACCAGACCGGCCCACACGGTTTCGATCGAAGCGACAATCATCGCACCGACCAGCACCACGGCCATCGGCCCGCGTTCGGTGTCGAAAATGCACGCCACGCGCTCGTTGCGGGCGAACAGCTCCGGGACGTTTTCGGCAGTGGTCTGGTTCACCGAAAAAATGCGGCCCGGGATGTAGACCATTTCGCGCAGGGTGCCGGCCAGCGGCATGTGCACGCGGTGATAGTCCTTAGGCGACAGGTAAATGGTAGCGAAGTCGCCGCCCATGAACGGCGCTGCGTTGGCCGCATCCCCGCCGAGCAACTCCAGCACGCTGAAGCTGTGGCCCTTGGCCTGGAACACACGACCGTGCTCGATCGGGCCGAGCTGGCTGACCGCACCGTCGGCCGGGCTGAGGATCGCGCCCGGCGTCTCGTCCAGTGGACGCGCGCCGTCTTTCAGAGCACGCGTGAAGAAGGCGTTGAAGTGCTCGTAAGCGGTCAGGTCTTCGACCAGTGCTTGCGACATGTCCACTTGATAACGCTTGGCAAACCATTGGGTGAAGGCATTCTTGAACCAGCGCACGCGGCATTCGGCGATGCAGCCGGCCAGGCGCGACAGCAGGTGATGCGGCAGCAGGTACTGGCTGAGGATAAACAGACGCTCTTTCATTAGTTGTCCTTAAAAACCTTAAATCTCGACTGGCGTGTCAGGGTGGTTGCCCCATTCGCCCCATGAACCGGCGTAGCCCTTGACCCGCGGATAACCGAGGGATTTGGCCACCAGATAAGTGAAGCCCGACCGGTGATGGGTCTGGCAGTGGGTAATGATTTCCTTGTCCTTGGTGATCCCGAGGTTTTCGAGGATCTGCGGCATGTCGCTGCGGATACGCAACTGACGCGTCTGGTCCATGCCGGCGGTCCATTCGAAATTGATCGCACCGGGGATGTGGCCACCCTTGGCGGCGAGGACTTTCTCGCCGGAATATTCCAGCGGCCCACGCGCGTCCCAGATCGCCAGATCGGCGGCGCCGAGGCGGCTTTGCAGGTATTCGCGGGTGGCGGTCGGTTCGTCGTGCAGGGTCAGCGACACTGGGCCACCGACGGCGGCCGGCACTTGAATCGACATGGGCATGCCGTCCGCCAGCCAGGCCGGAAGACCACCGTCTATATAGTGGTACTTGTCGTGGCCAATGACATCGAGCAGCCAGATGAAACGCCCGGCCCAGCCGCCGCCTTCATCGTCATACACGACGTAGACCGCGTCTTTGCGATGACCGAGCTCACCAAACAACGCTTCCAGATCGGCCTTCGCCGGCATCAGCCCGGGGGCCGGTGGCTGGCCGAGCTGGGTGCGTTTCGGGTCGACAAAACGTGCGCCGGGCAAGTGACCTTCGGCATACCGGGCAGGGCTGGTCAGGTCCACCAGGATCAGTTCCGGGGACTCCAGACGCGGCAGCAGGTCGCTCGGCTCGATGACAAGCGGCAAGCCAGAGAAGTCAGACATGTGAGGTCTCCAGAGCACAAAGGGGAGGATTGTAGCGCAGGCTCATTGGCCACGGCTGCTAAAGCTGTGCAGGGCTTTTTCGATGCACTGCGCGGTTTTGCCGAAGGCTTGCACAGTGATGTCGGCGAAGGGGCCGCCGCCCTGATCGGCAACGACGATCATGATCACCCGACCATTGTTGACCAATGAACGCAGAAACAGATGTTCGCCACGAAACAGCGTGCGCAGGCTCGCCGGTAACAAGGCCGAGAATTGTGCGTTGTTCTCCGGCGTGATCCGCACCTGCGCCTGCTGAGCGAGCAGGCGTTGCAGGACTTTGCTCTGGCTGACGACAAAACTCAGCGCCGCCGCATCCTTCGGCAAACCGGCGGTCTGGTGTACGCGCAGGGTCGAGTGCGTGCGGTCGGCCATCAGAATCATCACCCGGCGCATGCCGCTGGCCACCAGTGCCTCGCGGGCGGCGACGGTCAGGCTCATGGCATTGGTGAAGCGGCTGGGTTCGGCGAGCAGTTCGGCGCATTGCCGACGCCACTGGCCCAAGTCATCCGCATTCGGCGCTGCTGCCGGGAGCATGCCGGCCGGCAAGCGACGAGTGCCCCACGGCCAGATCAGCGAAACCGCCGGGTGCCACAAATCGGGCATCGCATGCTGACGCGCGCTGTTCGCCGCTTGCTGGTGCAACTGTTGCTGCACTTCGTCCATGGAAATCTGCAGATAGAGGCTGGTCAGGTACTGCCAGCGCTTGCTGTGCGGACTGTCCCAGGCCTGTTGCGCCGACAGCGCCAGCCCATTGGCCAGCAGCACGGTATTCGCCGGCTGGTTGAGCCAGCGGCGCAATGTCGGGTCATCGTCGAGGCGATTCTGCTGGCGCAGCGGGTGTTCACTGTCGCGGGCGATGCGCAGCACTTTGACCAGTTCGCGTTGTTCGCTGAGCAGCAATTTGTAGCCTTGCTCGACCCAGATCGGCAGATGCCAGGCGTGGACCAGTGCCTCGGCGATCTTCAACAGGCGCACGCCGAACAATTGCTTTTCGACCACACGTGCCGACTCGCCCTTGTGGATCACGCGCAGTTCCCACTCCTCGAGCAACTGCGGATACGTCAGTGCCAAGGGCCACAGCGGCGACAAAAACAGCAAGCTGCCCCAATGAATGTCCTGCCACAGCCGCGCGAGGCGACTGGCAAAAAAACCGTTGGCCTGTTGTGTCGCGTGTTGGCTGATCAGTTGCAATTGGCGCAAAGCCTTGGGGATTTGCCGGTGCGGTTCGGCGGGCAGGCGCGCGAGCAATTCTTCGGTGCGGGCAAGGCCCAGGCGATTGATCGCCACCTCAAGATTTTCCGCCGGCGCGGCCATGGTGCCGTGGGTGTGACGATTCGCCTCACGGATGACGCTCAAGGCCAGCGCCGGGCTGTCCTGCATCAGATCGGCGATGTCGCGCAGCGAGCTGCGATTGTCGCGGATCGCCCGGCAGACTTTGTCGTGAGCCTCTTGTGGTACGGGCAGGCGGACGCTGTCGAGCAGCTTGACCCAAGCCTGGAGCGTGGTCGGTATTACCGATGGAATGTTCGTTTCATTAGCCATGTCTGGACGAGATCTTCACTGACTGTAGACGCGCCCGGCATGGGCTAAATTGGCTTTTCGCCTGAACTGGCTATAGTCTGGCGCAGTTTTGCCGATAAGTAGAAGAAGAGATTTTTTAACTTCCGAATATGACCTTGAACCCGACTTAAACAAGTACCTTCTACCTATGGCTAAAATTATCGGCATCATCGTCGTATTCGCGAGCGTGCTCGGCGGATACGTGCTCTCCCACGGCAAGATTGCCGCTCTGATCCAGCCCTTCGAGGTGATGATCATCGGCGGTGCGGCCCTCGGCGCATTTCTCCAGGCCAACCCCGGTTACATGACGATGCACGTGCTCAAGAAATCCCTGAGCATGTTCGGTTCGCGCTTCACCCACACCTTCTACCTGGAAGTGCTCGGGCTGATCTACGAAATCCTCAACAAGAGCCGCCGTGAAGGCATGATGGCGATCGAAGGCGACATCGAAGATGCCGCCGCGAGCCCGATCTTCGCCAAGTACCCGGCGGTGCTCAAGGATGAACGCATGACCGCGTTCGTCTGCGATTACCTGCGCATCATGTCCTCCGGCAACATGGCTCCGCACGAACTGGAAGGCCTGTTCGACATGGAACTGTACAGCCTCAAGGAAGACCTCGAGCACCCATCGCACGCGGTCAACGGCATCGCCGACGGCATGCCCGGTTTCGGTATCGTTGCGGCGGTACTCGGTATCGTGGTGACCATGGCCTCGCTGGGCGAGGGCGACCAGGCGTCGATCGGTCTGCACGTGGGTGCGGCACTGGTCGGTACCTTCTTCGGTATTCTCGCGGCCTACGGTTTCTTCGGTCCGCTGGCGCATTCCCTGGCCCACGATGCCAAGGAAGAGCTCAACGTCTACGAAGCCATCAAGGCCTCGCTGGTGGCTTCGGCGTCCGGCATGCCGCCGTCGCTGGCGGTCGAGTTCGGGCGCAAGGTTCTGTACCCGGCGCACCGTCCAAGCTTCGCCGAGCTGGAACAAGCGGTTCGCGGTCGCTAAGTCATGGAAAATAATCAGCCGATCATCGTCAAGCGCGTCAAGCGCATTGCCGCCGGGCACCACGGCGGGGCGTGGAAAATCGCCTTCGCCGACTTTGCCACGGCGATGATGGCGTTCTTCCTCGTGCTGTGGCTGCTGTCCACCGCTACGCCGGAACAGAAGATCGCCATCGCCGGTTATTTCAAGGACCCGGTCGGCTTCTCCGAAAGCGGCACGCCGTACATCATCGACCTGGGTGGCACGCCGACCCTGGCGCCGGAAAACACCCTCAACCCGGAAGTGAAGTCGCAACCGCAACCGGACAAGGTCACGGTCGACACCGATCAGGTTGAAGGCATGGCCGAGCAGGTCGAGAAGGAGCGTCTCGAACTGCTCCTGCAAGAACTGCAGAACAAGGTCGACGAGAACCCGCAACTGCAGAAGTTCAAGGATCAGATCCTCTTCGAAATCACCCCGAACGGCTTGCGCATCCAGATCATGGACGCCGAGAATCGGCCGATGTTCGACTCCGGTTCCGCACGCCTGAAACCGTACTTCGAGGACATCCTGCTGGCCATGGCCGACACCATCAAAGCGGTGCCGAACAAGATCAGCATCAGCGGCCACACCGACGCCAAGCCGTACATTGGCACTGGCGACTACGGCAACTGGGAGCTCTCGGCCAACCGCGCCAATGCGGCTCGCCGTGCCCTGGTCGCGGGCAGCTATCCGGATGCGCAGGTGGCGCGGGTGGTCGGTTATGCCTCGTCGGCGTTGTTCGACCGGGAAAACCCGTTCAACCCGGTCAATCGCCGGATCGACATTGTCGTGCTGACCAAAAAGGCCCAGGCCGCCATTGAAGGTGCGCAGGGTCCCGAGGCGGCGAAACCGGCGGATCAGGGGCAGAACGGTGCTGCACCGGCAGCCCCGGTTGATCCGAATGCGTTGCCGGCGGACAAACAGCCAGTGCCGGCTCACGAGTTGCGCGAGCGGTTGAATCTGTTTGACGATGCGGCGCCGAAACCGGCTGAGCCGGGTGGGGCGGCGCCTGCGCCGAAGCAGTAAGTGAAAAAAAGCCGACAGTGATGTCGGCTTTTTTGTGGCTATCACAGGCCGGCACTGTCTCAGAATCCCCGACGAATCCGGTTCTTCAGCTGTTCATGAAACATCTCTGCATCGCGCTTGTACGCCCCTTTCACCGAGTCGCTGAACGAATCCAGGGTTATCGAGCGCTTGTTCGACACCTCATCACGATACGCATCGATAAAGAAATCCAGATCGCTGGCCGTGCTCAGCTTCGGCCATTTGTCCAGATAGATCGGCAGTTGCGCAGGTCCGGTCTTGAACGTACAGATCCGCCGATTGCTGATCGTCGCCTCGCCAATTTCGAAAGGCACCCACCACGACAGTGCAGTTGTCTCCGACACCACCGCCAGCAGATGCGTGCACTCGGTGATGTTGCGGGTAATGACTCCGGTGATGTCGTCGGTGGTCTGCGATTCCGGATCCAGTACGTCGAGGTAAGTCCTGATCTTCGCCTGGGTCAGGCGGGTGTTGATGGCGATCGCATGAGCGCGATCCATATGGCGGTAGCTGATAAAGACTGGCATCAGAAATGTCCTTTGAGGGCGAGTTCGCGGTAATAGGCGCCGAGTGCCGTCAGGCGGCAGCCGGTGGAGTTGAGGGCGGCGTAGTACATGTGCTCGGCGTCGACCGGCTCGATCAGGCTGTGGCGGTTGCACTTCTGCAACTGGGCAAAGATCTCGCCATGTTCAGGCACGAACGCCTTTTCGGTGGGCTCATAGCTGGGGTCGAGCGGGTAGACCGATTCGGCTTCGGCGAACCAGTCGGGCAATTTGCGCAGGATCTCCTTGGGGATCAGCGGCGAGACTTCGCGCAGGGAAATGAACTGCGACACATTGGTCTTGAACACCGGACGCTGTTCCCAGGCGCCGAGGGCGTTGTCGACAAAGGAATACAGACTGCCGGGGGTGATTTTGCCGAGGATATTCGCCGCGCCGCCATGCAGCGCTTGCAGGAGCAGGCCGGTGAACACGCCGTGCTGCGCGCCCTCCAGCGCCGGCTCGGCTTTTTTGCAGGCGGTGAGGATCGTCATACCCTCGCTGACCATGCTGCTCTCGCTGCGCAGGGCGCGCACTTCGCCGGCCGAACCGCTTTCGCAGCAGTCGAGGATGATCACTTTGTTTTTGATCCGCGTGGCCTTGTCCGCCCAGTTGAGGATGTCGCTGATGCGGATGCCGTCCTTGGCGTTGCGGTAGTCCTGCGCGATCAACATGCCTTCGTCAGTGTCGGCGTCGAAACCGCCATGGCCGGCGAAATACAGCAGGGCGACGTTGCAGTCACCGGAAAACAACTCGCGGATCTGGTCTTCGAGTTTTTGCCGGCTCAAATAATCCTCGGCGGACGTCAACACGACATTCTTGAAGTTAGGGTCGCCGTTGGCATTGGTTTTCAGCACCGAAGCCATGGCCATGGCGTCGTTGCAACAGCCGCTCAGGCCGCCGATATGCGTGTAATCGTTGATGCCGATGAACAGTGCCTTGCGCATGGTCACACCACTGTGTGCAGGCGGATCGCGCCGACGATGCTGTGGGCACTGCACGCGTGGATGTAGCGAGACGAATGGCGGATGAATAAAACACAGGTTGGCATGGCTTTCCTCGAAGGTCGCTGTGAGCGAAGGAGGAAAGGAATGTAGGCCGCTGGCAGAGACCTACAAGGGCTGCGCGGCAAAACAGAAAAGTCCTGCAAGCAGCCGCGCAAAAGCCTACGGCAGAGGCTTATGTTTAAGTGGGGGAGAACTGATTCAGATGCGGTCCGACAACCGGCAGCCCGTGGTGCGGGGCTGCCGGCGCGACTGTTTAATAACCGTTTTCGGGCAGGCTGGCGATGATCGAGCGATAGCTGTTCATCCGTTGCTGCTGGATGCGCCCATCTTCCAGCGCCTTGAGCAGCGCGCAACCCGGTTCGCGGTCGTGCTTGCAGTCGCGGAAACGGCAAGTGCCGAGCAGGTCATCGAACTCGATGAAACCGGCTTCGACATCGGCGCGGCTGACGTGGCCCAGACCGAATTCACGGATGCCCGGGGAGTCGATCAGTTCGCCGCCGCCAGGGAAGTGGAACAGGCGCGCGGTGGTGGTGGTGTGCGTGCCCTGACCGGACAATTCCGACAACGGCCCGACGCGGGTTTCGACTTCCGGCAGCAGGCTGTTGACCAGCGACGACTTGCCGACGCCGGACTGGCCTACGAACACGCTGATGCGCCCGTCGAGCTGCTTTTGCAGTTGCTCCATGCCGTCGCCGTGGTGGGCCGAGACTTCCAGCACCGGATAACCCAGCGTGCGGTACACCGCCAGCAACGCGTTCAGCGCCGGGGCGTTCTGCTCGTCGATCAGGTCGAATTTGTTCAGCAGCAGAAGCGGGCGGATACCGGCATGTTCGGCGGCGACCAGATAGCGGTCGATCAGGTTGGCGTGAGGCTCGGGCAGCGGCGCGAAAACGATGACGATCATGTCGACGTTGGCGGCAACCGGCTTGAGCTGGCCACGACTGTCGGGGCGGCACAGTTCGGTGCTGCGCGGCAGTTGCGCGACGATCACGCCAATGCCTTGGTTGCCGGCGCGCCAGACCACTTTGTCGCCAGTGACCAGCGCTGGCAGGTTGGCGCGCAAGTGGCAACGGAACACTTGACCGGCGAGTTCGCCGTCGACGGCTTCGACTTCGACCTGCACGCCGAAGTGGGCGATCACCAGGCCGTGTTGCTCTGGGCCAAGGTCGCCGCCCTCGAGGGCTTCGACCGCCGAGGACTCGCGTTTGGCGGCGCGTGCGGCGCGCTCGCCCTGGATCTTTTCGATGCGCCAGTTTTGACGACGATTGAGTTGGCGTTTGGCCATGGGTGTTCCGTCTGAAGAATGCAGCGATTAGGTAAAACGGCCGCGAGTTTAGCACGCCCGGCCATCGGCCTAGGCTAAACTGCGCAGCATTGCCTAGGAGCCCGAATATGCAAAACCCGCAGAACCTGATCTGGATCGACCTGGAAATGACCGGTCTGGACCCGGACAACGATGTCATCATCGAAATGGCCACTATCGTTACCGACAGTGAGCTGAACACATTGGCTGAAGGTCCGGTGATTGCCATCCACCATAGCGACGAAGTGCTCGCGCGCATGGACGAGTGGAATACCCGCACCCACGGCAACTCCGGTCTGACCCAGCGTGTGCGCGACAGCCGCATCAGCATGGCTGAGGCAGAAGCTGAGACCATCGCCTTTCTGGAAAAGTGGGTGCCGAAGGGCAAGTCGCCGATCTGCGGCAATAGCATCTGCCAGGATCGTCGCTTCCTTTATACCCACATGAAGGCGCTGGAAAGCTACTTCCACTATCGCAACCTCGACGTCTCCACGCTCAAGGAACTGGCCGCGCGCTGGGCTCCGGATGTGCGCGACAGCTTCAAGAAGGGCAGCACGCACCTGGCGCTGGACGACATTCGCGAATCGATCGCCGAGTTGCAGCATTACCGCAAGCACTTCATCAAGTTCTGAGGGAGCGGCTTTCCGCCTTCGCGAGCCTGCTCGCGAGAGGCGCGCCCTCTTCTGGTGCGGCGCCGAAATGGCTAGACTGCGCGCCTTCCTGCCTGGACTGCCATCATGTTGCTGATGCTATATCTGATCGCCATTACCGCCGAAGCCATGACTGGCGCGCTGTCCGCCGGACGACGAGGCATGGACTGGTTCGGCGTGGTGCTGATCGCCTGCATCACCGCGCTCGGTGGCGGTTCGGTGCGCGACGTGTTGCTCGGGCACTACCCGCTGACTTGGGTCAAACACCCGGAATATCTGGTGCTGACCTCGGTGGCGGCGATGTTTACGGTGTTTGCCGCACGCTGGATGCGTCACCTGCGCTCGCTGTTTCTGGTGCTCGACGCGGTGGGGCTGGTGGCATTTACCTTGATCGGTTGCATGACAGCGCTGGAAATGGGCCACGGCATGCTGGTGGCCTCGGTCAGCGGCGTCATCACCGGTGTGTTCGGCGGCATCCTGCGCGACATTTTCTGCAATGACATTCCGCTGATATTTCGCCGCGAACTTTATGCCAGTGTTTCATTCGCTGCGGCATGGTGCTACATGTTTTGTCTTTATATAAATGTGCCGGGCGAACAAGCCATCCTGATCACTTTGTTTGGCGGGTTCCTGTTACGTCTGCTGGCCATCCGTTTCCATTGGGAAATGCCGAAGTTCGTCTATAACGACGAACATTGATCATTCTTGCGTTGGTGTATTGGAGGCTGGTTTAAAGGCGTATGAGTTGCCGGCGGCTGGTGCGCGCATATTTCTTACACTTTTCACTTTGATATTTTCTCGGTGGGTATGTAACTTTTTTTGCTGACATGTTTTCGATGTCACTATCAAGTTATATTCTCACAGAGGAGCTGTATTATGAGTGAAAGCATGGATGCTACAGGTAATCAACAAAACACTTCGCCCGTTCTTGTGGGGTTGTCCAGTCTGAAGGTCAAGTTTGACGCCAGTGATAACACTCAAAGCAGGGCACTTTTTGCTAATGGCCGGATGCAAGTCAAAGTTCAGGTGCTGGTTGCCGGAGTAGACGCCGACGGCAACGCTGTGCATGTACCGGAAGATGTAATGGAAAGCATCCAGCTTATTCATTACGCGACCGGCAAGACCTTGCGCGATGGTTGGGTCGCGAGCGCAGTCCAAGGCCGGTTTACGCGTGAGGCACGGCCTGCACCGGATGCCTTGGACAGGCACGATGATGATCTTGAGAATGACAGCGTTCATCCACAGGTGCGTACGTTCTGGGTTTCCTCGTCGAGCGCCGGAACGACTGAGGTCGGTGCGCGCCTGTCTCTCAACGGGGAGAGGATTTTGAGCAACGGAACCACCCCTGCCAGTGTTCATTACAGCAGCGTGACTCTGGAGGCTGAAAAGCCCGCGACATATGGAGTCTTTCAGTTGTATCAGAACAGGATTGGTAATGAGTCGCCTGGTAATCGTATCTGGAAGTACCATCTGGGGCTGTACCCGGACGGGAAGCAAATCCGCCTGGTCGATTGGATGGTCGAGGGGGCTGAAGAGGGCGAAAACCTCGATTTTGCGGGCGGGAACAGGCTTAACGAAATCAAAACCAATTATATGAAGTGCATTTTCGTCCGTCCCGAAAAAACCAGTGTGACCGTCACCTTGCCTGATAGGGGTGATCCGTTTGTATATGCTTTCACCGGCGATGCGCAAACATGGAATCACAAGCATTACAAAGTAAATACGCAAAGCGACGGAGAACTCACTATTGTGCAGGCGTTATCCGAATACTCGGAAAATACCGGTGCGCAAAAATATGGAAGTGTCCTCTACTTTATCGCTATCGATGAATATGGTACCGGGCATAAGTTGGCGATTCGCGTGAGTTTTTATGAGCGCAATTTGTCTCTTCAGCGAGGCTGAGTTTCATCATCCATTGATGCAATGTCTTGGGATGTAGTAGCTGTATATGCGTTTGGCATCGCGGCTGCAGATAAGCTGCCATGTTCGATGATCAGGCATATGCACGAAAGTGCTTTATCTGATGTCTTGCGCTGGCCCCGCAGCGATGTGTGGCCAGCGTCACCACTCCTCAAGGATGAGCATTCATGACTGGCAAACCGCCGAAAATCAAACCTGTATCTGCCCCAACCAGACCCATCGAGTCCAGCGGGGATGGCCTGCCCCGGGCTCTGAACCCGTCTTCGACAATGCCGCATTCGACTGTTGCACATCATCAGGGACCCTTGCCTTCGCCATCTTCTTCAGATTCGCTTGCAGTGATGCCTGTCATCAGTGTGAGCACGAGGCCGAAATATTCCACGATCGACGAGTTCGCAAGTGTGTCCGCAAGGAATTCGCTGGAGAACTACTGGATACCCACGCAAGAGCGTCTCGACAAGACCGATGCATGGGGCATCGCAATCATGAAGCAGCGTCAGTATGTTGCCGTCGCTGACAATCACATCGTACAAGTGGTCCGAGACCCCGAGAGCGGCCTGTTTCGCGCCACACATGCCAGAGAACTGCATCCTTCCGGTCCGCTGTTGAGGCCTGACAGCGAGGGCCGTTTGTGGCATCCGCTGGATGATCCTGAGTCGGCCAATCCAGTTGCAACTGTCTTTACCGGACGAAATCGCACGACAGAGCTTCCCGGCACGGAGTATTCAATAAAGGATTTCCCTCCACTGATGACCCAACGCATATTTGCCGTGAGCGGCGTCGACGCGATGATGGCGCACAGGTCCGACATTCATCCCGCTTCGCTGGCATTGCTGCAGGACACAGCGAGACGCTTCGCCCTCGATCAAAAGATCCGCCAGTTCATCACCCAAGTGCAACATTCCGATCCGACCGTGCGTGCGCAGGCCGATTCACAACTGCAGGCTTTGTTAACGCTACAGGCAACTGATCTGAGCGAGCGCGTTATCGAACAGTCCCGCGCTTTGCTCTTTGAGCAGAGCGAGCGGGCGTTCGAACTCGATTGCGATGACAACACATTGCAGATGCGACGGATTTTTCCTCATCTGCCCAAGACGATTGCCCAAGCGTTGTGGCGAGAGGCCAGTGCCGCCGACCATATGCATTTGCGCCTGCGGCCGGGAATGCCGAGGCACATGGCAGAAAAAACGCTGGTGGCGCTACGCGAGGTGCGTCTCGCCAGGGCGTGCGAAGGAATCTATCTGGATGCGGTAGCCAGCCTGGACACTGACCAACTGGCTTTGCAGATGCTCGGGCGGCTTGATCAGTGGCCGCGACAGATTCGTATCGAGATTCGTCTGCAAGCGTCAGAGGGTGAGTCATTGAGTGCTATTGGCGATGCTCGATCGCCAGTGCGTCACATATTGATTCGTCAGCATGAAGGCTACGTTATCCAACGCAGCGGCATCGCGTCCCCCCAGGATCGGATGGATCTGTATGCCGCCGTCTGGCGCCTTTTACTGCCCGGGCAGCGCCAGTTGCTCGGTGTAGCGCAGGGCGGTGGTGCGGCTCTGCGGCAACTGGTACGCGCACAGCCATTGCCGTCGCGCCAACGCGTGAGCGAATTGTTGGGACTGGCACCGGTGCAGGTAACGGCTGTTCCGGCCAGCGCCCAATACGCGCAAGCGGGGCTGCGAGGCGGCGGCGATGTCAACCCGATGTTGACAGGATCCGTTGTGGAACGTGTCCGTAGCCTCTATCCGCAGCTTGATGACAAGGAGTTGGCCGCTTTCGTTTCCGAGCGCCTGGGATCTGAGCCGTCCACAGTTTTAGCGCGCCTGGAGACAGACCTCGCAATATTGCGCAATGAATTGGCGATCTGGAGTGCGGAAGGATTATCGACCCAAGCGGACTCTTCGCAGGACGCAATGCAGATCGCAGAACAGCGCCCGGCTCGCGAGCAATTTAGCGCAAAACTGCAAGATATCTGGCGACGCAAGTCGGTTTCGAGATGGGGTTACGGTGACTATCATTTTTCCCATCATGTCGATTTTACTGGTGAGTTACCAAGATTATCCGCCAGGTTCGACTATGTAACAGAGTTGATATTGACTGTGGAAACGCCAGGCGCACGCATCGGTGCTTTTTTTGACAGTTTTCCCAATGTTCAATATTTGATGGTCACTGGCATAAAAATGGAGGACTTCCCGTCAGGGATATTCCAAATGCGCCAGTTGCGTCAACTTGTGCTGGACGATTGCTCGCTTGAATTATCTGAAGCGACGGCTGAAGGTGTGTCCAGGATCGAGACGCTCACTTTGTTGAATCTGGCCAACAACCCTCTGACAGTTGCTCCGCATGTAGGCTTCATGACAGGTTTGACCGAGTTGATGCTATATAACGCCAATCTCTCCAGCCTGCCTTCCGGTATAGACAGGCTTGGAGGTCTTCGGGTCATGGCGTTACAGGATAATAATATCTCAGACGTAGGGAGCGATCTGTTCGATATTCCGGATACTCAAGATCTATATGTTGGTTTATTGAACAATCCGCTGAGTGACGAGTCGATGCGGCGGATTAATCAATATCTTGAAAATTCCAGTATGGACCGGAAAGTGGAAATCCAAACGGAAGAAACAGTTTCAGACGTTGATTCCGATAGTGAGTCATCGGAGAGCGGATTTTCGACAGGTCCAGATAGCGACTGAGTGTTGTCGAAAGTAACGGATCGATCACGCTGCCAACATGATTTGGCAAACATAAGCTACTCGCTGACTCCCCTTCCGGTTCGGGTTGATTGAATTCGGAAGGGGTAACAGGCCATCGTGGGCCAGAATCAAAGGGGTGAAAGGCTTAGTTTTGAATCTCGTAACATGCAGATCGCATTTTTTGAAGTTATTAGCATCTGTGTGAATTATTAAAGATGATGTTGAGAGTTTGCTTTTTCACAAAATGTCAAATGTCGCGGCTGTTTATATTTAAATTCGACGTTAATACTTTGCCGAGCCCTTGAAGGGCGAAATATATTAATCGGCTGAGGTATTATCAGATGTTTGATGAGCAAGTTGGTATTTCCCGTATCGAGGTAAAACTCGACGCCACAAATCATGGCCAGCACAAAGTGCTTTATGCCAACGGTCGCATGCAGGTGCGTGTATTGGTGCTTCTGCACGGTATCGATAACAATGGCGACGGCGTATCGCTGCATGGACATCCTGCATTGCCGTCATTGCGGCTGATTGCCTACAACGGTGCTCGGCCTCTGGAGGGAGACTGGAGTGTTTCGATTCAGGAAAATCGTTACGCTCACGAAATGTCGGGTGGTGCAACGCGCCTGACAGAAGTCCCGCGGGTCAGTGACAACCAGATAAGCAACGCCGCAGATCCGGTACAGATTTTCCAGTTCTGGGTCTCGGCTTCCCGACCTGGAATTATGGAAGTGGCTGCCGAGATCTCCTTGAATGGCGTGATATTGCGAAGTAATGGGGTTGGTTTCGACAGCAGTGTCACGCTGGAGGCGATTCCTCCGAAAGAGTACTCGCTGAGCAGCTTTTCATTGAGCAAGTATGATGAGAAACGGCAGAGGGGTCGATACGATTCGATTCAGCATTATCATATTGCCCTGCGCGCTGAAGGCAGGCAGATTCACCTCCTTGACTGGTACAGCAGTGAGGTGAAACTTGATCCTTATGATTCCGAAGAGGCGGTGCAAGTCTATGTGTCCGGTAATATCCCCGGAATACAAGGTAGTCGCAAAGTTTTTTATGGCTATATGGCACCGATATATGGCGTGCAAGCAACATTCCGCAGTCCCCTGAGCTACGTTACCGTCCCTATCAATAAGGTGCCTGGGCAATTAACCCTTGTTCAGTATCTTTCCGCTGACCCGCAAGCAGCACGGGAAAATGAAAGCGCATTCGAGTTTGCCGTGTTCGATGAGTTCGGTACGGAGCACCGCCTTTGTATCGATGGTGATAAAGAGCGGCTCACTTTTATTCTGGATCAATCCAGGCGGTCAATGAAGCAGCTTAGCTGACTTCGTTGTGTGGTCGGCGCTTTTTGCTGGCCAGTTTTAACTGCTCAACCTAAGTCTGGAAATAAAAGGACGGTTTACCAATGGAAAGTAATTTCTCTCCCTCTGTTCATTCAAACGCTTTCAACTTTGGTGAATTTGTTTCAGGAGGCGTTGATCCCCGCACGGGCATGTACACCTGCGCATTTTCGCTTGGCAAGTTGCACTCGGCGGATCTCAATGGTCCGGAGCTTGCACTTTCAGTGGGCTTTAATCCGCTCAATCAGGCGGATAGTGGTTTCGGCGTTGGCTGGTCTTTGACACTGACCAATTATGACTTGCGCAGCAAAGTGATGACCTTGTCCAACGGTGAGCGCTACAAGGCTGTCGAGACGTCTACCGGTCTGAAGTTCAAGGAAATGAAACTGCAAACGGCGAAAGCGTCAGTCGCTGGAGCAGGGCGCTATGAAGTTCGATACAAGGATGGCCGGCGTGAACTGCTCAAAGTCCTGGCCGGCACTCAGGTCGCCGTCGCGGAAAAAATAATCGCGGCGAACGGTGTGAGCATTACGCTGAAGCATGAGTTGTTCAACCAGTTTCCCCGATTGGCCGAAGTCCGTGATGGCAAGCGCTGCCTGTTGAAAATCACCCGCGCGGCAGGTCAGGTGACGCTGTCCCGGCATCCCGACACTACTTCCAGTTCCAACTACAAGCTGATCTTGAAAAACTCTCGAGTGACGGCCATCGAGCTGCCGGTTGGTAAGGGTTGGGACCTTGAGTATGAAGTCATCGCTGGAGCCAGCTATGTTCATCGCATCGTCAATCCGCTGCGCGGGGTCGAAATCATTCGCTACAAGCGGCACGGCCACCGCTTCATCAGCGGTGTGGAACGGACACTGCCGTTTGTGATTGCTCACGATGTCTACCCAGGGCGCGGCCAGCCCCGACTGTGCAAGACCTACACGTACTCCGACCATAACTTCCTTGGGCAGGGCCTCCTTCCTGCCAAGGATAGTGACCTGGAT
Source organism: Pseudomonas sp. 1L-E-NC-VB-C3 (assembly GCF_057291535.1). Classification (NCBI taxonomy): domain Bacteria; kingdom Pseudomonadati; phylum Pseudomonadota; class Gammaproteobacteria; order Pseudomonadales; family Pseudomonadaceae; genus Pseudomonas; species Pseudomonas sp. 1L-E-NC-VB-C3. The sequence continues at coordinate 182,102 of NZ_JBXAWD010000003.1, read as the reverse complement.
CCTCTCTATCTTGCGCCCGGCCACTACGTCTACACCTCGGACGAGCACTTGCTGGTCAGCGGCAAAGTACATACCCGCATCAAACGCACCTACAACAAATTCCATCTGTTGGTGGCTGAGGTTACAACCTGTGGTGACGCTCAGATCGCCACCACCACGGAGTATCACTGTTCCATTACCAAGCCATTCAGTGAGCAGGTGGCTCAGTTCCGCATGCCTAAAGTCCACACGGTGACGCACCTTGATCGGCGCACCCAACAGCAGCGTGTGGAAACCACCGTCACCGAGTTCGATGACGAAGGTAACTTGCTCAAGCAGGTCGAGCCCACTGGGGTGACGACGACCACGGAATTTTATCCGGCCAGTGGTGGAGATAACTGCCCAGAGGATCCGCTGGGCTTTTCCAGATTCCCGAAAAAAAGGACGGTGACTGCTGCCGCATCCGATGGTGCTTCGACAGTCACCTACTACGACTACGCGCTGCATCCGGCGCTGGACGGTGCGGAACTGGCATCCGTGTTACCGGTCGAGGAGCGTTTTTGTGAAGTGTTGGAAGGCGTTGAGGTATTGCGTTCGAAAACCGCACGCAGTTATTTGAATACGCCCGGGGATCCACTCAAGCATGGAGCCACGAAAGAGCAGAGTGTCATCCTGAATGATAAAAAAACCGCTATCGAGTTTTCCTATGAACTTGAGGGTGACAGGTTGCGAGTCAGGTCCAGCACGCGCGGATTTGACGGCACGCTGCAGACCAGTGAGAAAGTGCTGTCGACGCTGACCGGATTACAGGTCTCTGAAGTCGGTGTCGATGGCGAGCACATCGAGCATGAGTACGACGCAATCGGTCGGGCAGTGGGCAAAACGGTTGCTGGCGGCACCCCATATGCGGCCGTTACCCGGTGGACCTATCTGGCTGCCAGCAAACAGCATCCGGCGACAATGGTGACCACGGATCCTGCTGGCGGCGAGCAAAAAGTGACTTATGACGGGATGGAACGGGTGATCACCGTTCATGAAAAGGACTGCGACCATCCCGACAAGGACGGTCTGATTCAGACACGCACGCTTTATTCTGCGCTGCATGATTCGGTCGGCCACAAGGTGAAAGTGACGCTGACTGATTGGCGTGATGGCAAGCCTTATCCGGTCAGCACCGGCTACGAATTCGATTCCTGGGGCCAGGTCAGCAAGACGCTGCACGATGATGGACGTATCGAACACAGCGAGGCGGACCCGGTTCTTCGCCGGCAGACCCATTGGCTCCAGGGGATGGGCAAGACGATCACCCTCGTCAATGATTTCGGTAAACCGCTGAGTGTCGAGAGCTTCAATCTGAAGAACAAAAGTCTCGGCAAAACCGTGTACACCTATGACGGCTACGGGCGCACAACCAGTCAGACAGACCCTGTCGGCAATACCAGCCGATATGAGTACGACGTTTTTGACCGGATAACCCGCAGTGTCCTGCCCGACGCCACTGCGGTCGTGACCGACTACGCCGGGCACAGTGATGAAGGTCTGCCGATCAACATCAAGGTCGCTGACAAAGTGTTGGGGCAGCAAACTTATGACGGTCTGGGTCGCTTGATCCGAAGTACCGTTGGCGGACGTAAGTCCGAGGCAGGTTATGAAGCGGGCTTCACCCAGCCGCAGTGGTACAGGAGTGCTGATGGCAAAAAAACCGAATTCACTTATTTGCGGGAACTGGGCGGCCTGCTGACTGAGCGCAAGGCAGGGGATCTGGTCACGACCATGACGTATGACCCCCTCAGTGGCAATCCCTTGACCTGTACCGAAAACGGCAGACAGCGCAATTTCGCCTATCACCCCTCCGGGCGTGTGAAAACCGAAACGACGACCCTCGGCGCGATCACCAAAGCAACCTCCAGTATCTGGTCCCTGCAGGGGCGACCGATCAACCATGTCAATGTGCTCGGAGTCGAAAGCACATCCGAATACGATAAGCACGGCCGCCTGCTATCCACCTCCCAGGGCTCGCTTAAAACCGAATTCCACTACAACGCGCAGACGGGGATGCTGGACTGGACGCAAACCGAAGAAACGTCCATCAAGCGTCAAATGATCACCCGGTTTGCCTATGACGATATCGGGCGTGAAACCCGCCGCACATTCGAGACTCAAGGACAGCCAGACCAGACCCTGGAATCGACTTACACGCTGGCTGGCAAACTGGCGCAGAAAGTGTCCAGACGTGGCACTCAAGTGTTACGTGATGAACAGTTCACCTACGATGTGCGCGGGCGCTTGATCCAGTACGACTGTGCCGGCACGCAAAAGCCGCGCGATCCGTATGGCAAGGAAATTGTCCGCCAGACATTCACCTTCGATGCATTGGATAACATCCTCACCGTGCAGACGAAGTTCCCGCTGGGGATGAATCTGACCACCTTCAGTTACGACAACCCTGATCCTGCACAGCTCAGCGCCGTCAAACATTCCCACGTCGACTATCCCTCGGCAGTGACGCTGGAATACGACGCCAACGGCAGGATGATCAAGGACGACCAGGCGCGAACGCTGGCCTATGACGCGTTCGGACGTCTCGAGCAGCTGTCCAGCGCAGGGGGATCAGTGATTCGTGGCTACCATTACGACGGTTTCGACGATCTGGTGGAGCTGTCGCAACCCGAAAAAGCAATTGTGCAGCGTTACTACTACGCAGGCCGGGTTGCCAACGAGGTGCGTGGTGAAAGTTCAACGAGTGTTGTGCGTCACGGTGGAGCGCTCGTGGGGCAACAGCAATCGGGGTTGAACCCCGACGCGCAGCTATACGCCACCGATCAGCAGCAAAGTGTGCTGGCAACGCTGGGCAAGGAGCAGCTCACCGATTGCGCCTACAGCCCTTATGGGCATCGTCCCACCGAAGGTGGATTGTTCAGCGTGGCAGGGTTCAACGGCGAACAGCTGGATCCGGTTACCGGGCTGTATCTGCTGGGCAACGGTTACAGGGCTTATAGTCCGACACTGATGCGCTTTCTCGCCCCCGACAGCATGAGTCCATTTGGCGCGGGCGGATTGAATGCCTACAGTTATTGCCTGGGCGACCCTGTCAATCGTGTCGACCCTACCGGGCATATCTCCTGGCAATCGATCCTGGGCATCGGCCTCAGTGTTCTCGGAATTGTTGCCAGCGTGGTGACGATGGGCGCGGCGACGCCATGGGCAGTGGCGGCATTGGGGCTGGCGGTTGCTTCAGGCCTGGCGGGTATTGCCAGCGAGGTGGTCAATGAACTCGCACCGGGTTCTCAAGCGGGCGAGATATTGGGCTGGATCAGTTTTGGTCTTGGGCTGGCTTCGGTGGGGGCAGGGCTGGCAGCTGGTGCCAAAGCGGGCATCAATGCTGGCAGGAAACTGGCTGGCGCCTTCAAGCAGGGCCTGAGTAGTAAAGGCTCCAAAGCAGCGGGTCAAGAGATGGCCCGAGGCATGATCAAGGGTAAGGGAAACAAGGCGGCGGCCAAGGCGAAGGCGAAGGCCAGCGCGGCCGTTCAGGAAGAGGCCGAGAAACCATGGTCACTCGTCAGGGTCGACCCCAAAAAGAACATCCTTGAGAAAGAGGGCCTTACCGGCTTGCTTGAAAAGGCCGAAACTTTCATGCAGCACATTGAGGCGGGTAACTCCCCGACGTCTTCTGCAGCGCTGATTCATGCCAAATACACGCCCATGCATGGTCCATCCGGCTCAGCATCAAAGCCGATGCATCTCTATCTGTCGCAAGGAGACCGAATATATATGACCGAAAACGCCAAGGAGCGGATCGCGGTCATCAACCAGCTGGGTGGTCATTTAAAGGAAAAAAAGTAGGTCGGAGCACGCAACGAAACGATACAAGGCGAAAGCAGGAACACTCAAGGTCCGGCTACGATTTGAACAGTGCGCTTGCCGGTTTTGCGAGCGCGCGGTGGGCGTGCTGTTCCAGTGCCCACCCGACATGTTCCCTGACCAACTCTGACGGATAATCACGTCGCGCCTTCAACGCTTCCAGCACAGGAATCGATGAAGGCGCATTCCCCAGTCCCACCGCCAGATTGCGTAACCAGCGCTCGTACCCGGCACGCCGCAACGGTGAACCCTCGGTGCTGTTCAAGAACTTTTCTTCATCCCACATGAACAGTTCAGCCAGCTCGGCATTATCGAGATTGTGCCGTGGCTTGAAATCGCTTTCTCCAGTCGGCCGAGCGAAGCGGTTCCATGGGCAGACGATCTGGCAGTCATCGCAGCCAAACACCCGATTGCCTATCAATGGCCGCAATTCTTCGGGAATCGCGGTTTTCAGCTCAATGGTCAAATAGGAAATGCAGCGCCGGGCGTCCAGCACGTACGGGCCGACAAAGGCGTTGGTCGGGCAGATATCCAGGCATGCGGTGCAACGCCCGCAATGTTCAGTGCTGTGTGGTTCGTCCACCGGTAGCGGCAGGTCGACGAACAGTTCGCTCAGGAAGAAATAACTGCCGGCCTTGCGGTTCAACACCAAGGTATTTTTACCGATCCAGCCCAGTCCAGCTTGTTCGGCGATGGCTTTTTCCAGCACCGGTGCGCTGTCGACAAACGCACGAAAGCCGAACGGGCCGATCTCCGCCTGGATCTTGTCGGCCAATTGTTGAACACGTTTACGGATCAATTTGTGGTAATCGCGGCCCAAGGCATAACGCGACACGTAAGCCTTCTCCGGCTCAGCCAGGCGTTTGGCCATTTCGGTATCGCCTGGCAAGTAGTCCATGCGCAGGGAAACCACGCGCAACGTGCCCGGCACCAGCTCTTCGGGATGCGAGCGTTTGCTGCCATGGGCGCCCATGTAGTCCATGTCGCCGTGGTAGCCGGCCTCGAGCCAGCGCTGCAGATGCTGCTCGTGTTCGGCCAGGTCCAGACCGCTGATGCCGACTTGCTGGAAGCCCAGCTCGCGGCCCCAATCCTTGATCGATTGGGCGAGGGCGGGCAGGTCTGTGGTGATGGCGGACATGAGGCGAGAGAAACCGGAGCTGAGGTGCGTATAATTCTGCCAGACATCGGAGCCCGAAGACGCATGCCGCAGACGAAAGATGAATTACCCGACGCGCTGTACCGCGCCGCGCAGGTGCGCGAACTCGACGCGCGGCTGATCGCCGCCGGCACGCCGGGCTTCGAATTGATGCAACGCGCCGCCCGCGCGACGTGGCGCGCACTGGTGCGCAAGTGGCCGGCAGCGAAGGAACTGACGGTGCTCGCCGGGCACGGCAACAACGCTGGCGACGGTTATCTGGTGGCCGGGCTGGCGCTGCGGGCCGGCTGGACCGTGCGCGTTCTCGCCGTCGGCGATCCGCAACGTTTGCAGGGCGATGCCGCACTGGCCCATGCCGAATCGGTGGCTGCTGGTGTTGTGGTGCAAGGCTGGCAGGCGCAACGCGAGCTGCGCGGTGTCGTCCTCGATGCGTTGCTCGGCACTGGCCTGAGCGGCGAAGTGCGTGAGCCCTATGCCTCGGCGATCAAGGCGATCAACGCCTGCGGCTTGCCGGTAGCGGCGGTCGATATTCCTTCCGGGCTGTGTGCCGATACCGGGTGTGAACTGGGTGTCGCGGTATGCGCCGATCTAACGGTGACCTTCATTGGTATGAAGGTCGGGCTGTTGACCGGTGATGCTGCGGATCATATCGGTGAGCTGGTCTTCAGCGACCTGCAAGCCCCCGACGAAATTTTCAGTGACATTCCTGTCTGCGCTCAGCGCCTGAGCGCCGCTAATCTTCCAGCACTTGCGCCGCGCGCGCCGACCTCGCACAAGGGCCGCTTTGGCCACGTGTTGCTGATCGGCGGCGATCACGGTTTCGGCGGAGCGATTCTGCTCAGCACGGAAATGGCCTTGCGCGGCGGCGCGGGCATGGTCTCGCTGGCGACTCGCCCAGAGCATGTGCCGGCGGCGCTGACTCGGGTCCCGGAGGCGATGGCGCTCGGCACCTCGTCAGCCAATCAACTGATGGGGCTGCTGGAAAAGGTTTCGGTGCTGGTGGTCGGACCGGGTCTCGGTCAGGCCAGTTGGGGCCGTGCCCTGTTGTCGGCGGCCGCCAATGCTGCGTTGCCGCAAGTGTGGGACGCTGACGCGTTGAACCTGCTGGCCAGCGATTTTGTCCAGTTGCCCAAGGATTGCGTGATCACCCCGCATCCGGGTGAAGCGGCGCGCTTGCTTGGCGTCAGCACCACCGAGGTGCAGGCCGATCGCCCGGCCGCTGCTCTGGCGTTGAGCAAAAAGTATTCAGCGGTAGTGGTTCTGAAAGGGGCCGGCAGTCTGATCGCCCATCCCGATGGGCGTCTGGCCCTATGTCATCAGGGCCATCCGGCGATGGCCACGGGCGGGTTGGGGGATGTGCTGGCCGGTCTGACCGGCGCATTGCTGGCCCAAGACATGGACGCGTTCGATGCGGCATGCCTGGCCGTCTGGCTGCACGCCAACGCGGGTATGCAACAAGGCAAATTCGGCCGTGGGCTGGCGGCCAGTGATCTGATTCCAGCCATTCGTCAGTTGTTGGAGGAGCAAGCACCGTGTCTGAAGTAACCCTGTACCTGGCCGATGAACAGGCAATGAGCGACTTTGGCGCACGGATCGCCCGCGTCACCCAGGGCCATGGCCTGATTTTTCTTGAAGGTAATCTGGGTATGGGCAAAACCACCCTGTCACGGGGCATCATTCGTGGGCTGGGGCATGTCGGCGCGGTAAAAAGTCCGACCTTCACATTGGTCGAGCCCTACGAGATCGGTGACATACGTGCCTTCCACTTCGACCTCTATCGTCTGGTCGATCCCGAGGAGCTGGAGTTTCTCGGCATCCGTGACTACTTCGAAGACGATGCCCTGTGCCTGATCGAGTGGCCCGATAAAGGTGCAGGCTTTTTGCCAAAGCCCGACCTGACCATTACCATTAGCCCGCAAGACAGCGGGCGTTCGCTGAAAATTTTAGCCCAGGGCTCGCGTGGCGAGGTCTGGTGTGCCGCTTTGGCATTGGAATCCAATTAAATGATGGGGTTTGGTATGCGCTTTCGCGCGTTGGTGGCTGCCGCTGGACTGATGTTGATGGCAGTAACCGTCAACGCTGTGGCCGATTCAAAGGTCAACAGCGTGCGCCTGTGGCGGGCGCCGGACAACACGCGACTGGTCTTTGACCTCAGCGGCCCGGTGCAGCACAGCGTTTTCACCCTGACAGCCCCGGACCGGCTGGTGATCGACATCAACGGCGCCACCCTCGGCGCGCCGTTGAACGTGCAGACCGCGAACACGCCTATCACCGCGATGCGCTCAGCCCAGCGCACGCCGACCGACCTGCGCGTGGTCATCGACCTGAAAAAAGCCGTCACCCCGAAAAGCTTCTCGCTGGCGCCGAACGCGCAATACGGCAACCGTCTGGTGGTCGATCTGTTCGACAACCCGGCCGATGCCGCGCCGCCGCCAGCCCCGACGCCATCGGTGGCGACCGTGCCGGCGGTGCCGGTGACTCCGACCGAACCGGCGATCAAGCTGCCGCCAGCCCCTGCTGGCAAGCGCGACATTATCGTCGTGATCGATGCCGGCCACGGAGGGGAAGACCCGGGCGCGTCCGGCTCGCGCGGCCAGCGTGAGAAAGACGTGGTGCTGCAGATCGCCCGCGAATTGCAGCGTCAGGTCAACGGCATGAAAGGCTTCCGCGCCGAGCTGACCCGTACCGGCGACTACTTCATTCCATTGCGCGGGCGTACCGAAATCGCCCGCAAGAAGGGCGCCGACCTGTTCGTCTCGATCCACGCCGACGCTGCGCCGTCCGCGGCCGCTTTCGGTGCTTCGGTGTTCGCCCTGTCCGATCGTGGCGCTACCTCCGAGACCGCCCGCTGGCTGGCCGACAGTGAAAACCGATCCGACCTGATCGGTGGTGCCGGCAACGTCAGCCTCGACGACAAGGACCGCATGCTCGCCGGCGTGTTGCTCGACCTGTCGATGACTGCGTCGCTGACCTCCAGTCTCAACGTCGGCCAGAAGGTGCTGACCAATATCGGTCGCGTTACGCCGCTGCACAAACAGCGTGTGGAACAAGCCGGGTTCATGGTGCTGAAGTCGCCGGACATTCCGTCGATCCTGGTTGAAACCGGCTTCATTTCCAACGCCAACGAAGCGAACAAGCTGTCCGCGTCGAGCCATCAGCAAGCGCTGGCCCGTTCGATCAGCAGCGGCGTACGCCAGTTCTTCCAGCAGAATCCGCCGCCGGGCACCTACATCGCCTGGCTGCGTGATTCCGGCAAGATTGCTCAAGGCCCGCGCGACCACCGTGTCGGCCCGGGGGAAACCCTGGCGATGATCGGCGTGCGCTATCAGGTTTCGCCGGCCACCTTGCGCGCCGCCAACAATCTGAAAAGCGATGAGCTGAAAGTCGGTCAGCACCTGACGATTCCTGGCACCGAACTGGCGTCCAAAGAATGAACCAGGTATTGAACACTGCGCGCATCGAGCTGCTCAGCCCGCGGCTGGCGAACCAGATTGCCGCCGGTGAGGTGGTCGAGCGCCCGGCTTCGGTGATCAAGGAGTTGCTGGAAAACAGCCTCGACTCCGGCGCCAAGCGTATTGACGTCGATGTCGAGCAGGGCGGCGTCAAGTTGCTGCGCGTGCGCGATGACGGCAGCGGTATTTCCGCCGATGACCTGCCGCTGGCCCTGGCCCGTCACGCCACCAGCAAGATTCGCAACCTCGAAGACCTCGAACAGGTGATGAGCCTGGGTTTCCGTGGCGAGGCGCTGGCGTCGATCAGCTCGGTGGCGCGTCTGACCCTGACCTCGCGCACCCGCGATGCCGATCAGGCCTGGCAGGTCGAAACCGAAGGCCGGGACATGGCGCCGCGCGTGCAGCCGGCGGCGCATCCGGTCGGCACTTCGGTGGAAGTCCGCGACCTGTTCTTCAACACCCCGGCCCGGCGCAAATTTCTCAAGACCGAAAAAACCGAATTCGATCACCTGCAGGAAGTGATCAAGCGTCTGGCGCTGGCGCGCTTCGACGTGGCTTTTCATCTGCGCCACAACGGCAAGACCATCCTCAGCCTGCACGAGGCCCACGATGATGCAGCCCGCGCCCGGCGTGTGGCGGCGATCTGCGGTTCGGGTTTCCTTGAGCAGGCGTTGCCGATCGAGATCGAACGCAATGGCTTGCACCTGTGGGGCTGGGTCGGTTTGCCGACCTTCAACCGCAGTCAGGCGGATTTGCAGTATTTCTTCGTAAACGGCCGTGCGGTGCGCGACAAACTGGTGGCCCACGCGGTACGCCAGGCTTATCGCGACGTGCTGTTCAATGGTCGGCACCCGACCTTCGCGCTGTTTTTCGAGGTCGATCCCGCAGCGGTAGACGTCAACGTGCACCCGACCAAACACGAAGTGCGTTTCCGTGACGGGCGCATGGTCCACGATTTCCTGTATGGCACGCTGCACCGTGCGCTGGGCGATGTGCGTCCGGAAGATCAACTTGCCGGCTCGGTCACCACGGCGATCGTTCGGCCGAGTGGGATCGAGGCTGGCGAGTTCGGCCCGCAAGGCGAGATGCGTCTAGCCGCCAATGCGCTGCTGGAGCAGCCTCAGGCGCAGCCGGTGTTCAATACTCCGTCCGGGGCTAGCGCTGGCGGCGCTTATCAGTATCAATACACGCCGCGTCCGCAATCGGCGCTGCCCGCTGCCGAGGCGCAAGCCGCATACAAGGAATTTTTCGCGCCGCTGCCTGAAGCCAATGCCAGCGCGCTGCCAACCGGTCAGGAAGATATCCCGCCGCTCGGCTATGCACTGGCGCAGCTCAAGGGCATCTATATTTTGTCCGAAAACGCCCATGGCCTGGTGCTGGTGGACATGCATGCCGCCCACGAGCGAATCATGTACGAGCGCCTGAAAATCGCCATGGCCAGCGAAGGTCTCAGTGGCCAGCCGTTGCTGGTGCCGGAATCGCTGGCGGTCAGTCAGCGCGAGGCCGATTGCGCTGAAGAACACGCCGCTTGGTTTCAGCGTCTTGGTTTTGAATTGCAGCGACTGGGGCCGGAAACCCTGGCGATCCGGCAGATTCCCGCTTTGCTCAAGCAGGCCGAAGCCAATCGACTGGTCGGCGACGTGCTCTCTGACCTGATGGAATACGGCACCAGTGACCGTATCCAGGCGCACCTCAACGAACTGCTCGGCACCATGGCCTGCCACGGCGCGATCCGCGCCAACCGGCGTCTGGCCCTGCCGGAAATGAACGGTCTGCTGCGCGATATGGAAAACACCGAGCGCAGTGGTCAATGCAACCATGGCCGACCGACCTGGACCCAATTGGGCCTGGACGATCTGGACAAACTGTTCCTGCGCGGTCGCTGATGAGCCAGCTGCCTCCAGCGATTTTCCTGATGGGCCCGACCGCTGCGGGCAAGACCGATCTGGCCATCGAGCTGACCAAGGTGCTGCCGTGCGAGTTGATCAGTGTCGATTCGGCGCTTGTCTACCGCGGCATGGACATCGGCACGGCCAAGCCTTCGCAAGAACTGCTCGCCGAATACCCACACCGGCTGATCGACATTCTCGACCCCGCTGAAGCGTATTCCGCTGCCGATTTCCGTCGCGACGCGTTGCAGGCCATGGCCGAAATCACTGGGCGAGGAAAGATCCCGCTGCTGGTCGGCGGCACCATGCTCTATTACAAGGCTCTGGTCGAAGGTCTGGCGGACATGCCGGCAGCCGATCCCGAGGTCCGCGCGCAGATCGAGGAAGAAGCTGCACGCCTCGGCTGGCAAGCCCTGCACGAACAGTTGGCGCAGATCGATCCGGTGTCGGCGGCGCGCATCCATCCCAATGATCCGCAACGCTTGAGTCGGGCACTGGAAGTGTATCGAGTCAGCGGGCAGAGCATGACCGCTCTGCGCGAGCAACAATCTGTGCAAAGTACTGAAGCAGCCGCTTCGGGACGGCAACAATTGCCCTATACTGTCGCGAACCTGGCCATTGCTCCGGCGAATCGTCAGGTTCTGCACCAGCGAATTGAACAAAGATTCACAAATATGTTGGAACAGGGATTCATCGACGAGGTCGTAGCCCTGCGTAAAAGAAGTGACCTGCATTCGGGGTTGCCGTCTATACGTGCGGTAGGCTACCGCCAAGTCTGGGATTACCTGGACGGCAAGCTGACATTGGCCCAGATGCAGGAGCGGGGCATCATCGCCACGCGCCAATTGGCCAAACGCCAGTTTACCTGGCTGCGCAGCTGGGACGATTTGCATTGGCTGGACAGTCTTGATTGCGACAATCTGCCACGCGCCTTGAAATACCTCGGGACCATCTCCATATTGAGCTGAGTACTTGCAATTGCCGTCTATCCTTGGGGGTGTGACGGCCGAAGCCATCTGAATTTACCTGTTTTTATTATTGAATCCTTAAAGGAGTGCGGCACATGTCAAAAGGGCATTCGCTACAAGACCCTTACCTGAACACTTTACGTAAAGAGAAAGTCGGGGTTTCCATCTATCTGGTCAACGGTATCAAGCTGCAAGGGACGATCGAGTCGTTCGACCAGTTCGTGATCCTGCTGAAAAACACCGTAAGCCAGATGGTCTACAAACACGCTATCTCGACCGTCGTGCCGGTTCGTCCAATTCGTCTGCCTAGCGCAACCGAAAACGAACAGGGCGATGCCGATGCAGCGCCGGGTAACGCCTGATAGGAGTCTCCTTTGTTCTTTGAGCGCCACGGTGGTGGTGAACGAGTCATCCTCGTTCACTTGGATGGACAGGACCCTGAGGCGCGCGAAGATCCGCAGGAGTTTCAGGAGTTGGCAAATTCGGCTGGCGCCGAGACCGTCGCGTTTTTTAACGTGCCGCGTCATCGGCCAACCGCCAAATATCTGATCGGCAGCGGCAAGGTCGAGGAACTGCGCGACCTGGTCAAGGCTGAAGAAGCCGATCTGGTGATTTTCAATCACATCCTCACGCCCAGTCAGGAACGCAACCTCGAACGGGTCTTCGAGTGTCGCGTGATCGACCGCACCGGGCTGATTCTCGATATTTTCGCCCAACGCGCACGCACCCATGAGGGCAAGCTGCAGGTCGAACTGGCCCAGCTTGACCACATGAGCACGCGGCTGGTTCGCGGCTGGACTCACCTTGAGCGTCAGGGTGGCGGTATCGGTATGCGCGGTCCGGGTGAAACCCAGCTGGAAACCGACCGCCGTCTGCTGCGGGTTCGCCTGCGTCAGATCAAGGGGCGGCTGGAGAAGGTGCGCAGTCAGCGCGAGCAGTCGCGCCGTGGCCGATCCCGTGCGGACATCCCTACCGTTTCGCTGGTGGGATACACCAACGCCGGCAAATCGACACTCTTCAACAACGTGACGAAGTCCGAGGTGTACGCGGCCGATCAATTGTTCGCCACGCTCGACCCGACCCTGCGCCGGCTGGAGCTTGACGACCTCGGTCCCATCGTCCTTGCCGACACCGTGGGGTTCATTCGTCACCTGCCACACAAGCTGGTCGAGGCATTTCGGTCTACGCTCGAAGAGTCGAGCAATTCCGACCTGCTGTTGCACGTGATCGATGCGGCCGAACCGGATCGCATGTTGCAGATCGAGCAGGTGATGGTGGTGCTGGGCGAGATTGGTGCCCAGGACTTGCCGATCCTCGAGGTCTATAACAAACTCGATTTGCTTGAAGGCGTCGAGCCGCAGATCCAGCGCGATGCCGATGGCAAGCCGCAACGGGTCTGGCTCTCGGCGCGTGATGGCAGCGGTCTGGAATTGCTTGAACAGGCCATCGCCGAGTTGCTCGGCAGTGATCTGTTCGTCGGTACCTTGCGCTTGCCGCAACGATTCGCTCGGCTGCGTGCGCAGTTCTTCGAACTCGGGGCGGTGCAGAAAGAAGAATACGATGATGAAGGTGTCAGCCTGCTGGCCGTTCGTTTGCCCCGGATCGAGTTGAATCGATTGGTAAGCCGCGAAGGATTGCAGCCGATGGAATTCATCGAGCAACACACTTTGCAATAAAAGCCTGACAAAGCGGTTGTGCCGCAACGGCAGGCATTCTGTAGCATTGGTCGGCGCGCCGTGGGTGCGTCTTTGCTTTATCAGATGGAGAGCGCTATGGCTTGGAATGAGCCGGGTGGCAACTCGAATAATCAGGATCCCTGGGGTGGCAAGCGCCGCAATAACGGCGACCGCAAGGGACCACCGGATCTCGACGAGGCCTTCCGAAAGCTGCAGGAAAGCCTGAACGGGTTGTTCGGTGGTGGTAAGAAACGCGGTGATGACGGCGGCGGGTCGGGGCGCAGCAGTGGCGGCTTCGGCGGTCTGCTCGGCATCGGCCTGGTCGTGCTGGCGGCTGTCTGGCTGTACAGCGCGGTCTACGTGGTGGACGAGCAGGAGCAAGCCGTTGTGCTGCGCTTCGGCAAGTACTACGAGACTGTCGGCCCGGGCCTGAACATCTACTTCCCGCCGATCGACAAGAAGTACATGGAGAACGTGACGCGTGAGCGTGCGTACACCAAGCAGGGCCAGATGCTGACTGAAGACGAGAACATCGTCGAAGTGCCGCTGACCGTGCAGTACAAGATCAGCAACCTGCAGGACTTCGTGCTGAACGTCGATCAGCCGGAAATCAGCCTGCAGCACGCGACTGAAAGTGCGCTGCGTCACGTGGTCGGTTCCACCGCCATGGACCAGGTGCTGACCGAAGGTCGTGAATTGATGGCCAGCGAAATCAAGGAGCGTCTGCAACGTTTCCTCGATACCTATCGCACCGGTATCACCGTCACCCAGGTCAACGTACAGAGCGCAGCGGCACCGCGTGAAGTACAGGAAGCCTTCGATGACGTGATCCGCGCCCGTGAAGACGAGCAGCGTTCGCGCAACCAGGCTGAAACCTATGCCAACGGTGTGGTGCCGGAAGCCCGTGGTCAGGCCCAGCGCATCATCGAAGATGCCAACGGTTATCGCGACGAGACCATCTCGCGCGCCAAGGGTGAGGCCGATCGCTTCACCAAGCTGGTCGCCGAGTATCGCAAGGCACCTGAAGTCACCCGCGAACGTCTGTACCTGGACACCATGCAGGAAGTCTTCAGCAACACCAGCAAGGTACTCGTGACCGGCAACAAGAACGGCCAGAGCAATCTGCTTTACCTGCCGTTGGACAAAATGATCCAGAACAGCTCGGGCAACGCACCGGTGACCGGTTCGGCCGCCAGCAACAACACGGACGTCACGCCGCATCTCACTGACGTGCCGCAGACGCGTACAAGGGAGACCCGCTGATGAGCAATAAATCGCTGATCGCCCTGATCGTTGGCGTCGTTGTGGTACTGGTGGGCTGGAATTGCTTCTACATCGTCGCTCAGACCGAGCGCGCGGTGCTGCTGCAATTCGGTCGTGTGGTTCAGGCGGATGTCCTGCCAGGTCTGCATGTGAAAGTGCCTTACGTCAACCAGGTGCGCAAATTCGATGCGCGTCTGCTGACGCTGGATGCGCCGACGCAGCGCTTCCTGACCCTGGAAAAGAAAGCCGTGATGGTCGATGCCTACGCCAAGTGGCGGGTGAAAGATGCCGAGCGCTTCTACACCGCGACTTCGGGTCTGAAGCAGATCGCCGACGAACGTCTCTCCCGTCGTCTGGAGTCCGGTCTGCGTGACCAGTTCGGCAAGCGCACCCTGCACGAAGTGGTGTCGGGTGAGCGTGATGCGCTGATGGCTGACATCACTGCATCGCTGAACAAGATGGCGGAAAAAGAGCTGGGTATCGAAGTGGTTGATGTCCGGGTCAAGGCCATTGATCTGCCGAAGGAAGTGAACCGCAGTGTGTTCGAGCGTATGAGCACCGAGCGTGAGCGTGAAGCTCGCGAGCACCGCGCCAAGGGTAACGAGCTGGCCGAAGGCATCCGTGCCGACGCCGATCGTCAACGCCGCGTGCTGCTGGCCGAAGCCTATCGTGAATCCGAAGAGGTTCGCGGTGACGGTGACGCCCAGGCAGCTGCGATCTACTCCAAGGCCTACGGTCAGGATCAGGAGTTCTACGGTTTCTACCGTAGCCTGCGTGCCTACCGTGAAAGCTTCGCGAACAAATCCGACGTCCTGGTCCTCGACCCAAGCAGCGACTTCTTCCGTTACCTGGAAAAAGCCAAACCTTGATACGACGTTGACCTGAATCATTCCGCCCGGCGGCTAAAACCTCGGGCGGGGTGATCCTTTCGGAAAACGTGTGTATGATGCGGCAGCCGGGAAATTCCCGGCTTTTTTGCGTCTGCACGTTTGATTGCTGTTTTTGTTGCAGGCATCGGGTTTGAATAGCCCGAGCGTTTTTCGAGGAAAGTGATGGGCGAAGCCGCCAGCCGGCCTTTCGCTGCGTCGTTCATGCGCGTGCGTTTTGAACGCTCCGGTCATTTTCTGCTTCACTCAAGGCTCGCCTAGTGCTGGCCGCCCGGATCAAAGGGGAATGGCGTAATGGCAACGGTAGACCGCTGGCTGCTGCCAGATGGCATCGAAGAAGTACTGCCACCGGAGGCGGCGCGCATTGAAGTCGCGCGTCGTCAGGTGTTGGATCTGTTCCAGAGCTGGGGTTACGAGTTTGTCGTGACTCCCCATATCGAGTACCTGGAATCCCTGCTGACCGGCGCGGGCCAGGACCTGGATCTGCGTACCTTCAAGGTCATCGACCCGCAATCGGGCCGGCAGATGGGTTTCCGTGCCGACATCACACCGCAGGTGGCGCGTATCGATGCGCACACCCTGCGCCGCGAAGGCCCGAGCCGTCTGTGCTACGCAGGCAGTGTCCTGCACGCCCAGCCGCGTGCATTGTCGTCCTCGCGCAGCCCGATCCAGCTGGGCGCCGAGCTGTACGGCGACGCCAGCCCGAGCAGCGACGTCGAAGTCATCAGCCTGATGCTGGCCATGCTGCAACTGGCCGATGTGCCGGACGTGCACATGGACCTCGGGCATGTCGGCATCTACCGTGGTCTGGCGCGTGCCGCTGGTCTTTCCGGTGAAGTCGAGCAGCAGTTGTTCGATGCCCTGCAGCGCAAGGCCATCGATGAAGTGATTACCCTGACCGAAGGTCTCCCGGCCGATCTGTCGGGGATGCTGCGTGCCTTGGTTGATCTGTGCGGCGGCCGTGAAGTATTGAGCGCTGCCCGCGAGCGTCTGGCCAATGCGCCGGCGCCGGTGCTGGCGGCGCTGGAAGACCTGCTGGCGATCGCCGAGCGTCTTTCCGTGCGCTTCCCGCAGCTGCCGCTGTATTTCGACCTCGGCGAGTTGCGCGGCTACCACTACCACACCGGTGTGGTGTTCGCGGTGTTCGTGCCGGGCGTTGGCCAGTCCATCGCTCAGGGCGGTCGTTACGATGACATCGGTGCCGACTTCGGTCGCGCCCGTCCGGCGACTGGTTTCTCTACCGATTTGAAAACCCTGGTGACCCTGGGGCGTGCTGAGATCGAGCTACCGTCTGGCGGTATCTGGATGCCTGACAGTACGGATGCGGCACTCTGGCAGCAGGTTTGCCAGTTGCGCAGTGAGGGTCAGCGTGTCGTTCAGGCCTTGCCTGGACAACCTTTGGCCGCCGCCCGTGATGCGGACTGCGACCGGCAATTGATTCAGCAGAACGGGCTTTGGCAAGTATCGCCACTGGCTTCTTGAGTTTTCCTGCCGGCCATCGCCGGCACCAAGTTTGCGCGAATGAGGACAAGTGTTATGGGTAAGAATGTCGTAGTCCTGGGCACCCAGTGGGGTGATGAGGGCAAAGGCAAGATCGTTGATCTGCTGACCGAACATGCTGCCGCCGTAGTGCGCTACCAGGGTGGCCACAACGCGGGTCACACGCTGGTGATCGACGGCGAGAAAACCGTCTTGCACCTGATTCCGTCGGGCGTGCTGCGCGAAGGCGTGCAATGCCTGATCGGCAACGGCGTGGTGGTTGCACCTGACGCCCTGCTGCGCGAGATCACCAAGCTGGAAGAGAAAGGCGTACCGGTGCGCGAGCGCTTGCGTATCAGCCCGTCCTGCCCGCTGATCCTGTCCTTCCACGTTGCGCTGGACCAGGCCCGTGAAAAGGCCCGTGGCGAGCTGAAGATCGGTACTACCGGTCGCGGCATCGGCCCGGCGTACGAAGATAAAGTTGCCCGTCGTGGCCTGCGTGTCGGCGACCTGCTGAACATGCCGCGCTTCGAAGACAAGCTGCGGGAACTGGTGGATTACCACAACTTCATGCTGGTCGGTTACTACAAAGAGCCAGCCATCGAGTTCGAAAAGACCCTGGCCGAGTGCAAGGAATACGCTGAGCTGCTCAAGCCGCTGATGCTCGACGTGACCGCCGAGCTGCACGACCTGCGTCGTGCCGGCAAGGACATCATGTTCGAAGGCGCGCAAGGTTCGTTGCTCGACATCGACCACGGCACCTACCCGTACGTGACCAGCTCCAACACCACCGCGGGTGGCGTGGCGACCGGTTCGGGCGTGGGTCCGATGTTCCTCGACTACATCCTGGGCATCACCAAGGCCTACACCACTCGCGTCGGTTCCGGCCCGTTCCCGACCGAGCTGTTTGACGAAGTCGGTGCGCACCTGGCCAAGCAGGGTCACGAGTTCGGCGCCACCACTGGTCGCGCCCGTCGCTGCGGCTGGTTTGACGCCGTCATCCTGCGTCGCGCTATCGATGTGAACAGCATCTCGGGCATCTGCCTGACCAAGCTGGACGTACTCGACGGTCTGGAAACCATCAACATCTGCGTCGGCTACAAAGACGCGCAAGGCAATGCTGTTGCACCGACCGATGCTGACAGCTACGTAGGCCTGCAGCCTGTGTACGAAGAAGTGCCAGGCTGGAGCGAATCGACCGTGGGTGCAAAAACCCTGGAAGAGCTGCCGGCCAATGCTCGTGCCTACATCAAACGCGTTGAAGAGTTGATCGGCGCGCCGATCGACATTATTTCGACGGGCCCGGACCGCAACGAAACCATCGTTCTGCGTCATCCGTTTGCTTGATAAGTCATTGATGTAAAAAACAAAGGCCCCTTAATCGGGGCCTTTGTCGTTTATGCCTGTTGGACGGCATGACCTTTGCTGTGAATCTGTCTACAAGAGTGCCATCAAATTAATGGCGTCAGAAGTAGAGGGATTTAAAGTGTCAGCCGTTCTCTCACTGTTACAAAGCCGTTTGTTGCGGCCAGTGTTCGTTACCCTTGGTATCGCCCTTTTGGTGCAGGTGTTGGTGGCGGTTGCCCTGACGCGGAGCACGGTGACCGCGCTGGAAGCCGATCTGGCCGTGCGCCTGGGTGCCGACAGCCAGAAGCTCTCCGGTGAGCTGGAGCAGGCCGGGCGTGAAGTCACTTCAAGTCTTGATGCGTTATCGGCCAGCACTCGTCAGCGCCTGACGGTCGGCCTGTCCGCGCGTCTGAAAGAAGAGCAGGCGCAGCTGCGAGCGACGCTGGAAAAGGATCTGAAGGATTCGGCCAACGACATGGCGCAGTTGCTTGCATCCGTAGCGCCGCGTGCCATGTGGGACAGCGACGTGCCGACGCTCTCGGAGTTCGCCCGCCGCGCCCAGCGCAATCCCAACGTGCTGTTCGTGGTGTATGACGACGCCACCGGCCAGCATCTGACCCGTTATCTCAACCGTGAAAACCCGATCAACAAGGCCTTGCTGGAAAAAGGTCAGGGTGAGCGTGCGTTGGATAAAGTGCTGGATGCGGCGAAGAATGATCCTTCGGTCTACTACCTCGAGGCCTCGATCAATCCCAATGGCGTGGAGATCGGCAAAGTGCTGATGGGCGTTTCCACAGCCTCGGTGGAAACCGATCTGGCCGAGCTCGACAAGCGCTTCCTGGCGCTGATTGCCAGCAGCGATCAACTGGTGGGCGACAGCCTTAAAGGCGCGGCGGCGGACAGCGCCAAAGCGATGCAGGCGCGTCTGCAATCGGCGCAGGGCACCGCTGGCGAAATGAAAGCCAACACCGCACAAACCGTTCAAGACGCTGCCGCGACACTGCGCTGGCGTATCGGCCTTGGCCTGGCACTGGTCGGTTGCGGCGTGCTGCTGTTGCTGGCCGTGGTGCTCGGTCATCGCGTGGTCAATCGCCTGAAAATGCTCAATGCGGCGATGGACGATCTGGCGGCGGGCGAGGGCGACCTGACCAAGCGTGTGCAGATCAACAGCAAGGATGAAATCGGCGACATGGCGTCGGCGGTCAATCGCTTCGTCGACAAGCTGCAGCCGATCGTGCGCGAGGCGGGCGATGTCGCGCAGCGCACTGGCGTGGAAATTGGCGCGATGACTTTGCGCAACGCTGGCGCCGATGCGGCTGCCGGAATGCAGCGCGATGAAGTTGCAGAAAGCCTGCGCGCGCTGTCGCAAATGGCAGACGAGGCGCAGTCGGAAAGTCAGGCAATGCAGGCGGCGCTCAAGCAGGTTGTCGATATTCGTCAGGCCACCGATGAGAACACCCGGACTTCGGCGAAGGTTGGCAGCCTGATCGAAGCGCTGGCCGGGCAGGTCGATACCGGGGCGAAGGTTATCGAGCGACTGGCGCAGCAGAGCGAGCAGATTGAGGTGGTGCTGACGGTGATTCACGGCATCGCCGAACAGACCAACCTGCTGGCGTTGAACGCTGCGATCGAGGCGGCGCGGGCCGGTGAAACCGGGCGTGGGTTTGCCGTGGTGGCGGATGAAGTGCGGGCACTGGCGAGCAAAACGCAGAGCTCGACGGGCGATATTCAAGCGCACATCGTCGCTCTGCAACAGGGCGCACGTGAGGCAGTCGAGGCGATTGGCCAGGCCGGACGACAGGCCAGCGAAGGTTTGCTGGTCTTGCGCGACAGTGCGCGCTTGCAGCAATCGGTGCAGGCTTCGGTCGAGCAGGTGCATGCGGCGATCGGTCTGGCGACGCAAGCAGCAGCACATCAGGCGCAGGGTGCACAGGCAGTGCGTGGGCGCGTCGAAACGATTCATGCACAGGCCGAGAAAGCGGCGCAGGCAGTGGTGGAAACCACCGCCAGTGGCAAGGTGCTGGATGGTCTGGCGGCGCAGTTGAAGGCTAGCCTGGGACAGTTCCGCGCTTAGTGTTATCAGGGCTGGCCTCTTCGCGAGCAGGCGCGCTCCCACAGGGAAACTCAATCCATTGTGGGAGCGAGCCTGCTCGCGAAAGCGGTATCAGCGGCTCAGATACATCCGCGTCGTCAGCAGATAAACCGGCAACCCCGAGACCACAATCAACAACGCCGCATAAGGCGCCGCCGCCGCAAACTCGACATTCGCCGTGTGCGCCCAGACTTCGGTCGCCAATGTATTGAGTCCGGTTGGGCTGAGCAGCAACGTTGCCGTCAGTTCCTTCATCGCATCGAGAAACACCAGCGCAAACGCCGCGCCCAGTGCCGGGAAAATGATCGGTAATGTCACCCGGCAAAACGCCGTGAACGACGATGCGCCCAAGGTCCGCGCCGCTTCTTCCAGCTGCGGTGCAGCCTTGTTCAGTGCCGTACGAATCGGCGCCTGCGCCAATGGCAGAAACAGCAGCGCATAGGCGATCAGCAGCAAGCCCGACGTCTGATACAGCACCGGCACGTAATGCAGGGCGAAATACACCAGCGTCAACGCAATCACCAGGCCCGGCAGCGCGTGCAGCAGATAAGGCAGGCGTTCGGCCCAGATTGCCAATTGGCCTTTATAGCGCACCACCAGCAGCCCGACCGGCACTGCCAGCGCCAGGCACAACGCCGCGCCGCCCAACGACAATGCCAGCGATGACAGCAGCGCCTCAGTGATCGCTGCTACCGGGAACGCCGCCGACGAACCGACCGCCAGCCAGTAGGCCAACATGCCCAGCGGAACGCCGCTGCCGATAATCGCCAGCAACAGGCAATACAACTGACCTGCTGCAGCCCATGGCCCAAGCTTTACTTGCTCAGCCTGTCGCGCTGCACCCTGGCCAGTGCGCACATGCCGGCCCTTGCCGCGCACCCGCAATTCCAGCCACAACAGCAGCAGGCACAGCGCCAGCAACACCGCCGAAAGCATCGCTGCGTTGGCGTTACTGAATTCCAGTTCGAATTGCTGGTAGATCGCCGTGGTAAAGGTCTGCAAACCGATGATCGACAGCGCGCCGAATTCCACCAGCATGTGCAGGGCAATCAGCAGCGAGCCGGCCAACAGCGATGGCCACAACAGCGGCAGGGTGACGCGGAAAAACACGCCCCAGCGATTCTGTCCCAGCGTGCGGGCGGATTCTTCGAGAGAGGGATCGAGATTGCGCAGGGTCGCCGCGACTGGCAGGAAGATCAGCGGATACTTCGACAGGCTCATCACCAGAATCGCTCCGCCGAGGCCTTCGAACTGCGCACTCAGCGACACCCAGGTGAAGCTGCTGACAAACGCCGGCACCGCAAACGGCAGGCACAGGATCACGCCCCACAGGCGTCGCCCCGGCAGATTGCTGCGCTCCAGCAGCCATGCCAGCGACAGACCGATCACGGCGCAGGTGATCGTCACGCCGACCATCAGTGCCAAGGTGTTGCGCAACAGGCCAAACACGTACGGGCGCCACAGCAAATGCAGCGCCTCGGCCCAGCCGGCTTGCCAGGCTTTCACCCCGACGTAGGCCAGTGGCAACAGGCTCAGTACCACCAGTAGCAATACCGGCAGCACCAGCCAGATCGACGGCCGTTTGCGTCTTGGTACGTAACCCCCGCGCGCGGCGGGGGCCGATAACGATGCTGCCATCAGTTCAGACCAACTTCGCGTTCCAGTTCCAGCGCTTCTTCAGCGTTGCCCAGGTCCGCCGGGGTAACGTTCGGCGCTTCCAGTTCGCTGAACGGCTTGAGACCGCGATCCGATTCCATGCCTTTGTGCAGCGGGTATTCGGCGGTGGTCTGAGTGATCACGCGCTGACCTTCTTCGCTGGCCATGAAGGCGAGGAATTGCTGGGCTTCTTTTGGGTGTTTGCTGGATTTCAGCACGGCAGCGCTGGACACGGTGATCAAGCCGCCAGCGTCGCCGCCGGTGAAGTAATGCAATTTGGAATCGAGCTTGCCTTTCTCGCGTTGCAGGGCGAACCAGTAGTAGTTGTTCACCAGTACGGTGGCGACTTCACCGTTTTCCACCGCTTTGAGCGCGACCATGTTGTTACTGTAGGTCTTGCCGAATGCGCGCAGGCCGGTCAGCCATTCTTCGGCGGCGTCACGACCGTGCAGCTTGATGATCGCTACGGCCTGCTCCTGGAAGGCGCCGCTGGTCGGAACGAAGCCGACCTTGCCCTGCCACTGCGGCTCGGAAAATTCCATCACCGATTTCGGCAGGTCTTTTTCATCGATCAGTTTCGGATTGAACGCGACCACGCGTACGCGGGCGGTAACGCCGATCCATGTGCCGTTGGCGGCGACGTATTTTTCCGGCAGAACTGCCAGCGTGGCGTCATCGGCCTTGGCCAGCAGACCCTGTTCGCCGAGGTTATTCAGCGGCGGCGACTCTTCGGTGTAGATCACATCGGCGGGGGAGCGGTCGCCTTCTTCGATGATCTGGCTGGCGAGCTGGTTGCTGCTGCCTTTGCGCACGTTGACGTGGATGCCGGTCTTGGCTTCGAAAGCCTTGGCAATCGCGTCGCCGACTTCCTTGTGCTGGCCGTTGTAGAGAGTCAGGGAAACCGCATCGGCAGCCTGGGTGAGGGGAGTGGCGAGTGCCAGGCCGAGGAGGGTGAAGGTCAGGCCTCGGCGCAGGGTATTTCGAAACGTCATTCGCAGGGTTCCTCACTGTCGCATTGCAAAAACTTGCAACAATGATAAACGATATTGTTTCTCAAGTGCGCCTTGTGGGGCGACTGGCGATCCTGTAGGGATGGCGAAATTCAGGAAGCCAGAAACGCAAAAACCCGCTTTCGCGGGTTTTTTTGAAATCCAAGGCGTGAACCTTGAATTTGAATTGGTGCCCAGAAGAAGACTCGAACTTCCACGACCGTAAGGTCACCAGCACCTGAAGCTGGCGTGTCTACCAATTTCACCATCTGGGCAATCATCGCAAGCGTTGCCGCTGTTGATGTGGCGCACTATACGGAGGCCTTTTTGATCTGTAAACCCCTGATTTGGTTTTAATAAATCAGTGTGAACAAAAGCTTTCCCGCAAATGCAAAAAACCCGCTTTCGCGGGTTTTGTGTGAGTCTTGAAACTGATCTAGTCTCAAACTCGAAATTGGTGCCCAGGAGAAGACTCGAACTTCCACGACCGTAAGGTCACCAGCACCTGAAGCTGGCGTGTCTACCAATTTCACCACCTGGGCATCATCGAAAGCGCTTGTGCGTCGTCGATGGCGCGCACTATACGGAGCGCCTTTTTAACTGTAAACCCCTGCTGCAGAAAAAACTGAATTTTTTTACCAGCGGCGTTCAAAACCCTATCAGAGCGTCGATACAGGGCCATGCAAAGCCTTATAGAAGCGGAAATTTCCCGTTTCACGGCGCCTATGCCAAACTAACCCGCATATAGACAAGGTGAAAACTCTCTAATGGCCGATTGGCAGTCCCTCGATCCCGAGGCCGCTCGTGAAGCGGAAAAATACGAAAACCCTATTCCCAGCCGCGAACTGATCCTGGCGCACCTCGCCGATCGGGGTTCGCCTGCTGCCCGCGAGCAACTGGTCGAAGAGTTTGGTCTGACCACCGAAGACCAGATCGAGGCCCTGCGCCGCCGCTTGCGCGCCATGGAGCGCGACGCTCAACTGATCTACACCCGCCGTGGCACTTACGCGCCGGTGGACAAGCTCGACCTGATCCTCGGCCGCATCAGCGGTCACCGTGACGGTTTCGGCTTCCTGGTGCCGGACGACGGCAGCGACGACCTGTTCATGAGCCCGGCGCAAATGCGTCTGGTGTTCGACGGTGACCGCGCGCTGGCCAGGGTTTCCGGGCTCGACCGTCGTGGTCGCCGTGAAGGCGTGATCGTCGAAGTGGTTTCCCGCGCTCACGAAACCATCGTCGGCCGCTACTTCGAAGAAGGCGGCATCGGTTTCGTCGTTGCCGACAATCCGAAGATCCAGCAGGAAGTGCTGGTCACCCCGGGCCGCAACGCCAATGCGCAGATCGGTCAGTTCGTCGAGGTGAAAATCACCCACTGGCCAACGCCGCGTTTCCAGCCGCAAGGCGATGTGGTCGAAGTGGTCGGCAACTATATGGCGCCGGGCATGGAAATCGACGTTGCTCTGCGCACGTACGATATTCCGCACGTCTGGCCTGAGGCGGTTGTGAAAGAAGCCGCCAAGCTCAAGCCGGAAGTCGAAGAAAAAGACAAAGAAAAGCGCATCGACCTGCGTCATCTGCCGTTCGTCACCATCGACGGCGAAGACGCCCGCGACTTCGACGATGCGGTCTACTGCGAAGCCAAACCGGGCAAGCTGCGTCTGTTCTCCGGTGGCTGGAAGTTGTACGTGGCGATTGCCGACGTTTCCAGTTACGTGAAGATTGGCTCGGCGCTGGACAACGAAGCTCAGGTTCGCGGCAACTCGGTGTACTTCCCCGAGCGCGTGATCCCGATGCTGCCCGAGCAACTGTCCAACGGCCTGTGCTCGCTGAACCCGCAAGTCGATCGTCTGGCCATGGTTTGCGAGATGACCATCTCCAAGTCCGGCGAAATGACCGACTACTGCTTCTATGAGGCGGTGATCCATTCCCACGCCCGTCTGACCTACAACAAGGTCAGCGCGATGCTGGAAACGCCGAAGGCTACCGAAGCGCGCAAATTGCGCGGCGAGTACACCGACGTCGTCCCGCACCTCAAGCAGCTCTACGCGTTGTACAAGGTATTGCTCGCCGCCCGTCATGTGCGTGGCGCGATCGATTTCGAAACCCAGGAAACACGGATCATCTTCGGCTCCGAGCGCAAGATCGCGGAAATCCGTCCGACCGTGCGCAACGATGCGCACAAGCTGATCGAGGAGTGCATGCTGGCCGCCAACGTGGCCACTGCCGAATTCCTCAAGAAGCACGAAATCCCTGCGCTGTATCGCGTTCACGCCGGTCCGCCGCCAGAGCGTCTGGAAAAGCTGCGCGCGTTCCTTGGTGAGCTCGGCCTGTCCCTGCACAAGGGCAAGGACGGTCCGTCGCCGAAGGATTATCAGGCTTTGCTCGCGAGCATCAAGGATCGTCCGGATTTCCACCTGATCCAGACTGTGATGCTGCGTTCGTTGAGTCAGGCGGTGTACAGCGCTGAAAACGACGGCCACTTCGGCCTGAATTACGAAGCCTATACCCACTTCACTTCGCCGATCCGTCGTTACCCGGACCTGCTCACGCACCGCGCGATTCGCAGCGTGATCCATTCGAAACAGGACACCCCGCACGTTCGTCGTGCCGGTGCGATGACCATTCCGAAAGCGCGCATCTATCCGTACGACGAAGCGGCGCTGGAGCAGCTTGGCGAGCAGTGCTCGATGAGCGAGCGCCGTGCCGACGAGGCGACCCGTGACGTGGTGAACTGGCTCAAGTGCGAGTTCATGAAGGATCGCGTGGGCGAATCGTTCCCGGGCGTAATCACCGCTGTTACCGGTTTTGGTCTGTTCGTCGAGCTGACCGATATCTACGTCGAAGGCCTGGTGCATGTCACCGCGCTGCCGGGCGATTACTACCACTTCGATCCTGTGCATCACCGCTTGGCGGGCGAGCGCACCGGTCGCAGTTTCCGTCTTGGCGACACCGTTGAAGTACGCGTCATGCGCGTCGACCTTGATGAGCGCAAGATCGACTTCGAGATGGCCGAGAAAACCATCAGCGCGCCGATCGGTCGCAAGAAACGTGGCGCCGAAACCGCTGCGCCTGCTGCCAAGGCTGCGGAAGAAAAGGCTCCAGCGAAAACCGCCAGCCGTCGTCCGGCCAAGGAAAAGGTTGCCGAAGCCTATCGTCCGAGCGATGCCGTGGCGAAAAACGCCGAGCTGCGCAAAAGCCGTGAATTGAAGAAGGCCTTGCTGGCCGATGCGAAAAACGGTGGTAAAGCGGCGTCCGGGGGAAAGACCGGACGGTCGGCGCCTGACAGGGCGACCGACGGCAAGCCAGCCAAACCGAGCAAACACCGTAAGGGCCCGCCAAAAGCGGGTTCCGCTCCAGCCAAAAGTGGCGGGGCGCGTAAACCGAAGGCGAAGTCATGAGTCAGTTGGAAAAAATCTACGGCGTTCACGCGGTAGAAGCGTTGCTGCGTCACCACCCCAAGCGCGTCAAGCAGATCTGGCTGGCGGAAAGCCGCAATGATCCGCGCGTGCAGACGCTGGTCGAGCTGGCCAATGAAAACCGTGTTCAGGTCGGCCAGGCCGAGCGTCGCGAAATGGACGCCTGGGTTGAAGGCGTGCATCAGGGTGTTGTCGCTGAAGTCAGCCCGAGTCAGGTCTGGGGCGAGGCGATGCTCGACGAGTTGCTCGATCGCACCGAAGGCGCGCCGCTGTTGCTGGTGCTCGACGGCGTGACCGATCCGCACAACCTCGGCGCCTGCCTGCGTTCGGCCGATGCGGCCGGTGCGCTGGCGGTGATCGTGCCGAAAGACAAGTCGGCCACGCTGACCCCGGTGGTGCGTAAAGTTGCCTGCGGCGCGGCGGAAGTGATCCCGCTGGTGGCCGTGACCAACCTGGCGCGCACGTTGGAAAAACTTCAGCAGCGCGGTTTGTGGGTAGTCGGCACCGCTGGTGAAGCCGAGGTCAGCATCTATGACCAGGACCTGACCGGCCCGACCATTCTGATCATGGGCGCCGAAGGCAAAGGCATGCGTCGCCTGACCCGCGAGCACTGCGACTATCTGGTGAACCTGCCGATGGCCGGCAGCGTCAGCAGCCTCAACGTCTCGGTCGCCACCGGCGTGTGCCTGTTCGAGGCCCAGCGCCAGCGCGGTGCGAAGGCCAAGGCTGCCGCGAAGAAATAAGCTTAACGCAATCAACTGTGGGAGCGAGCCTGCTCGCGAAGAGGGAGTGTCAGTCGACGTCATTGTTGCCTGGCAGGCCGCATTCGCGAGCAGGCTCGCTCCCACATTCGTTTACGGTGTCTGGAAGATCGGTGGTTGTTCAAATATTCACCAATTGCCTTGCGCGCCCGCAGTCCCTTCTCTACAATTGCGCCCCTTGCTGTGACGGCAGGCACGCATGTGCCCCGCGCCAGCAAGTCCATAAGTGTCATTCACTCCTTGTCTGACCGTTTTTGAGCGGCAGGCTACAACCCGTAAGGAGCATTCATGCGTCATTACGAAATCATCTTTCTGGTCCACCCGGATCAGAGCGAGCAAGTCGGCGGCATGGTTGAGCGTTACACCAAGCTGATCGAAGAAGACGGCGGCAAAATCCACCGTCTGGAAGACTGGGGCCGTCGTCAACTGGCCTACGCAATCAACAATGTTCACAAGGCTCACTACGTGATGCTGAACGTTGAGTGCACTGGCAAGGCCCTGGCCGAGCTGGAAGACAACTTCCGCTACAACGATGCAGTGATCCGTAACCTGGTCATCCGTCGCGACGAAGCCGTTACCGGCCAGTCCGAGATGCTCAAGGCTGAAGAAAACCGCAGTGAGCGCCGTGAGCGTCGCGACCGTCCTGAGCACGAAGGCGCCGAAGGCACCGACAGTGATGACAGCGACAACAGCGATAACGCTGACGAGTAATCCACGGACCTTATTAAGGAGCCTATCAAATGGCACGTTTCTTCCGTCGTCGTAAATTCTGCCGCTTCACCGCTGAAGACGTGAAAGAGATCGACTACAAAGATCTCAACACTCTGAAAGCCTACGTATCCGAGACCGGCAAAATCGTTCCAAGCCGCATCACCGGTACCAAAGCTCGTTATCAGCGTCAGCTGGCCACCGCTATCAAGCGCGCCCGCTTCCTGGCCCTGCTGGCCTACACCGACAGCCACGGCCGCTGAGACCGGGCAGTCGACAAGTAGCAAAGGATTGAATGCATGCGCGCCTTAGCTGAGTTCATCATGCGAGGCCGAATGCAGGCCACTCTCGTGGTGGCCGGATGTGCAACATTGCCGTTGTTGTATTGGTTGGGTGCTGCCGCCGGGAGCCTTGTGCTGCTGCGGCGCGGATTGACGGACGCCCTTGGCGTTCTGTCACTGGGACTGCTGCCGGCATTGATCTGGTGGCTGTATGCCGATGACCCACGGGCACTTCTGGTGCTGCTGGGGTCTTCGGGGCTTGCGTTGGTTTTGCGCGCAAGCGAATCCTGGGTCCGCACGCTGCTGGTCAGCGTAGTGATCGGAGTGGTGTTTTCAGTGGTGCTCGGGGTCGCGTTTGCGGCCCAGATCGAGATGCTCGCGCAGGCCCTCATAAAGGTCATGCCGGCACTTCTCGGTGAGACCTACAAGCAATTGTCGGTCGATGAGCAAGCGCGTTTCGCGTCCCTGATTGCACCGGTCCTGACCGGACTGATTGCGGCCTTGTTGCAGATCGTCAGCGTGCTGAGCCTGATTGTCGGGCGGCATTGGCAGGCGTTGTTGTACAACCCGGGTGGTTTCGGTCGCGAGTTTCGCGCCATCCGCATCCCGCTGGGGCCGGCGATGTTACTGCTGGCGTTGATGCTTCTGGGCCCGAATCTCGGTGCACAGATGGCCATGTTGACGCCGTTGTGCAGTGTACCGCTGGTGTTCGCCGGGCTGGCCCTGATTCACGGGCTGGTCGGGCAGAAGCGACTGGCCGGTTTCTGGCTGGTGGGGTTGTACGTCACGCTGCTGTTGTTCATGCAGCTGATCTATCCGTTGCTCGTGGTTCTGGCCATTGTCGACAGCCTGATTGATTTTCGCGGTCGTCACGTGTCGAAAGACACCGACAGCGCGAACGGTGAAGGTTAAAAGTTAGAGGATTTTCACATGCAACTGATCCTTCTGGAAAAAATCGCCAACCTGGGCAACCTGGGCGACAAAGTAAACGTTAAGGCCGGTTACGGCCGTAACTACCTGCTGCCTTTCGGCAAGGCTACCGCTGCGACCGCTGCCAACCTGGCTGCGTTCGAAGAGCGTCGCGCCGAGCTGGAAAAAGCCGCCGCAGACCGTAAGGCATCGGCTGAAAGCCGTGCTGCCCAACTGGCTGAGCTGGAAGTGACCATCACTGCCACCGCTGGCGACGAAGGCAAGCTGTTCGGTTCGATCGGTACTCACGACATCGCTGACGCACTGACCGCCTCCGGCGTTGAAGTGCAGAAGAGCGAAGTTCGTCTGCCGAACGGCACCATCCGCAACGTGGGTGAATTCGACGTGGCCGTGCACCTGCACGCCGAAGTTGAAGCCACCGTACGCGTTGTCGTGGTAGCAGCTTAAGCAACATCGATCGGCTGGCGGCTTGTCCGTCAGACGGTTAACATCGGGCACGATCCTGTTTACAGGTCGTGCCCTTTGTCTTTCTGAATTCCCTGCTTTTCATCCAACACTCAAGTGGCCATGAACGATATCTCCGCTCCCGAGCAATACGATCTGCAAACCGCTGCCCTGAAGGTGCCGCCGCATTCCATCGAGGCCGAACAGGCCGTACTCGGTGGTCTGATGCTGGACAACAACGCCTGGGAACGCGTGCTCGATCAAGTCTCCGATGGCGATTTCTATCGACATGACCACCGTCTGATCTTCCGAGCGATCGCCAAACTGGCTGATCAGAACTCGCCGATCGACGTCGTGACCCTTGCCGAACAGCTGGACAAGGAAGGTCAGACGTCGCAAGTCGGCGGCCTCGGCTATCTTGGCGAACTGGCGAAAAACACCCCGTCCGTCGCCAACATCAAGGCCTATGCGCAGATCGTCCGTCAGCGTGCGACGTTGCGCCAACTGATCGGCATCAGTACCGAGATCGCCGACAGCGCCTTCAACCCCGAAGGCCGCACCGCCGAAGAGATCCTCGATGAAGCCGAACGGCAGATCTTCCAGATCGCCGAAGCGCGGCCGAAGACCGGCGGCCCGGTCGGCGTCAATGAGTTGCTGACCAAGGCTATCGACCGGATCGATACCCTGTTCAACACCGCCGACGCCATCACCGGCCTGTCTACGGGTTACACCGACCTCGATGAAAAGACCAGCGGCTTGCAGCCGTCCGACCTGATTATCGTCGCCGGCCGTCCATCGATGGGTAAAACCACCTTCGCGATGAACCTGGTGGAAAACGCCGTGTTGCGCAGCGAAAAGGCTGTCCTGGTTTACTCCCTCGAGATGCCAGGCGAATCGCTGATCATGCGTATGCTGTCTTCGCTCGGCCGAATCGACCAGACCAAGGTGCGTTCCGGCCAGCTCGAAGATGACGACTGGCCGCGCCTGACGTCAGCGGTGAACCTGCTCAACGATCGCAAACTGTTCATCGATGACACCGCCGGTATCAGCCCTTCGGAAATGCGCGCGCGGACCCGGCGTCTGGTGCGTGAGCACGGCGATGTCGGCTTGATCATGATCGACTACCTGCAACTGATGCAGATCCCCGGTTCCAGCGGTGACAACCGCACCAACGAAATTTCCGAGATTTCGCGATCGCTGAAAGCGCTGGCCAAGGAATTCAACTGCCCGGTAGTCGCCCTGTCGCAGCTCAACCGCTCCCTCGAACAACGCCCCAACAAACGCCCGGTCAACTCCGACTTGCGCGAATCCGGAGCGATCGAGCAGGACGCCGACGTGATCATGTTCGTTTATCGCGACGAGGTGTATCACCCGGAAACCGAGCACAAGGGCATTGCCGAAATCATCATCGGCAAACAGCGTAACGGCCCGATCGGGTTTATTCGGCTGGCGTTCATCGGCAAGTACACGCGCTTCGAAAACCTCGCGCCGGGCAGTTACAACTTCGACGACGACGAGTAACAGCAGACCGGATCATCCGGCCTGCTGTCGTGGTCGGTTTCAATCGGCCGAAGCTGCCGTCTCGCTGCTTGCAGTTGTTTCGACTCCGTCACCGGGGCGAATTTCCTCGCGGGTCAGTGCCTGGATCAGCGTCGCTTCGCTGATGGCCAGCTGTGCTGTGACGTCATTGGTTTGCGCCTGATATTCGGTTTCGGTCAGGGCATTTGTCGCAGACTGCGCGTCCAGTGCGGCCTGTTTCTGTTGATAGGGCTGACGTGCGGCGTCGAACCGGGACGAGTATTTGTGCGTGATGAAGTCCTGCCAGAAATCCATCGATACCAGAGCCTGAAACTCATCGGGGGAGTCGTTCAAGGCGATGACCTTTCGGTAGGCCACTTCCAGCATCGGCGATGTGACGCCGGCCATGCCGATAAAGGACAGTGTCTGCGGCTGAAACGGTAACTGCAGCCGATCCTTGAGCCCAAAGCGGTAGGCCATCGTCATCTCGTGCGGGTCGCGCAAGCGCAGCTGATGGATATTGCGCTCCCTCGCTGAAGTTTGCGGATCGTCGACGATTGCCCTGCTCGCAGCGATTTCGGCTGCGGCCAGATCATCGACCTGTCTGAGTCTGAACAGGCTTCTGGACAGGTCCACCAATCGAGCACCATCGCCGTCTTGCCTCGCCTGCATTCGCGCCTTGTGCGTCATGGTCAGTACTTGCATGTCTGTAAACGTGGCAGCGGCAAGGTCAGTGCAGCCAGCCTCGCAGGCGCGATCAAAAACGTCTCTGCGCAGCGCACGTGTCTGCACGCTGTTCTCGCTGATCGCATCGACCACGTCCCAGATCTGTCGGCGGAAATCGGCATGGTGGGCGAGCTTGGAAATGATGTTGAAAAAGCCATCTGAGCCCACCTGTGCTTTGAGCCTGTTCAATTGCTCGGCGCGAATCATCGCCTCGTCTGCCGTCATGCCGACGGTCAACTGCGGATAGACCGAAACAGAGTTCGTTGCCACTGCTTGCGGGTGGGCTGCCGAAAGAGAAGTCGTCAGCAGGTTCAATGGATTGTAGAGCGATGCTGCGGAGCGGTTCAGCCATTCACCGTAGCCGGCCAGGCGTTCTCGTGTGTATGCGCTCAGGGGATTACCGCTTATCTGAGTGCCACTGTTGACCTGAATCGAATGCGTCAGGCGATCCGCTGCCGGTGCGACGACAAAGTCGGGCAGACTCGTGATCCGGTTGTCGTTCAGATGGACCTTGCCCAGCAGGGGCTGATCGAACAGTCCGGTTGGCCAGCTTTCGATGCCCGTATTGGACATGTCGACCTCGCGCATGTCAGTGATCGCACTGAAATCCGGGCTCACGCTCAAGTGCGGGTTGTCGTGAATCCACAAGGCCCTCAGAGTGGTTCTCCCGGCCAGTATCTGCGCGGTCTCGGCGGTGAGTTCCAGTTGATTGCCCTGCAGGAACAACCGCGTCATCCCGTGCATCTCGCCGATGGCCGGAGGGAGATCCCTGAGTCGATTGTTCGCCATGTTCAGCCAGCGCAAATGCCGGAAGCGGGTCAGGAAACCTTCCGGGGATTCGGTGAGATTCATGTTGTTGAGTTTGAGTGAGCCGACATGGCTGAAGTCGCTGCTCAGATCCGGCAGGGTTGGCAGTGTCAAACCGCTCAAATCCAGTTCAAGACCTATCGGCGTGCCGTCGAAGGCGTGTTGCTCGGGCGTTTCACGTCGCCAGCAACTGATGATCCGGTCACGTGCCTCGATGCGCTCATTGCGGGTTTGAGTGTTGGCGTGCAATTGATTGACGCGGATATAGCGCAGACGATTGCTGCCTCCGGAAAAAACCCAGTCATCCAACTGGTTTTTCAGCACGGCGAAATCCTGCTCGAGCGCCAACAGCCTGGTCGCGACAGTGCCCTTGTCTTGGCTCCAGATAAAATCCCGGCAGGCCTTGATGCTTTTGCCCGGAAACAGTCTTCGGTAGCGTTGCGCTCGCGAGTTCTCAGTATCGAATACGGCGGGGTGGGCTGGAGTCATCAACTCGGGATGCAGTTCATTGAGTCTTCGCCAGTAGCCATCGAACTTTCTCCAGTAAGGCGAAGGGAAGTCGTTGCCCTCAATCAGCGTGCGGTTGTTGATCCGCGCGACCACGGCCAATTGATCGGCAGGCGGGTTGATATGCGCGTCGGGGACGATGCGCAGTTTATTGTTGCTGAGGTCGACGCCGGTCAAGGTGGTCTTGTCAGCCAGCCCGAGGGGCCACTCGCTGATTCCGGTGTTCCTCAGCTCCAGTGTCTGCAGTCCGGACATCGCGCTGAAATCGGGCGGTATCTGCAGTGGGTTGTCAGAGAGCTTGACGGTAACCAGCTGATGCAATGCACTCAATGCACCAGCGCTGTGCTCATCGAGTTTTATCTGGTTTTCAGTCAGATTGAGGTGGGCGAGCCGGCTCATCCCGCTGATGGCTGCGGGCAATTTTTTCAGGCCGGAGCGGGTGATCGTCAGAATGTCCAGATCAGGCAACCGCGACAGGAACGTGTCGGCAGTGTCGGACCAGACGACGTTATTGAGGATGAGCATTTTCAACCGACTGAAGTCGGCAGTCAGTGACGGTAGCGGTCCGTTCACTGCTGGCAGCATGAGCGACGTCGATTCCTGGAGCCAGCAGTCCTTGATAGTCCGGGCAATGTATTCTGCCCGAAGCTTTTCCTGGCCGGCGGCGCTGGATGCTGCCGACGTGCTGTCGGCGACGTAAGCCTGCAGCTGTGCGTCGAGCACCTTGAACTCCTCGAAACGCCGGCTGATCGTGGCTTCTGCATCATCCCCCAGACCGATCAGGTATTCCCGGGCAGTTTGCGGGGTTCTCTCTGGATGCATCTGCAGCAGCATGGCGACTTCTGGAATGTCGCCATCAATCCGGAATGCAGCCGTGCGTGCGCTGGTGATCAGTGCCGGGTATTGCGCCGTAACCCGCTGCCAATAGACTTCCAGCCGCCGCCAATAACCGCTGGCGAAGGGATTGCCTTCGATCAGGGTGACGCGGTTGATGTTGGCGATGTCGAGCAACTGATCACTCGCCGGATTGATGATTGCCTGCGGAATTTCGCGCAATCGGTTGTCGCGCAGATCGATTGACTCTATCGCTAGCTGATCTCGCAGCCCCGTTGGCCATTCATCCAGCCCGGTGTTGCGCAGACTCACGGTCTTGAGCTGGAGCATGCCGCTGAAGTCCAGGGTCTTGCCCAGCGGGTTGTCCGACAGATCAAGGTTTTCCAGTTGGCTGAGCGAAGCCAGCTCGCCGGCGGTTTGCTCGCTCAGTTCAATGCGGTTCGCTCGCAGGTCCAGTTCCTTCAGGCCGGGCATCTGCGTGAGGTTCGCCGGCGGTGTATCGAGCGCCGAAGCGTTGATTTTCAAGCGCTCAAGGGCTGTGAACCGCTTGAGAAAAGTTTCGGAGCCCGCCGACCATGCCACCGCCTGCAAGTGCAGCGTGCGTACATGGCTGAAATCTGCCGAGAGCGCAGCGATGCCAACGCCGTCAAGATCCAGCTGCAGCGTTGTTCCCGTCTGCCGTTTCCAGCAACGCTTGATCTCTTGCGCGGCGCGCTCCACCGAGGGATGGGTCGCCCCGCCGGCCAGCGCACTGGTCTTCAGCCACGTCGCGAGTTCCAGCTTCAAGGTCTTGTATTCAGTCTCGACGCGGGTCAAGAAGCCTTGTACATCGTCGCTGTGGGGGCTCAGCAGCGTGCGGATCTGCTCGCTGTCCAGAGAGGGATAAAGTTTTCGCAGTCGCGATTGTGGCGTGCGCAGTCGGTTGAACGCGGTGTTGAGCCGTTCCCGCAGCCCCGGTGAAGCCGGTTGGTCGGGACTGCCACGCTGCATTCCGCCGGCTCCGCCGACTAAGATGCCTTGCCAGCCCTGACGGGCATCGAACACCACAGGCTCGGATCTGCCAGGGCGCGTAGCGCTGTAGATGTTGTCTACGTCGGCGGCGACAGGATCTTGCGGGCGAACGATGCGCATCACTTCGGCCAGAGGCGTCGATGCATCGGGATCGTGCAAGACCTGATAGCCGTGATTATCGATCACTGCATAGAGCTTGCCGTCATGGCGGTGCAGCCCGTCGCTGTCGGGTGAGCTGGTGCTGAAGTCGAGCGGCGTGCGAAACGCCTGCAGACGCGCCCCCGATAAAGCGAAGGTGCTTGGTTGCGAAAATTCCAGCGCATGCCATCGACCACTCTCGGGGTCGTGCAGCATCAGCGGTCCGGAGGGGATCGATTCACTGGCCAGCCTGGCGCGCCAGAGGCCGCTCTGCGCATCCTTGCCCACCTGCACGAAGCCACCATCGGTCATTTCCACGTAATGGCGGCC
Source organism: Pseudomonas sp. 1L-E-NC-VB-C3 (assembly GCF_057291535.1). Taxonomy (NCBI): domain Bacteria; kingdom Pseudomonadati; phylum Pseudomonadota; class Gammaproteobacteria; order Pseudomonadales; family Pseudomonadaceae; genus Pseudomonas; species Pseudomonas sp. 1L-E-NC-VB-C3. Next base: position 146,997 of record NZ_JBXAWD010000003.1, on the reverse strand, counting down.
CTTGAATGTTCTCAGGCCTTCAGCGTCGGCATCGGGCAAGCCGATCGTTGCACTGAGCCGGTAATGCTCAGGCGGGTGGCCCACATGAGCGAAGGCGTCATGCATTGAAGCAATCGCCTGCACTGTGACGTTGGGAGCAGGAACGATTGCATCAGGATCGATACCGTCTGTGGGCCTGTTCGCGCGGATTGACGGGCCGCTCAACGTGGTCGGATCCAGGCCGGGGCGCGGGGTCAGGTTGAGGCGTGGCGGGGGCGTATCCATGGATGTGTCCGGTCGAATATGTGAATGACCGGGAAGCGTCACTTTCGACGGCGGTTTGCTTGGCATGTCTTACATTCCTTGTAGTCGTTGCACGGTAGCTTCTTCAGCGGAAGCTGCCGGCCTGTTCGGCGTCATTGCCTGAGGCTGTGTCATCGGGTGAGCGGAGGCGGCGGCGAGGTCGAAGATTTTCTGCGCTGTGCGTCCATCGAGATATTCGCGCCAGACAGGTTGATGCGGCCGCTGCGCCAGTTCTTCCCTGCGCTGCGATTGAATACCCCTGCTGCTTTGTTCAAGGGTTTTCAGATGCGCGCCGCGCACGTTGAAATTCAAGTCCGGGGAATCCTGTCTCGCATAATGAAAATGTGCGTGCCAGAGGGGATCGTGGGTATGTGCATCGGTGACTAGATAGATGTCGAGATATTGCCGGTCCGAACCCTTGCCACGTTTCAATCGGCTCTCGATTTTCCGGGCGTTCACGTGGCCCTTGTCGATCAGGTACAGCAGTCGGTCGACGTTCAGAACATGCTTGTCCTTATAGATTCGCAGGCGGATGGTTTCGCCCTCATTGCGCAGACGTTCACTGGCGTCCTGCAGGCGCCGAATCAGCGCGGCGGTCTCATCATGGGCCGGTTCCGCCCGCTGCAACTGCAACACGGTGTCATCCATTGCCCCGGCGCTGCTTTCGAGCATCTCGACAATGTTGTCCGGATGGTTTCTTTGCCGTTCTTCGTGGAGGGCAGCGCGGACATGCGCGTCGACACGGTCAAGGTGCCGAGTGGCTTCGGCAACCAATGACGGCAAGCTCCTCTGCGGCGTTGTCCGCGGCGAACGCCATTCACCGCGTCCTCGGTCATAGGTCTGTGACGGCTGCCTGGGATTGTGGAGGTCGCGAACCTCAATCACCTCTTCGTTTTGCGCGGTGCGTCGAGACTCGCCGACATTGAGCTTGTAGACGCCGTTTTTCTTTGCCCGAAAGATGAGCTTGGGCGGCGGTTGGAGACCGCTTCTGTCCTGGGCCGGAATGAACTCGAAATCAATGTTCTGCTGGTCGAACGTCAGCACCGGACGGTCAGCCTGATGGAGAAACTGGTTCAAGCGGCCTACCAGCGTCTGCTCGAATATTTCGATTTCCGCAGTGATCTCCCTGCGTGAAGTGGCGTGCTGCTCCCCCGGTGCCAGATCAAGGCGTTCGAACCAGTGGCGGATGGCTGTGCATTCCTGGAACAGGTTATTCAATACGGCAGGGTGGGAAACCTCGGGAACTGCGCCAAGCGCTCCGTAAACAAAGGTCACCTGACCAAAGCGGGTGGCCAGTTCCGATGCCAGAGGGGCGTTGCCGGCCGATTGTGGGGTATCCAGCATCAGACTTTTGGTCAGGACCCAGGAGGCAACAACGTTATGGGTGTCCATTGGTGAAAGAACATCCGCGCTGAACTCGTCTGGAGAGACCCGCCATTTGTTCACCAGATTGTCGGCGATTTGCTGGCGCTCTTTCAGATGACTCAGCATCCTGCCCAGAACGTTGACTGTTCGCGGCAGCCGCTCCGGGTCGAGGTCGATCATCGGACCCTCCAGGGCGTGGCGCGTCAAGCCGCATTCGATCAGTTGCTGATAGGCGAGCATCTGTTTTTTTTGCAGCCTGATTATGTTGTTCAGGTAAGCGTCCTGCTTCATGAAGCGCTTGATCGAGGATTTTTGCTCCTCGTAGTATTTCAGCGCCTTTCCAAGGTGTTTCAGTTCTTTGTGGCAGTGAACCTCGCGATCAAGCAGCGCCATTGTTTCGCGTCGAACGGTTTGCGCATGCTCTCCCTGCGCGTTACTCGCCTCCAGCCAGGCGTTTATCAGCTGTTCACGTTTATCCTGATCCTGCTTGATCCGCTTGTTGATACCCTCGAGTGCGACTGTCACCTCCAGATGCAGCCATAAGTCTGAGGGTCGCGCCGCTGCGCCTCTCGGCATTCCGGCTACACCTGTCAAGGAGGTTCCGCGCCAGCCGGATTGAGCGTTGAAAGTAATTGCTTCCGACCTGCCGGGACGTGATGCGACGTAAACGTTTGTCGCATCGGCGGCGATCGGATCTTCAGGGCGAACGATGCGCATCACCGCTCTGTGCGGTGTCGAGGCCTCGAGATCATGCAGAACCTGATAGGCGTAGCTCTCGATCTGCACATAGAGTTTGCCGTTGAAGCGCAACAGGCCATCGCCGTCCGGCTCGACCGTGCTGAAATCCAGATCGGTGCGAAACGCCTCCAGCCGGGTCGTGGACAAGGGGTAGGTGGAGGGCGCCGAGGTGTCGATGGGCTGCCAGAGACGGCTGTCGGTATCGAAGCGCAATAGCGGTCCCGACGCGTGCAATTCGCTGGGCAATTTTGCCCGGTAGAAACCGCTGGCCGAGTCCAGACTCACCTGTACGGTGCCACCCTCCGGTACCTGGACATACTGGCGTCCATTGAGCGTCGACATGCCTTCGGCATCGGCCGCCGGCAGCACAACCAGCGAAGTGATCCAGTAATCCTTCAAAGGGCGGTCGTGCACAAAGGCAACAGATTGCGCTACCGCCGCCGTTCTGACCGCCGCCCGCGCAGGCATGGGGATAATGTGGTTGAGCACGTGATCGATCGCTGTTGCGATCGTTGTCGTCGGGCGCGTGGGAATCCTGAGCCCCGACGTGCCATCGAAGGACAGGGGGAAACCAGGCCGGGTTAGCGAATAATCGGGTCGCGGATTATGGATCGAGACGGTAGTGATGCCTCTGATTGGCGGTTTGGGTGACATTGCCTGTCTTCCTTTACGTTGAATGCCCCGTTACTCCCGGGGGAGTGCTGCGGGCGGGCGGCTTCCTTGCCGTTTTGGTGCGTCGTACGCTCAGCGAAAACTCGTGATGTGTCGCGGGCTGGCTGCGCGAGACCAGCTCGCAGAGAAACCGACCACCGTCGTCGGAATTGGTCAAAATTTGTGCTATATTCCGCGCCCGCGATTTTTCACTTCAACACCGGTCGTCGACATGCAAGCAGCCAAGCCGTTATTTGACTATCCAAAATATTGGGCCGAATGTTTCGGGCCAGCGCCATTCCTGCCGATGAGCAGGGAGGAGATGGATCAGCTCGGCTGGGATTCGTGCGACATCATCATTGTTACCGGTGATGCCTACGTCGATCATCCGTCGTTCGGCATGGCGATCATCGGCCGGCTGCTGGAGTCGCAAGGTTTCCGCGTCGGGATCATCGCGCAGCCGAACTGGCAGTCCAAAGACGACTTCATGAAGCTCGGCGAGCCGAACCTGTTCTTCGGCGTCGCGGCGGGCAACATGGACTCGATGATCAATCGTTACACCGCGGACAAGAAAATCCGTTCCGATGACGCGTACACGCCCGGCGGCATGGCCGGCAAGCGTCCGGATCGCGCCAGTCTGGTCTACAGCCAGCGCTGCAAGGAAGCCTACAAGCATGTGCCGATCGTGCTCGGCGGCATTGAAGCCTCGCTGCGCCGCATCGCCCACTACGACTATTGGCAGGATCGCGTGCGCAACTCGATCCTGATCGACGCCAGCGCCGACATTCTGCTGTACGGCAACGCCGAGCGGGCCATTGTCGAAGTTGCCCAGCGCCTGTCGTGGGGCCACAAGATCGAAGACATCACCGATGTGCGCGGCACCGCGTTCATCCGTCGCGACACGCCACAGGGCTGGTACGAAGTCGACTCCACGCGCATCGACCGTCCGGGCAAGGTCGACAAGATCATCAACCCGTACGTGAATACCCAGGACACCCAGGCCTGCGCCATCGAGCAGGAAAAAGGCCCGGTCGAAGATCCGCAGGAAGCCAAGGTCGTGCAGATCCTGGCCAGCCCGCGCATGACCCGTGACAAGACCGTGATTCGTCTGCCGTCGATGGAGAAGGTGCGCAACGACCCGGTTCTTTACGCCCACGCCAACCGCGTGTTGCACCTGGAAACCAACCCGGGCAACGCCCGTGCGCTGGTGCAGAAGCATGGCGAGCTCGATGTCTGGTTCAACCCGCCGCCGATTCCGATGACCACCGAAGAAATGGACTACGTGTTCGGCATGCCTTACGCCCGTGTGCCGCACCCGGCGTACGGCAAGGAGAAGATCCCGGCCTACGACATGATCCGTTTCTCGGTGAACATCATGCGTGGCTGCTTTGGTGGCTGCACCTTCTGCTCGATCACCGAGCACGAAGGCCGCATCATCCAGAACCGTTCCGAAGAGTCGATCATTCGCGAAATCGAAGAGATCCGCGACAAGGTGCCGGGTTTCACCGGCGTGATTTCCGACCTCGGCGGCCCGACTGCGAACATGTACCGCATCGCCTGCAAGAGCCCGGAAATCGAATCCGCCTGCCGCAAGCCGTCGTGCGTGTTCCCCGGTATCTGCCCGAACCTGAACACCGACCACTCGTCGCTGATCCAGCTGTATCGCAGCGCCCGCGCCCTGCCGGGTGTGAAGAAGATCCTGATCGCCTCCGGTTTGCGTTACGACCTCGCCGTCGAGTCGCCGGAATACGTCAAGGAGCTGGTGACTCACCATGTCGGCGGTTATCTGAAGATCGCCCCGGAGCACACCGAGGAAGGTCCGCTCAACCAGATGATGAAGCCGGGCATCGGCAGCTATGACAAGTTCAAGCGCATGTTCGAGAAGTACACCAAGGAAGCGGGCAAGGAGCAGTACCTGATCCCGTACTTCATCGCCGCCCACCCGGGCACCACCGACGAAGACATGATGAACCTTGCTCTGTGGCTCAAGGGCAATGGCTTCCGCGCCGATCAGGTGCAGGCGTTCTACCCGTCGCCGATGGCCACCGCCACGGCGATGTACCACTCGGGCAAGAACCCGCTGCGCAAGGTGACGTACAAGAGCGACGGCGTGACCATCGTCAAGAGCGAAGATCAGCGTCGTCTGCACAAGGCGTTCTTGCGTTATCACGACCCGAAAGGCTGGCCGATGCTGCGTGAAGCGCTGATCCGCATGGGCCGCGCCGATCTGATCGGCCCGGGCAAGGATCAACTGATCCCGGCGCATCAGCCTGCCACCGACAGCTACCAGAGCGCCCGTCGCAAGAACTCGACGCCGGCCGGCAGCCACAAGGTCGCCAAAGAGAAGACCACCAAGATTCTCACCCAGCACACCGGTCTGCCGCCGCGTGCCAGTGATGGCGGTAATCCGTGGGACAAGCGTGAACAGGCCAAGGCTGCGGCTTTCGCCCGCAACCAGCAGGCGGCCAAGGAGCGCAAGGATGCGGCCAAAGGCAAAGGGCCGAAGCCGACACGCAAGCCGGTCGTGCCGCGCTAAACACTGCTTGAGCTGAACAGAACGCCAACCTTCGGGTTGGCGTTTTGCTGATCGTTCCCACGCTCCGCGTGGGAATGCCTCTGGCCTCTTCGCGAGCAGGCTCGCTCCCACCGGGGAACGCATTCCAAATGTGGGAGCGAGCCTGCTCGCGAAAGCGTCCGATCAAACACCGCAAGAATCAGCGTCCGCAACATTTGCGTGCAACTGAGTCCAAGCATTTCCTCGCATCGCCCGGTTTTGGTGCTGTACTGCCTTGAGCATTTCGCGAAAGCGCGCAAGCCTGTGCATGGCATAAGTCTTGCGCGCTTTCCCATACGCCCAAGGCTCGCAGGAGGCACGCCGTGTCGATTCATGTCGCATTGCATCACGTCACGCATTATCGCTACGACCGCGCTGTCGAACTCGGCCCGCAGATCGTCCGCCTGCGCCCGGCGCCCCACAGCCGCACGCGAATTCTTTCCTATGCGCTGAAAGTCTCGCCCGAGCAGCATTTCATCAACTGGCAGCAGGACCCCCAGGGCAATTACCTGGCACGTCTGGTGTTCCCCGAAAAAACCGCAGAGCTGCGCATCGAAGTCGATCTGGTCGCGGAAATGGCGGTGTTCAATCCCTTCGACTTCTTCCTCGAACCGTACGCCGAGAGAATTCCGTTCAGCTACGCCGCCGATGAACGCAAGGAGCTGGCGCCGTACCTCGAAACCCTGCCGCTGACGCCAACGTTCAAGGCTTACCTGGACTCCATCGACCGCACGCCGCTGCCTGCGGTGGATTTTCTGGTGGCGCTCAACCAGCGCCTCAGCGAAGACATCGGCTACCTGATCCGCATGGAGCCCGGCGTGCAGACTCCTGAGCACACACTGCAACACGCCTCCGGTTCCTGCCGTGATTCGGCATGGTTGCTGGTGCAGCTGTTGCGCAATCTCGGTCTGGCGGCGCGGTTTGTTTCCGGTTACCTGATTCAACTGACCGCCGACGTGAAAAGCCTCGACGGCCCGTCCGGCACTGAAGTCGACTTCACCGACCTGCATGCCTGGTGCGAGGTGTATTTGCCGGGTGCCGGCTGGATTGGCCTTGATGCGACGTCCGGGCTGTTCGCCGGGGAAGGGCATATTCCGTTGGCCTGCAGTCCCGATCCGTCCTCGGCGGCACCGATCAGTGGTCTGGTCGAACCTTGCGAGACGCAGTTCAGCCATGAAATGTCGGTCGAGCGAATCTGGGAAGCGCCACGCGTCACCAAGCCCTACACCGATGAACAGTGGCGGGCGATCCAGGCACTGGGCCGGCAGATCGATGCCGACCTGCTCGAAGGCGATGTGCGCCTGACCATGGGCGGCGAGCCGACCTTCGTCTCCATCGACGACCCGGACGGCGCTGAATGGAACACCGCCGCACTGGGGCCGGACAAGCGTCGGCTGTCCGCCGAACTGTTTCAGCGCCTGCGCAAGCAATATGCACCGCAGGGGCTGGTGCATTTCGGCCAGGGCAAGTGGTATCCCGGCGAGCAATTGCCGCGCTGGTCGCTCAATTGTTACTGGCGCCGCGACGGTCAGCCGATCTGGCACAACGACGCATTGATCGCCGACGAACAGCAGGACTATGGCGCCGACGGCGAACTGGCCGGACGCTTTCTCGCCAGCGTCGCCGAGCGTCTGAAGTTGCCTGCGCGCTTCGTCTTCCCGGCTTACGAGGATCATCTCTATTACCTCTGGCGCGAGGGCGCGTTGCCCGGCAACGTCAGCGCCGAAGATTCGCGTCTGGAAGAGCCATTGGAGCGCGCGCGATTGCGCAAGGTCTTCAGTCAGGGCCTGAACAAGGTGATCGGCCAGGTGCTGCCGCTGGCGCGCACGGCCAAGGGCGATCAATGGCAGAGCGGGCGCTGGTATCTGCGTGACGAGCACTGTCGCCTGGTGCCGGGGGATTCGCCGCTGGGTTACCGCTTGCCGCTGGCCTCGCAGCCGTGGGTGAAAGCGGCGGAATATCCGTTCATCTATCCCAACGATCCGAATCAGGACTTCGCTGAACTGCCGGATCCGGCGCAGCTCGGTGTGCACGGCGAACCTGCTGCGCTGGATGAGCGGGTGCCGAAAATCGATGAGTCCGCCGACTGGCTGACCCGTACCGCATTCTGCGCCGAGGCCCGCGAAGGCCGGCTGTATCTGTTCATGCCGCCGCTGGAGCGGGTCGAGGATTATCTGGAACTGGTCTCGGCCATTGAGGCCACTGCCGAAGAATTGCATTGCCCGGTGCTGCTGGAAGGCTATGAACCACCAAGTGATCCGCGCCTCAGCAATTTCCGTGTCACTCCGGACCCGGGCGTGATCGAGGTCAACGTGCAGCCATCGGCAAGCTGGGACGAGTTGGTCGAGCGCACTGAGTTTCTCTATGAACAGGCACGGCAAACCCGCCTGACCACCGAAAAGTTCATGATCGACGGGCGCCACACCGGTACCGGCGGCGGCAATCATTTCGTCCTCGGCGGCGCGACACCAGCGGACTCACCGTTTCTGCGGCGGCCGGATCTGCTGCGCAGCCTGATCAGTTACTGGCACAACCATCCTTCGCTGTCGTACCTGTTTTCCGGGCTGTTCATTGGTCCGACGTCCCAGGCTCCACGGGTTGATGAGGCGCGCAATGACGCCTTGTACGAACTGGAAATCGCCTTTGCGCAAATGCCGGAACCGGGCGAGGAATGTGCACCGTGGCTGGTCGATCGACTGCTGCGCAATTTGCTGATCGACGTCACCGGCAATACCCATCGCGCCGAATTCTGCATCGACAAACTGTATTCACCGGACGGCGCCACCGGGCGTCTTGGCTTGCTGGAACTGCGCGCTTTTGAAATGCCGCCCCATGCGCGCATGAGTCTGGCTCAGCAGTTGTTGCTGCGGGCGCTGGTCGCGCGGTTCTGGCGCGAGCCTTACGCGCCGGCGAAACTGGCGCGCTGGGGCACCGAGCTGCACGACCGCTTTCTGCTGCCGCACTTTATCGAAGAGGATTTCGCCGACGTTATCGTCGAACTCAACAACGCTGGCTACCCGTTGCGCGCCGAGTGGTTCGCGGCGCATCTGGAATTTCGTTTTCCCAAGGTCGGCGACTACGCCGTCAATGGCATCGAGCTGGAGCTGCGTCAGGCGCTTGAACCTTGGCATGTGCTGGGCGAGGAGGGCTCGGCGGGCGGCACGGTGCGCTACGTCGATTCATCGCTGGAGCGCTTGCAGGTCAAGCTCAACGGCCTGCCGCCACAGCGCTATCTGCTGACCTGTAATGGCGTCGCGGTGCCGTTGCACCCGACCGGACGAGTAGGCGAGTTTGTCGCCGGGGTGCGCTTTCGGGCCTGGCAACCAGCCAACTGTCTGCATCCGACCATAGCGGTGCACGCACCATTGGTATTCGACCTGCTCGATACCTGGATGGGGCGTTCGCCGGGCGGTTGCCAGTATCACGTGGCCCATCCCGGCGGGCGCAATTACGAAACCTTGCCGGTCAATGCCAATGAAGCGGAGAGCCGGCGCATGGCGCGGTTTTTCCGCCTCGGACACACGCCGGGGAAACTTCCCGTACCCAAAGTAGAAATCAATGACGAGCTACCGATGACCATCGATCTGCGCCGTTTCTAGAGCCTACGCAACACGCGGATTTTTCGTATATCCGCGTGTCATGTGCCTGCGTTAGTCTGACCGTTCCCTGCTGTCTGCCGAGCTTTCCATGCCTGACCTGCTAGACCGCTACCCGCTGACCGCGGGCACCTATCACGAACTGCTCGACGGCAGCGGCGCGGTGCGCTCGCATTGGCGGCGCCTGTTCGATCAGTTGCAGCGCAGCAGTCCGGCGCAACTGGTGCAGCGCCAAGCCTTGCTGGCGCGGCAGATTCAGGAAAACGGCGTTACCTACAACGTCTATGCCGATCCCAAGGGCGCTGACCGGCCGTGGGAGCTGGATCTGCTGCCCCATGTGATCGCGGCAGATGAATGGCAGCAATTGTCCGCCGGCATCGCTCAGCGTGCGCGCTTGCTCAATGCAGTGCTGGCGGATCTGTACGGTCCGCAGCGGTTGATCAGCGAAGGCCTGCTGCCCGCCGAGCTGGTATTCGGACACAACAATTTTCTCTGGCCCTGTCAGGGCATTGCCCCGCCCGAATCAGCCTTTTTGCATTTGTATGCCGTGGATCTGGCGCGCACACCGGATGGTCGCTGGTGGGTCACTGCCGATCGCACCCAAGCGCCATCCGGGGCCGGCTATGCGCTGGAAAACCGCACCATCGTCTCCCGCGCCTTTCCCGATTTGTACCGGGATCTTAAGGTCCAGCATCTGGCCGGTTTCTTCCGCACCTTGCAGGAAACTTTGGCCCGTCAGGCACCGGAGGGCGATGACGCACCGCTGGTGGTGCTGCTGACACCGGGGCGGTTCAATGAAAGTTATTTCGAACATCTGTATCTGGCGCGCCAGCTCGGCTATCCGCTGGTCGAGGGCGGCGATCTGACGGTGCGCAATGCCACCGTTTACCTGAAAACCCTCAGTGGCCTGCGCCGGGTGCACGCGATCATGCGCCGCCTCGACGATGATTTCTGCGACCCGCTGGAACTGCGTACCGACTCGGCGCTTGGCGTCCCCGGTCTGCTTGAGGCGGTGCGTCAGGGGCGGGTGCTGGTGGCCAATGCGCTGGGCAGCGGCGTGCTGGAATCGCCGGGGCTGTTGGGGTTTCTGCCGAAGATCAATCAGTACCTGTTCGGCGAAGAACTGATCCTGCCGTCGATCGCCACCTGGTGGTGCGGTGAAGCGCCGGTGCTGGCGCAAGCGCTGGAAAAACTCCCGGAGCTGCTGATCAAACCGGCGTTCCCGTCGCAGAGCTTCGCGCCTGTTTTCGGCCGTGACTTGAATGAAAGCCAGCGCCTCGAGCTGGCGCAGCGTATGCAGGCACGGCCTTATGCCTACGTCGCGCAAGAACTCGCGCAACTCTCGCAGGCGCCGGTCTGGCAAGCCGAAGACGGTCATCTGCAACCCCGCGCGATCGGTATGCGCATGTATGCGGTGGCCAGCCACGACGGCTACCGCGTGTTGCCGGGTGGTCTGACCCGAGTGGCGGCCGACGCCGATGCCGAGGTGGTGTCGATGCAGCGCGGCGGGGCGAGCAAGGACACTTGGGTGCTCAGCGACCGTGCACCGAGCGGCGAGCAGTGGAAGGCGCAGCGCAATGTCGGCGTGCACGATCTGGTACGGCGCGATCCGTACCTGCCGTCGCGGGTGGTGGAGAATCTGTTCTGGTTCGGCCGCTACTGCGAGCGCTGTGACGACAGCGCGCGGCTGCTGCGCATCATGCTCACGCGTTACGTCGATGGCGATGATCCGCAGGCGCTGCAAGCAGCGGTCGATCTCGGCGAGCGGCTGGCGCTGTTGCCGGATGAGGGCGAACTGCCGGAGCGCCTGCTCGCTGCGTTGCTGGGCGAGGATTGGTCGTTCAGCCTGCGCTCCAACTTGCAACGCCTGCAATGGGCCGCCTCGCAAGTGCGCGGCAAGCTGTCCCGGGAAAACTGGCAGGCGCTGGTCGAATTGCAGCGCGAGGCGCTGGAGCTGGAAGTCGATGAACCGGACTTCGGCGAACTGCTGGATTTTCTCAACCGTCTGGTGATGTCGCTGGCAGCGCTGTCGGGGTTTGCGCTGGATGACATGACCCGCGATGAAGGCTGGCGCTTTCTGATGATTGGCCGGCGCATCGAACGCCTGCAATTTCTCAGCAGCAGCCTCGCCGCATTTCTGCGCGGTGCGGGTGCGTTCGATCAGGCGGGGCTTGAGTGGTTGCTGGAGTTGGGTAACAGCAGCATCACCTATCGCTCGCGCTATCTGGCGGTGGCGCAACTGATTCCGGTGCTCGATCTGCTGTTGCTGGATGAGCAGAACCCCCACGCGGTGCTGTTTCAGCTGAAACTGGTTACCCGCACGCTGAAACGCTTGAACGACGACTTCGGCGCACCTCGCGAAACTGCGCTGCCACAGTTGGTCGAACGTCTGTCGCGGTTTGATCTCGGTTGTCTGGAGAACCCGCTGTTCGGCAAATCCAGCGTACGTGCCGCGCTGGATGGTCTGGCCGATCTGTTGCAGGAAATCGCCGAAGCCAGCGGCCAGGTATCGGATCGTCTAGCCCTGCGCCATTTCGCCCATGTCGATGATGTCAGCCAGCGAACGGTGTCCGTGTGATGAGTGCTCAATATCAGATCTTCCACGACACCTGTTATCACTACGACAGCCCGGTTTCCCTCGCACAGCAACTGGCGCACCTGTGGCCGCGCGAATGCAGCTGGCAACGCTGCACCGAGCAGCAGTTGCTGATCAGCCCCGAACCGACCATGCGCCGGGATGAGCTGGATGTTTTCGGCAATCCGCTGACGCGGTTGGCCTTTGAGCGGCCCCATGACCAATTGCAGGTCAACGCCCGGCTGACGGTCGAAGTGCTGGCGCGCCCGGCGCTGGATTTCAATCAGTCGCCGGCGTGGGAGCAGACCCGCGATGCGCTGACCTACAGCAGTCAGCCGTTGTCCGCCGACTTGCTCGAAGCCTGTCGCTACCGGTTCCAGTCACCTTATGTGCATTTGAAGCGCAGCTTCGTCGAGTTCTCGCAAAGCTGTTTTCCGCCAGGGCGACCGTTGCTGCTCGGCGTGCAGGCGCTGATGCAGAAGATCTTCAGCGAATTCACCTTCGATGCCGAAGCCACCCAGGTGGCGACGCCGCTGGTGGAAGTGCTGGAGCGTCGACGCGGCGTGTGTCAGGACTTCGCTCATCTGATGCTGGCCTGTGTGCGCTCGCGCGGTCTGGCGGCGCGTTATGTCAGCGGCTACCTGCTGACCCAGCCGCCGCCGGGACAGCCACGCCTGATCGGCGCCGACGCCTCGCATGCGTGGGTATCGGTGTTCTGTCCGGTATCGGGCTGGGTGGATTTCGATCCGACCAACAATGTGCAGCCGGCGCTGGAACACATCACGCTGGCGTGGGGAAGGGATTTCTCCGATGTGTCGCCGCTGCGTGGGGTGATTCTCGGTGGCGGTAATCACGACCCGGAAGTGCGGGTTACGGTGATGCCTCAGAATTGATGAGTCTTCAAATGTGGGAGCGAGCCTGCTCGCGAAAGCGTCAGGTCAGCCAATACATTTGTAACTGATACGCCGTTTTCGCGAGCAGGCTCGCTCCCACAGGGATTTTGGTGTGTCAGAGAAAGCAGGGCTGTGAGGGCCGGCAGTAAAACCGCCAGCCCCGTCACAAATCCGCAGGGTCTGATTCGATCATCAAACCCGGTGGGGCTCAGGCGTCGGGCGTCTGATCTTTCGGTGCATCGGATGCATCAACATCATCATCGGTCGCCACTTCACCGTCAGGGTTCAGTGCCGCTTCTTCAGCGGTTTGCTTCTTGCGCTGAAGCTTTTCCTCTTTCTTCTGTTCCTTTGCCAGGTCTCGTTGACGTTTGGCGAAGGAGTAATTGGGTTTGGCCATGGGCGATCCTCTGGGGTCGAAGGTGAGGTTGAGCGGCGCGTATTCTGCCCTGTATCGGTGTCCGGGGGTTAACCGGGTTTTTGGTCGACCCACTTGGGTGTGACGGTCGGCTGCCACTGATCGAGGGCGTCGAGCAGGGAATCTGGCGATTCGCTCACTTGCAGCATGTCACGGTGTGGCGCGCGAACGAAGCCTTCGCCGACGATATGATCGAGAAAAGCCGTGAGTTTGCTGTAGAAACCGTTCACTTCCAGCAGCCCCAAAGGCTTGCCGTGGTAGCCGAGCTGGCCCCAGGTCCAGACTTCGAACAGCTCCTCCAGCGTGCCGAGGCCGCCGGGCAGGGCAATGAATGCATCGCTGAGTTCGGCCATCCGCGCCTTGCGCGCATGCATGCCGTCGACCACTTCCAGGCGCGTCAGGCTCTTGTGGCCGATCTCTTTGTCCATCAGGCTTTGCGGAATGATGCCGATCACTTCGCCGCCAGCGGCCAGCGCGGCATCAGCCACAATGCCCATCAAGCCGACCGCGCCGCCGCCGTAGACCAGCGTCAGATTTCGCTCGGCCAATGCACGGCCAAGGGCCACGGCAGCTTCGGTGTAAGCCGGCACGGTACCGGCGTTGGCACCGCAAAACACACAAACGGATTTCAGCGACATGCGTTACTCCTGAGTCGATCAGGCGCACAGGGTAACGGCTGGCACGCTGCGCTCCAAGGACTAGACTTCGCGTTCAGGTGATTCAAAAGTACCGCTGGCGCCACAGGCGTAGGCGGCGAGCAAGCTGCATAACAGACCATTAAAGAACATGACTGGCACTCCGTTTCAGTAGGTGGGCCGATCATAGGGCTGGCCGTACGAAATGGCCGTTAGATTGTGTCGATGAGTGTCATAGCCTGAAAGTTGTATACAATTTTTGACTCAAGTCATATGAACTTGCGATGATTTCAGGCAGTCTTTCCACCACTAGTGTTTTTGTTAACCCTGCCTTGGAGATTCACCATGTTTTCCAAAGTTGTTGCGGTATCCCTGCTGGCGCTGGCCAGCAGCCAATTGATGGCTGCCGAGTGCAAAACCACCGTTGATTCCACCGATCAGATGACCTTCAACACCAAGGAAATCGTGATCGACAAGAGCTGCAAGACCTTCACCGTCGAACTGACCCACTCCGGCAGCCTGCCGAAGAACGTCATGGGCCATAACCTGGTGATCAGCAAAGAAGCTGACATGCAGCCAATCGCTACCGACGGCCTGGCAGCCGGTATCGACAAGAACTACCTGAAAGATGGCGACGCCCGCATCATCGCGCACACCAAGATCATCGGCGCCAAGGAAACCGATTCGGTGACCTTCGATGTGGCCAAGGTAGCTGACGGTGACTACGGCTTCTTCTGCTCGTTCCCTGGGCACATCTCGATGATGAAAGGCACTATCGTCGTCAAGTAAACCAGGCACAAAAAAAGCGTCCCCCCGGGACGCTTTTTTTGTGTAGGAGCTGCCGAAGGCTGCGATCTTTTGATCTTGATCTTCAAAGCAAGATCAAAAGATCGCAGCCTCGTTGCACTCGTCAGCTCCTACAGGCTCGTGCAGGCATTTCCATACCTCAAGGCGCAAACGGCATCACGCGCTTGTGATGAGTCTTGTTGTACGTGTCGACAATGATCTTCGCCGCCTCGTCCCGCACCGCTTCACCGTGCAGAAACGCATCGATCTCGGCATAGGTCACGCCATGCGCCGCTTCGTCCGGCTTGCCTGGCGAAAGATCTTCGAGGTCGGCTGTCGGGACTTTTTCGACCAGCGATTCCGGCGCACCAAAGCTGCGGGCAATGGCGCGCACCTGATTTTTCACCAAGCCACTGAGCGGGGCGAGGTCGCAGGCGCCGTCGCCGAATTTGGTGAAGAAGCCCATCACCGCTTCTGCCGCATGGTCGGTGCCAATCACCAGACCGCCCGCCACTCCGGCAATCGTGTACTGCGCCACCATGCGCATCCGCGCCTTGGTATTACCCAGCACGAAGTCCACCGACGCCGCCGGTTTGCCTTCGAACGCCGACACCTGAGCTGCCAGCGCCTTGACCGCCGGGCCGATGTTCACGGTGTGGATTTCGTCAGGGGCGATGCAGTCGAGCGAGGCCTTGGCGTCGTGCTCGTCGAACTGGGTTTCATACGGCAGGCGCACGGCGATGAATTTGTAGCGGTCGTCGCCGGTTTTTTCGCGCAGTTCACGTACCGCGCGCTGGGCCAGGAGGCCGGCGGTCAGTGAGTCGACGCCGCCGCTGATGCCCAGCACCAGGGTCTTGAGCCCGGAATTGACCAGACATTCCTGGATGAACGTCAGGCGCCGGGCGACTTCGGCCTGCAGGGCCTGATCGTCGGCGAACGGTGGTTGCACCTTGAGCTGCTCAGCAATCTCACGCTGTACGGCTTGCATGAATTCACTCCTTGCTAGATAGACTGGATTCGGCAGGAACCTGAAACACATGTCGCAAATAGGCGACGAAATTCGGATCTTTGCAGTGGGTCTTGCCAGGCTCGTCGGAGATCTTCGCCACCGGCTGGCCGTTGCAGGCGGTCATTTTAAGCACGATGCTCATCGGTTCGACACCCGGGATATCGCAGGTGAGGTTGGTACCGATGCCGAAGCTCACATTGATGCGACCGTGCAGCGCGCGGAAAATCTCTAACGATTTCGGCAGGGTCAGACTGTCGGAGAACACCAGGGTCTTGCTCATCGGGTCGATGCCGAGCTTGTGGTAGTGCGCGATGCACTTTTCGCCCCACGCCACCGGGTCCCCGGAGTCATGGCGCAGACCGTCGAAGAGCTTGGCGAAGAACAGATCGAAATCGCCAAGAAACGCATCGGTGGTGATGCAATCGGTGAGGGCAATGCCGAGCAGGCCACGGTACTCGCGCACCCAGCAGTCGAGCGCGGCGATCTGGCTGTCGATCAGACGCGGGCCTAGTTGCTGATGGGCCATGATCCACTCATGGGCCATGGTGCCCAGCGGTTTCATGTCCAGTTCGCGGGACAGATGCACGTTGCTGGTACCGACGAAACGCCCCGGGAAGTCATGCTTGAGGACGTTGACCACTTCGGCCTGCACGCCAAAGGAAAAGCGCCGGCGCGTGCCGAAATCGGCAACCTGCAGTTGCGACAGCTCATCGGCCGAGGCATTGGCGGTCAGCCAGTCGAACTTGCGATACAGCTGTTCGCGTGCCTGCTCCAGCGAAGTCTCCCGGTAGCGATAGCGGTTGCGCACTTCGCTGACGATCGCCAGCAGCGGCACTTCGTAGAGGATCACATGCAGCCATGGCCCGCGCAGACGGATGAACAGTTCTCCGCTCTCGATGCCGGTGTGCAGGTAGCGCAGGTTGAAGCGGAACAGGCCAAGGAAACGCAGAAAATCCGGTTTCAGAAAGCTGATGCGCTCGAGAAAACTTAACTGATCAGCACTCAGGCTCAGCTCGGCCAGACGCTCGATCTGGTGGCGGATCTCGGCCAGATAAGGGCGCAGATCCTCGGCATTGCGGCAGCGGAACTCCCATTCGACTTCGACGTTGGGGTAGTTGTGCAGCACCGCCTGCATCATCGTCAGCTTGTAGAAGTCGGTGTCGAGCAGGTTCTGCACGATGCGATCGGCAAACACACTCTCGCTCATAAACGGGTCTCCAGTTGCGCCGCGCCTGGCGCGGTCTATATCGATGGCGCTAGTGGCGCATATCGGCGGTGGGGATTGCCAGCATTTTTTCAGAGCGGCGCAGATCCACTGTGGGAGCGAGCCTGCTCGCGAATGCGGTGTGTCAGTTAAAGATGATGTGGCTGACCCGACGCTTTCGCGAGCAGGCTCGCTCCCACAGGGATCCCGGTTGACCTCACACCGGGCTATCGATTTGTTCAAGCATCCATTTCACAAAATCCCGCACCTTCGGCACTTCCGCCGCGTGCTCCGGGTAGGCCAGGTAATAGGCATCGCTGCTGGGCATCGCATGCTGCCAGGGTATGACCAGTTTGCCTTCGGCCAATTCCTCTTCCACCAGAAACCGTGGCAGCAGCGCCACGCCACATCCGACCTGGGCGGCGCGGATGCACATGTAAAAGGTTTCGAAACGCGGCCCGTGGTAGCTGTGTTCGGTGTGGTAGCCCTGGCTGTCGAACCAGTCGTGCCAGGCCTGCGGTCGCGAGGCATTTTGCAGCAGCACCAGGTCGGTGAGTTGCGTCGGGTCAGTGAATGGCGTGTCCGGCAGGCTGCCCGGGGCGCAGACCGGCACCAGTTGTTCGCCGAACAATTTCAGGCATTCGGTGCCCGGTCGCGAAGCCTGGCCGAAATAGAAGGCCAGATCGCTGCGCCCCTGCAACAGATCGTCGGCTTCCTGCTCGTTACACAGATCCAGATGAATCGACGGATGGCGCAGGCGCCAGCCTTTCAGGCGCGGCACCAGCCAACGGGCGCCGAAGGTCGAAGGGGTGGAAACGCGCAGGACTTCGGTTTCGCCGCCGTAGGAACGCAGGTAATGCGTCGACATCTCCACTTGGCTGAGGATTTTTCTGACCTCGACCAGATACAAATCCCCGGCCGGCGTCATCTGCAAGCGCCGACGCACGCGGCGGAACAGCAAGTGCTGCAACAGCTCTTCAAGCTGTGCGACCTGTTTGCTCACCGCACTCTGGGTCAGGTTCAGCTCTTCGGCGGCGCGGGTAAAACTCAGGTGCCGGGTCACGGCCTCGAAGCATTGCAGCGCCGTGATCGAGGGCAAGTGGCGTTTGTTCAGCATAGCCAGTCCTTTTTCTTGTCTTTCGCTAGGCAGCATGAATAAACGGAATGATATCTGGCGTAAAGGTCGTTTGTTGCATCGCCGCAGTGAGGCTACAACTAAAGGCCTGCCCGGCCATGCGAAGGATGGCCGCACACATTCTGTTTTTGTTTGAGGAGAGACCGATGGTTGCCGCATTGCTTGATCGTCTGGGAGTCAACCCGGCGCTGTACCAGAACGGCAAAGTGCCGGTGCATTCGCCCATCGATGGCAGCGAAATTGCCTCGGTGAACTGGGAAGGCGCGGCCGAAGTCGAGCAGCACATCAGTCGCGCAGATCATGCATTCGAGCACTGGCGCAAGGTGCCGGCGCCGCGTCGCGGTGAGCTGGTGCGCCAGTTCGGTGAAGTGTTGCGCGAGTACAAGGCCGACCTCGGCGAGCTGGTGTCGTGGGAGGCTGGCAAGATCACTCAGGAAGGTCTGGGTGAAGTGCAGGAGATGATCGACATCTGCGACTTCGCCGTCGGCCTGTCGCGCCAGTTGTACGGTCTGACCATCGCCTCCGAGCGCCCGGGCCACCACATGCGCGAAACCTGGCATCCGCTTGGCGTGGTCGGGGTGATCAGCGCGTTCAACTTCCCGGTCGCGGTGTGGGCGTGGAACACCACCCTGGCCCTGGTCTGCGGCAACCCGGTGGTGTGGAAGCCGTCCGAGAAAACCCCGTTGACTGCGCTGGCCTGTCAGGCGCTGTTTGATCGCGTAGTGAAAAATTTCAGTGATGCCCCACCGAGCCTTTGCCAGGTGGTGATCGGCGGACGCGATGCCGGCGAAGCGCTGGTCGATGATCCGCGTGTTGCGCTGATCAGCGCCACCGGCAGCACGCGCATGGGCCGCGAAGTGGCGCCGAAAGTCGCCGCGCGTTTCGCCCGCAGCATTCTCGAACTGGGCGGCAACAACGCGATGATCCTCGGCCCGAGCGCCGATCTGGACATGGCAGTGCGCGCGATTCTGTTCAGCGCCGTCGGCACCGCCGGGCAACGCTGCACCACCTTGCGCCGTCTGATCGCTCATGAATCGGTCAAGGAAGAAATCGTCACCCGCCTCAAGGCTGCCTATTCGAAAGTACGCATCGGCCATCCGCTGCAAGGCAATCTGGTCGGCCCGCTGATCGACAGGCACAGCTTCGAAAACATGCAGGATGCGCTGGAACAGGCGCTGAGCGAAGGCGGCCGGGTGTTCGGTGGCAAGCGCCAACTGGAAGAGCAATTCCCCAATGCTTATTACGTGTCGCCGGCCATCGTGGAAATGCCCGAGCAGAGCGATGTGGTCTGCAGCGAAACCTTTGCGCCGATTCTCTACGTGGTCGGCTACAGCGATTTCGAGGAAGCGCTGCGCCTGAACAATGCCGTGCCGCAAGGCCTGTCATCGTGCATTTTCACCACCGATGTGCGTGAGGCCGAGCGGTTCATGTCGGCGGTCGGCAGCGACTGCGGCATCGCCAACGTCAACATCGGCCCGAGCGGCGCGGAAATCGGCGGCGCGTTTGGTGGCGAGAAAGAGACTGGCGGCGGCCGTGAATCTGGCTCCGATGCCTGGCGCGCGTACATGCGCCGGCAGACCAACACCGTCAACTACTCGCTGGAATTGCCGTTGGCGCAGGGCATTACATTCGACTGACAGGTGGAGATCCTCTGTAGGAGTGAGCACTGTGGCGAGGGGATTTATCCCCGTTCGGCTGCGAAGCAGTCGTCGCTTTTGAAATTTTGGGGCCGCTCCGCGACCCAGCGGGGCGTTGCGACGTTTCGCTAAATCCCCTCGCCACAGGGGGCTCACTCAGGTTTGTGTGTTTGTTGGGTTTCTGTTGGAGTCTGGCAATGCCGTTACGCGAAGAATGTCTGTGGGAAACGCTCACGCCACAACGCCCGGATAACGCCGCGCTCAGTGGCGAGGTCAAGGTCGATGTCTGTGTGATCGGCGCCGGGTTCACCGGGTTGTCAGCGGCGCTGCATCTGTTGGAAAAAGGCAAAAGCGTCTGCGTGCTGGAAGCGCATCGCGCAGGGCATGGTGGGTCCGGGCGCAACGTCGGGCTGGTCAACGCCGGCATGTGGATTCCTCCGGACGAGATCGAAGCCGGGTTCGGCGAGGCGGTCGGCAGTCAGCTCAACCGCATGCTTGGTGCAGCGCCGGCGCTGGTGTTCAGCCTTGTGGATAAATACAACATCGATTGCCAGTTGCGCCGCGAAGGCACTTTGCACATGGCGCATAACGCCAAGGGCGAGGCGGATCTGCGCAGTCGCGAGCAGCAGTGGAAGCGCCGTGGCGCGCCGGTCGAACTGCTCACCGGCAAGGCCTGCGAGCAAGCCACCGGCACGCAGAAAATCGCCGCCGCGTTGCTTGACCGCCGCGCCGGCACGCTCAATCCGATGGCCTATGTCACCGGGCTGGCCAATGCCGTGCGCGGGCTCGGCGGGCAGATGTTCGATCATTCGCCGGTGACTCGCCTCGAGCGCATCGGGCAGAACTGGTCGGTGCAAACCGCCCAAGGTTCGGTACTCGCTGAACAAGTGGTCATCGCCTCCAATGCCTATACCGAAGGCGACTGGACCGAGCTCAAGCGCAATTTCTTTCCCGGTTATTACTACCAGGTCGCCTCGGTGCCACTTACCGAAGACGCTGCGCAAGAAATTCTCCCGGGCGGGCAGGGCTCGTGGGACACCCGTCAGGTATTGAGCAGCATCCGCCGTGACAAGGACGGGCGCCTGTTGCTCGGCAGCCTCGGCAATGGCAATCAGAAACCGACCTGGTTTCTCAAGGCCTGGGCCGATCGGGTGCAGCGGCATTATTTCCCCAATCTGAAGCCGGTCGAGTGGCAATGCACCTGGACCGGGCGCATTGCGTTTACTCCTGATCACCTGATGCGTCTGTTCGAGCCGGCGCCGGGACTGGTGGCCGTCACCGGTTATAACGGTCGCGGCGTCACCACCGGCACGGTCGTCGGCAAAGCCTTCGCCGATTACCTGTGCAACGGCGATCCGCAGGCACTGCCGATTCCCTTCGCACCGATGCAGCCCCTGGCCGGTGTGGGCTTGCGCAGTTGCCTGTACGAGGCCGGGTTTTCCCTGTATCACGCGGGCCAGTGCCTGCGCATCGTCATTTGAGTGTTGAAATTTGTTGCCGCAAGCGGCGCTTTTGCATCCAGCGACTAGCCTGTAATGGTGCGGGTTGTAGCAGTACCGCACCAGCAGTGTGCAGTTCGGTGACGCGGGCTGTTACAGGCTGGTTGCACGTCGTTTGCCGCTGCGGTTGCAATGATGGCGCGTGCGGGTTGCGCCTGAAAAAACAAATGGTTTCACCTTCCGCGGTTTAGACGGTTGCACGCCCAATGAAAATGGGACCGAAACAGTCGAAATAACAACAACGCAGCGACTTTTTGAAGAATAAAAAACCGATGGCACGGGCCTTGCTCTGAGCTTTGAGTGAAGTGAAGTCGCAGTGCCAACTAAAAAAAACCTTGGAGCACCACCTCATGTCCCAGACGTTTTACAAGAAAGGCTTTCTGGCCCTCGCAGTCGCTACTGCGCTGGGTGTTTCTGCGTTTGCTCAAGCTGATATCAAGATCGGTGTAGCGGGTCCTATGACCGGTGCCAACGCGGCATTCGGCGAGCAGTACATGAAGGGTGCACAGGCGGCGGCCGATGCGGTCAACGCGGCGGGTGGCGTCAACGGGGAAAAAATCGTCCTGGTCAAAGGCGACGACGCCTGCGAACCGAAGCAGGCAGTGACGGTCGCCAAGGACCTCACCAACCAGAAAGTCGCCGGCGTGGTCGGTCACTTCTGCTCCTCTTCGACCATTCCAGCGTCGGAAATCTACGACGAAGCCGGGATCATCGCGATCACTCCGGGCTCGACCAACCCGCAAGTGACCGAACGCGGCCTCAGCGCCATGTTCCGTATGTGCGGACGTGACGACCAGCAAGGCATCGTTGCCGGCGACTACATCGTCGACATGCTCAAGGGCAAGAAAGTCGTCGTGCTGCACGACAAGGACACCTACGGCCAAGGCCTGGCTGACGCCACCAAGGCTCAGCTGGAAAAACGCGGCGTCAAGCCTGTGCTGTACGAAGGCCTGACCCGTGGCGAGAAAGACTTCAGCACCATCGTCACCAAGATCCGTGGCGCCGGCGCCGATGTCGTCTATTTCGGCGGCCTGCACCCGGAAGCCGGTCCGCTGGTTCGTCAGCTGCGTGAACAAGGTCTGAAAGACGTCAAGTTCATGTCCGACGACGGCATCGTGACCGACGAACTGGTGACCACCGCTGGCGGCCCGCAATTCACCGATGGCGTGCTGATGACTTTCGGCGCCGACCCGCGCCTGTTGCCGGAAAGCAAGACCGTAGTAGACGCGTTCCGCAAGGCCGGCACCGAGCCTGAAGGCTACACCCTGTACGCTTACGCCTCGGTTCAGACCCTGGCGGCAGCGTTCAATGGCGCGAAGAAAAACGACGGCGAAGCCGCTGCCAAGTGGCTGAAGGCCAACCCGGTGAAAACCGTGATGGGCGAGAAGACCTGGGACGCCAAAGGCGACCTGAAAGTCTCCGACTACGTGGTTTACCAGTGGGACAAGGACGGCAAATACCACCAGCTGGAAAAGCAGAAGTAAGGGCTGAAGCGATCACTCGGCTCACTTGAAACCCTGTGGGAGCGGGCTTGCCCGCGATGGCGTCAGGTCAATCGACACACAAGTTGGCTGATCCACCGCTATCGCTGGCAAGCCAGCTCCCACAGGATTCAGTGGCGATCGGGCTGATCACGCTCCGACATTGCTCCGACGTACATCTGTATTTTTCCTAGAAGAACCGCGCGTCATGGGCGCGCAGGTTCTCACTGCGTGAGATTGCGTTATGGATGGTATTTTCCTGCAGCAACTGGTCAATGGCCTGACCCTCGGGTCGGTCTATGGCCTGATCGCCATCGGCTACACAATGGTCTACGGCATCATCGGCATGATCAACTTCGCCCACGGCGAGGTTTACATGATTTCCGCTTACCTGGCGGCAATCAGTCTGGCTCTGCTGGCTTACTTCGGTATCGAATCCTTCCCGCTGCTGATGCTCGGCACGCTGATCTTCACCATCGTCGTCACGGCGGTGTATGGCTGGGTCATCGAGCGTGTTGCCTACAAACCCCTGCGTAACTCGACCCGCCTGGCGCCGCTGATCAGCGCTATCGGTATTTCGCTGATTTTGCAGAACTACGCACAGATCGCTCAGGGCGCCAAACAACAGGGCGTGCCTACGCTGCTGACCGGTGCCTGGCGTGTTGAAGTCGGCACCGGCTTCGTGCAACTGACCTACACCAAAGTCTTCATCCTGATCGCCGCGTTTGTCGGCATGGGGCTGCTGACCTACATCATCAAATACACCAAGCTCGGCCGCATGTGCCGTGCGACCCAGCAAGACCGCAAGATGGCCTCGATCCTGGGGATCAACACCGACCGGGTGATTTCCTACGTGTTCATCATCGGTGCAGCCATGGCGGCACTGGCCGGTGTGCTGATCACCATGAACTACGGCACGTTCGACTTCTATGCCGGCTTCATCATCGGCATCAAGGCGTTCACCGCAGCGGTTCTGGGCGGCATCGGTTCACTGCCCGGCGCGATGCTCGGCGGGATCATCCTCGGCATCTCCGAGTCGCTGTTCTCCGGTCTGGTCAACTCCGACTACAAAGACGTGTTCAGTTTCTCGCTGCTCGTCCTCGTACTGGTCTTCCGGCCGCAGGGCCTGTTGGGCCGTCCTCTTGTGTCGAAGGTGTAAGCGATGTCTGCAACCACTGAAAAATCCATCGATATCAAAAAAAGTCTGGTCGAGGCGATTCTTGCCGGCCTGATTGCGCTGATCGTGTTCGGGCCGATTGTCGGCGTGGTCCTCGACGGCTACAGCTTCAACCTCGAAGCAACCCGTGTGGCGTGGATCATTGCCATCGTCATGGCCGGTCGCTTTGCCCTCAGCCTGTTCCTGCAGACCCCCAAAGGCTTGAAGATCCTCGACGGATTCGAGAGCACCGGTTCCGGTGTGCACGTGCTGCCGGCGGACTACAAATCGCGGCTGCGCTGGATCATCCCGCTGATCATTGTGCTGGCGATCATCGTGCCGTTTGTCTCCAACTCCTATCTGCTAGGGGTGGTCATCCTTGGTTTGATCTACGTGCTGCTGGGGCTGGGGCTGAACATTGTGGTCGGTCTGGCCGGGCTGCTCGATCTCGGTTACGTGGCGTTCTACGCCATCGGCGCCTACGGTCTGGCATTGGGTTATCAATATCTGGGTCTGGGTTTCTGGACCGTGCTGCCGCTGGCGGCGATCACCGCAGGCCTGGCTGGCTGCATTCTCGGTTTCCCGGTGTTGCGTCTGCACGGTGACTATCTGGCGATCGTGACCCTGGGTTTTGGTGAAATCATTCGTCTGGTGCTGAACAACTGGCTGTCGCTGACCGGCGGCCCGAACGGCATGCCGGCGCCATTGCCGACGTTCTTCGGTCTGGAGTTCGGCAAGCGGGCGAAGGATGGCGGGGTGCCGTTTCATGAGTTCTTCGGCCTGACCTACAACCCGGACGTGAAGTATTACTTCATCTACGCGGTGCTGTTCCTGGTGGTGCTGGCGGTGTTGTACGTCAAGCATCGGCTGGTGAAGATGCCGGTCGGTCGCGCCTGGGAAGCCCTGCGTGAAGATGAAATCGCCTGCCGTTCGATGGGCCTCAACCACGTACTGGTCAAGCTCTCGGCGTTCACCATCGGTGCGTCGACGGCGGGTCTGGCCGGGGTGTTCTTCGCCACCTATCAAGGCTTCGTCAACCCGACCTCGTTCACCTTCTTCGAGTCGGCGCTGATCCTCGCCATCGTCGTGCTTGGCGGCATGGGTTCGACCATCGGCGTGGTCATCGCCGCATTCGTGCTCACCGTCGCCCCGGAACTGCTGCGTGGCTTCGCTGAATACCGCGTGCTGCTGTTCGGCATCCTGATGGTGTTGATGATGATCTGGCGACCACGCGGGTTGATCCGCATCAGCCGCACCGGGGTCAAACCACGCAAAGGTGCCATTCACTACGAGAGGACTGCGCCATGAGTGAAGTCGTACTCTCTGTTGAAAAACTGATGATGCATTTCGGTGGCATCAAGGCTTTGAGCGATGTCAGCCTGAAGGTCAAACGCAATTCGATCTTCGCCCTGATCGGCCCCAATGGCGCCGGCAAGACCACGGTGTTCAACTGCCTGACCGGTTTCTACAAGGCCACGGGCGGCAAGATCGAACTCAATGTGCGCGGCCAGCAGACCAACGTCATCCAGTTGCTGGGCGAGTCGTTCAAACCGACCGATTTCGTCTCGCCGAAATCCTTCCTCAGCCGCATGTACTACAAAATGTTCGGCGGTACTCACCTGGTGAACCGTGCCGGTCTCGCCCGTACGTTCCAGAACATTCGCCTGTTCAAGGAAATGTCGGTGCTGGAAAACCTGCTGGTGGCGCAGCACATGTGGGTCAACCGCAACATGCTCGCCGGCATCCTCAACACCAAGGGCTATCGCAAGGCCGAGAGCGATGCGCTGGATGTCGCGTTCTACTGGCTCGAAGTGGTCGATCTGGTGGACTGCGCCAACCGTCTGGCCGGTGAGCTGTCCTACGGCCAACAACGGCGTCTGGAAATTGCCCGGGCCATGTGCACGCGGCCGCAGATCATCTGCCTCGACGAACCGGCCGCCGGCCTCAATCCTCAGGAAACCGAAGCGCTCAGCGCGATGATCCGGCTGCTGCGCGACGAGCACGATCTGACCGTGGTGCTGATCGAACACGACATGGGCATGGTTATGAGCATTTCCGACCACATCGTGGTGCTGGACCACGGCATCGTCATCGCTGAGGGCGGGCCTGAAGCGATCCGTAACGATCCAAAAGTGATCGCGGCCTACCTGGGCGCCGATGAAGAGGAGCTGGTATGAGCCAACCGATCCTCGAACTGCGCAATCTGGACGTGTTCTACGGCCCGATTCAGGCGCTCAAAGGCGTTTCTCTGCAAATCAACGAAGGCGAGACCGTCAGCCTGATCGGCTCAAACGGCGCCGGCAAGTCGACCTTGCTGATGTCGATCTTCGGCCAGCCGAGAGCGGCGGGCGGGCAGATTCTCTATCAGGGCGTCGACATCACGCAGAAGTCCTCGCACTACATCGCCTCCAACGGTATCGCGCAGTCGCCGGAAGGGCGGCGGGTTTTCCCCGACATGACCGTCGAGGAAAACCTGCTGATGGGCACCATCCCGATTGGCGACAAGTACGCCAAAGAGGACATGCAGCGCATGTTCGAGCTGTTTCCACGGCTTGAAGAGCGACGCAATCAGCGGGCGATGACCATGTCTGGCGGTGAACAGCAGATGCTCGCCATCGCCCGTGCGCTGATGAGCCGGCCGAAGCTGTTGCTGCTCGATGAACCGAGCCTGGGTCTGGCGCCGATCGTGGTGAAGCAGATCTTCGCCACGCTGCGTGAGTTGGCAAAAACCGGGATGACGATTTTCCTCGTCGAGCAGAACGCCAACCATGCGCTGAAGCTGTCGGACCGGGCATATGTGATGGTCAACGGCGAAATCCGTCTGACCGGCACCGGCAAAGAGCTTTTGGTGAATGAGGAGGTGCGTAACGCCTATCTGGGCGGGCACTGATTCTTCTCGCGGTTGCACACAGCCCCGGCGACGAGAGTCCCGGGGCTTTTTTATTTTTTGGAATCCACCACAGGTAAATTGGCTAATTCCCGAAATTGTGGAAAACAAATTCCCCAAGCTGCCAAAGCGCGACATATAGACGCTGCAAATGGCTGTTTTTCCACAGTTTTGACTTGTCCCCGGTTACTGTGGAACTGGCTGTGAATAACGTGGGTGTATATGGTTGCAGGCCTTGTAATCCGGGGCCTCCAGGCTTGTGATTGTTTTTTGATCAGGCATTTTTGCTGGAGCGCGCGGCGTCGTTGTCAACCTTTTTCTGGGGGGCAGAGACATGGCAATTCCCTGTGCGCAAGCCTGTGGATAAGTCTGTGACTAAACTCTGGAAAGACCTCGCGGAGCGCCGTAATTGCTGGCCTCGCGCAATCACCCGGTGACACCGTCCGTCGTGCAAAATGCCCTGTCCCGCACATCCCCCGCCTCACGGTCAAGCAAAAAACTTTCCATTTCGCCCGCAAAGCCTTGTGTGGCGCGGCTTTGCACGTTGGCACTTGCCCCCGGAAACTGTGGAGCAGATTGTGGATAACATGCGTGCACATGGCTGCAGGCCACGCAGGCTAAGGTCTTGGCGCACTTGGTTGATTTTTGTACAGCTGGCAAGTGTTGCCCGTATTCGCGAGGGCGGGCATGCTGCCTGCTGATTTTCTATTCCAAGGGCTGCCGTGGCGGCCGAAGCAAGGAGAACACGATGTCCGACACCCTGTTTATCACCGGCGCGACGTCCGGTTTTGGTGAAGCCTGTGCCCGGCGTTTTGCCGAGGCTGGCTGGAAGCTGGTACTGACCGGCCGTCGTGAAGAACGCCTCAATGCCCTGTGCGCCGAACTGTCGAAGCAGACCGAAGTGCATGGTCTGGTCCTCGATGTGCGTGATCGCAAGGCGATGGAGGAGGCGATCGCCAACCTGCCGCCGTCCTTCGCCAAACTCCGTGGCCTGATCAACAACGCCGGCCTGGCGCTCGGCGTCGATCCGGCGCCCAAGTGCGATCTGGATGACTGGGACACCATGGTCGACACCAACGTCAAAGGCCTGATGTACGCCACTCGCCTGCTGCTGCCACGGCTGATTGCCCACGGCCGTGGCGCAGGTATCGTCAACCTCGGCTCCATAGCCGGTAACTACCCGTACCCGGGCAGCCACGTGTACGGCGCGAGCAAAGCCTTCGTCAAACAGTTCTCGCTGAACCTGCGTTGCGACCTGCAAGGTACTGGCGTGCGGGTCAGCAACATCGAACCCGGCCTGTGCGAAAGCGAGTTCTCGCTGGTACGTTTTGCCGGTGACCAGGAACGCTACAACGCCACTTACGCCGGCGCCGAGCCGATCCAGCCGCAGGACATCGCCGAGACTATTTTCTGGGTGATGAACACCCCGGCGCACATCAACATCAATAGCCTCGAACTGATGCCGGTGAGCCAGACCTGGGCCGGGTTTGCCATCGAGCGTAACAAGGCTTGATACCGCGCTGAGGCCATTCGCGAGCAGGCTCGCTCCCACAGGGGAATGCATTCCAAGATGTGGGAGCGAGCCTGCTCGCGATAGCAATTGGTCGGTCAGCGAAGATACGCAGCCAAACCGTGATAGCAAGTCGCCAAATGATAAGGCGTGGTCGAAGGCATGTCCTTGCGACTGACCTCTCCATTCTCATCGCGACACTCATGCCAGCCGCCGGCATGCAGAAACCGCTGCTGCAACGCCTGCAACTGGCGCAGTACCACCGCTTCGCTGTCCGCCCGCAAGGTCAGCGCGCGCAGGTATTCGGCTTGAGCCCAGATCCGTTGGGTCGAATCCCTTGGCCGTCCATTGCTTTCCAGATCAAGCATCGCCCGCACCGCGCCGCAGGACTCCAGCACGCCATACTGCTCGGTAAAGGCAAACGCCCGATCCAGCGCCCGGTGCAGTTTCGAATCGCGCAACAGCGCCGACGATTCGAGCAGGAAATACCATTCGAACTGGTGCCCCGGCTCGTACCAGTTATCCACAGCGCCCAGCGGCTTCTCCATCAACACGCCATATTGCGGATCGACGAACTGCTTGTGCATGGCTGTGCATAACTCAAGCAGGGCGTTGTGCGTCTGCAGGTCTTCACGCACGGCGAGGGTGGCCAGAAAAGCTTCGGCCAGATGCATCAGTGGATTTTGCAGTGGCCCGGTTTGCAGGGTGAGCCAGTCACGCTCAAGGCAGGCTTCGTACAAACCGTCGCCGGTGGCGAATCGGCGGCCGATGATTTCCAGCGCGGCGTTCAATGTCGACTCGGCCAGCGAATCCCGGGACTTGTCCCAGTAATGCGCGCAGGCGAACAGGATGAAGGCGTGGGTGTAGAGATCCTTGCGTTGATCCAGCGGCTTGCCTTGCGCATCGATGCTGTAGAACCAGCCGCCGTGCTCGGCATCATGGAAATGCCGTTGCAGCGAACGGAACAACGCGGCGGCGCGGACTTCGGCGTTATCCACAATCCCGATCAGGCTGGAGAACAGATACAGCTGCCGTGCGCAGGCCATCGCCCGATAGCGCTGCACTGGCAGCGGTTGATGCGCGGCGTCCAGCGCCTCGTACGGCAACGCCATGTCGGCATTCCAGCCCGGGCCTTGCCACAGCGGCACGATCACGTCGAGGAAGTGCTGCTGCACTTGGCCAAACAGGGCGGTCAATTCGGGCAGGGCGGTGGAGCGGGAAGCGTGGGGCATGGGCGGGCGTCACGGGCTGGGGCGATTGCGCGACATGGTAGCAGAGAGGCAGCCTTTAAAGGTTTGGTGTCTGATCGGCCGTCATCGCTGGCAAGCCAGCTCCCACAAGGAAATTGAGTGTTCACACAATTGTGGACTTACCCAATAACCTGTGGGAGCTGGCTTGCCAGCGATGAGGCCGGCTCAGGCGATAGAGATTAGCCTGCGAGCAACCACACCCCAGTCGCCGCCGAAGCCGCACCCGCCAACCGCACCAGCGGCGCCGCTGCCTGCGGAAGAACTCGCACCACGCCATAACCGAGCGCATGCAAAACCGCTGTCGCCGCGACAAACCCGGCCGCATACGCCCACGGGCTGCTCATTTCCGGCAGCTCCAGCCCATGCGCCACGCCATGGAACAGCGCAAACAGCGCCGTCGCTGCCACCGCCATCACCAGCGGCGGACGCACGGCCAGTGCCACGGCCAGGCCCAGCGCCAATACCGAAGCAGCAATCCCGCTTTCCAGCGCCGGCAACTCCAGCCCTTCAAAACCGAGCAGGCCGCCCAGCAGCATGGTGCCGACAAACGTGCACGGCAGCGCCCAGCGCGCCGCGCCTTGTTGCTGCGCCGCCCACAAACCGACGGCGAGCATTGCCAGCAAGTGGTCGAGACCGCCGATCGGGTGGCTGATGCCCGCGACGAGGCCGCTGTCGCCATGCCCAGGGTGCGCGAAGGCCAGTGCCGGTGTCAGCAGCAGCGCCACGGCGCCAAGAATGCGTTTGAGTGTCATGGATAAGCTTCCTTGTTGATAAGTGGATCAGGCGGCGGTCAGCAGGCCCTGGCGTTCGATGAAGGCGATGATTTCTTCAAGGCCCTGACCGGTTTTCTGGTTGCTGAACACGAACGGCTTGCCGTTGCGCATGCGTTTGGTGTCGCTGTCCATCATTTCCAGCGAGGCGCCCACCAGTGGCGCGAGGTCAATCTTGTTGATCACCAGCAGGTCGGACTTGCAGATCCCCGGGCCGCCCTTGCGCGGCAGCTTGTCGCCGGCGGAGACGTCGATCACGTAGATGGTCAGGTCGGACAGCTCCGGGCTGAAGGTCGCCGAGAGGTTGTCGCCGCCGGACTCCACCAGAATCAGATCCAGCCCGGGAAAGCGCCGGTTCAGTTGATCGACCGCTTCGAGGTTGATCGAGGCGTCTTCGCGGATCGCCGTGTGCGGGCAGCCGCCGGTTTCCACGCCGATGATCCGCTCCGGCGCGAGGGCTTCGTTGCGCACCAGGAAATCGGCGTCTTCGCGGGTGTAGATATCGTTGGTGACCACGGCGAGGTTGTAGCGCTCGCGCAGGGCCAGGCACAGGGCCAGGGTCAGCGCGGTTTTGCCGGAACCGACCGGTCCGCCGATGCCGACGCGCAGAGGTTGTGTATCCATTTCATTCTCCAAAATAAACAGCCCTAAGAGCGGAAGAGACGGCTGTACTGGCGCTCGTGGGCCATGCACGCCAGAGACAGGCCAAACGCGGCGCTGCCGATGTGTTCGGGGTTGATGTGGGTCGCGTCGTACTGCGCCTGTTGCAGCAGCGGCAGCAGTTCGCTGGTCAGGCGCTGGGCGGCTTGCTGGCCCAGCGGCAGGGTTTTCATCAGCACGGCGAGCTGGTTTTCCAGCCAGCTCCATAGCCACGCAGCAAGAGCATCCTGCGGGCTGATGCTCCAGGCGCGTGCCGCCAGTGCCCAGCACAGGGCCAGATGCGGTTCTGTGGTCTGGTCAAGAAAGTCGCGGGCGGGCGCGTCGAGTTCCGGCAAACCGTTCAACAACTGCTGCAAGGAGTAACCCATCTGCCGGCTCTCCAGATGCAACTCGCGGGTTTCGCGACTGGCGCGGTGGCTCTCGCAGAGTTGTCGTAATTCGGCCCAGTTTTCATCTGCTGCGGCTTGGCAATGCGCCAACAGCAGCGGCGCTTCGAAGCGCGCGAGATTGAGCAGCAGTTGATCGCTGATCCAGCGGCGGGCTCCGTCCGGGTTGTGGACCCGGCCATTATCCACCGCCATTTCCAGACCCTGGGAATAGCTGTAGCCGCCAATCGGCAATTGCGGACTGGCCAGACGCAGCAGCGCCCAGGCCGGATTCACAGGCGCACGCCGAACTGATGAAGTTTTGGCGCGTAGTTGAAGTCTTCGTCACCGTGCCGGGAATGATGATGGCCGCCGCCGTAAGCGCCGTGTTCCGGCTGGAACGGCGCTTCGATAGCCTCGACCTGCGCGCCGAGCTGTTCGAGCATCGCCTTGAGCACGTAATCGTCGAGCAGGCGCAGCCAGCCATCGCCGACTTGCAGGGCGACATGACGGTTGCCGAGGTGATAGGCCGCGCGGGTCAGTTCGAACGCATTGGCGCACGTGACATGGAGCAGTTGTTCGGGGCGGGCGCAGACGCGCACGACACGGCCGTCTTCAGCCTGCAGGCATTCGCCGTCATACAGCGGTGGCTGGCCGCGCTCCAAAAACAACCCGACGTCTTCGCCTTCGGCACTGAAACAGCGCAAACGGCTTTTGCTGCGCGCTTCGAAGGTCAGGTGCAGCTCGGCGGCCCAGACGGGTTGAGGGTCGATTCTGCGATGAATCACCAGCATCGGAAAGCTTCCAGCAATGAACGTTGATTGGGCTAGAGCAAGCGCCGCGCCAATCGGGCGATCTGTAGGAAATAGCTGTCGGCACGTGCCTGATCTTTCAACAGGCGCGGCGATTCTGGAAGGTTTTGGTGCATGAAGGATTTGTCATGCACCAAAGCGAGGCTGTGGCGGATGTTCAATGTGGGAGCGAGCCTGCTCGCGAATGCGCCGTGTCAGACAGATGTATTCAGCTGATCCAGCGCTTTCGCGAGCAGGCTCGCTCCCACATTGGCTTTGCGCTGTGTCAGATGGAGAAGGGATTACTCGGTACTGCCCAGCCCTTGCCAGTGCTTGAGGCCGATAAAAATGAAGCGCAGTTGCTGGGTGATCTTCGCCTGCGGCGTCAGATGCTCCGGCAAGGCCTCGGCGGGCGGGTCGATGATGTCGGGGAGGGTGGCGAACACCGATTTGACGATCAGGTCGGCGATCACGCTCAGACCGGCGATGTCCAGATGTTGCAGCTTGGGCATCAGGGCCAGGTCCGCCGCGAGGTCGGCGCTGATGTTCTCCCGCAGGCGTCCGATCGCCTGGCGTACCGGCAGCGAGCCGCCGTATTGTTCGCGGGCGAGAAACAGGAATTGCGAGCGGTTGGCGTTGACCACATCAAGGAAGATGCGCACCGAAGCGTCGATGATGCCGCCCATGACGAATTCGTTGTGCCGCACCAGGCGGATGGTCTCGCGGAAGGTCTGGCCGACTTCGCTGACCAGTACCAGACCCAACTCGTCCATATCGGCAAAGTGCCGGTAGAAACCGGTGGGCACGATGCCGGCGGTCTTGCTCACTTCGCGCAGGCTCAGGCTGCCGAATCCTCGGCCGCTTTCCATCAGGTGGCGGGCAGCGTCCATCAGGGCGTTGCGGGTCTGTTGTTTCTGTTCGGCGCGGGGCAGCATCGCAGGGTGTGTTCTTCGGCAGGACAAGCGCCGCACTCTAGCAAATCGGCTTTGTCGGCGTCGAACGGGGAGTCATGCAGCGAGGGATTCACAGAAGCTGAAAAGTCAAAAGCCCAATCCGCTGATTGGGCTTTTTCGCTGGGCCGTCATAGGCTCAGCTCACGGCGCTGTTGCGTTCGATTACACGATCACCACCACCTTCGGCGAGGGCTTGACCTTGTGGAGTCTTGTCGTAGCCATCTTCCACAAGGCCTTTTTCTTCGAGACGATTGCGGCCGTTTTCAGCCAGGGTCTGGCCCTGTGGGGTTTTGTCATAGCCATCTTCAGCCAGAGTCTGACCTTGAGGGGTCTTGTCATAGCCGTCTTCAGCCAGAGTCTGGCCTTGTGGGGTTTTGTCGTAGCCGTCTTCAGCGAGCGTCTGGCTGAACACCGAGTGGCTGTCTTTGACTTGCGGAGTGGCCTGATCGGCAGCTGGCAGGGCGAAAGCAGTGCTGGCTAGCATCGACAGGGTAAGGCTGAGCAGTAATTGGCGTTTCATGATAGTGGCTCCTTGGGAGGGCGATAAAGTGGGTACGAGGGCAATGCTACTCTCGATATGTCGATATAAAAGTTCATAAACGCAATGGTAATAATCAACAGAATTGATTGTTCGGCGCGAAGGCTCTAGATCGGGCCTTTGCGGGCGACGGTTTTGCACCGTCGTGGGTATTTTCGACTCACTCGTGCCTCGCAAAAGTGCGGGTCGCGGTAACGCTGCTCGACCGATCGGTCAGTTTTGCTGCGCTTTTTATGGCTTAAACTGCCTTTCGATTAAACCTGCGGGCCTTTCGCCAGTCACAGACTGCATAGGGGCCGCTTCGGTCTGCCGTTTCAGCTGTGCGTCGGGTAATCGGCGTGCGGTCGTGATCAGGAGCTTTGTGCATGACGCGCACTGGAAAAATCTTCAGCTGGATCTTCGCCATCCTCGTGCTGCTGCTGGCAGCCTTGATTCTGATCATCGTGTTCTTCGACTGGAACCGGATCAAACCGACCATCAATGCCAAAGTCTCGGAAGAACTGCACCGGGCGTTTGCCATCAATGGCAACCTCGCGGTGATCTGGCAGCGCGAGCCGGAAGAGGGCGGCTGGCGCTCTTGGGTGCCGTGGCCGCATGTGGTGGCCGAGGACTTGAGCTTGGGCAACCCGGACTGGTCGAAGCAGGCGCAGATGGTCACGCTCAAACGCGTTGAACTGCGCATTTCGCCGCTGGCCCTGCTGGCCCAGCGCGTGGTGATTCCGCGCATCGACCTGACCGAGCCGAATGCCGAGCTGCAACGTCTGGCCGATGGCCGCGCCAACTGGACGTTCAAATTCGATCCCAAGGACCCGAACGCCGAGCCTTCGAGCTGGGTGGTCGATATCGGCGCGATCGGTTTCGACAAGGGCCACGTGACCCTCGACGATCAGACCTTGAAGACCAATCTCGATGTGTTGATCGACCCGCTCGGCAAGCCGATTCCATTCAGCGAGATCGTCGGCGACAAAGCGGCGAAAACTGCTCAGGACAAGGGCGGCGCACCGCAGGATTACGCCTTTGCGCTCAAGGTCAAAGGCCAGTACCACGGGCAGAACCTCACCGGGCAGGGCAAGATCGGCGGGTTGCTGGCGTTGCAGGACGCGAGCAAGCCGTTCCCGTTGCAGGCCCAGGCGAAGATCGGCGATACCCGTATCGAACTGGCCGGCACCCTGACTGACCCGCTGAATCTTGGCGCTCTTGATCTGCGCCTCAAGCTCGCTGGAGACAGCCTCGGCAATCTCTACCCGCTGACCGGCGTGACCCTGCCGGACACCCCACCGTACTCCACCGACGGCCACCTGATCGCCAGGCTGCATGACGAAGCCGGGGCGAAATTCACTTATGAAAAATTCAACGGCAAGATCGGCGACAGCGACATCCACGGCGACCTGACCTACGTGGCCAGCCAGCCACGGCCGAAACTCAGCGGTGCGCTGCTCTCCAATCAACTGCTGTTTGCCGACCTCGCGCCACTGATCGGCGCCGACTCCAACACCGAGCAAAAGGCCCGTGGCGGCGCGAGCAAGCAACCGGCGGACAAAGTCCTGCCGGTCGAAGAATTCAAAACCGATCGCTGGCGGGCCATGGACGCCGATGTCGAGTTCACCGGCAAACGCATCGTCCACAGCGAGAAGCTGCCGTTCAACGACCTCTATACCCATCTGAAACTCAACGACGGCGAGCTCAGCCTGGAACCGCTGCGCTTTGGTGTCGCCGGCGGCACGCTGGATGCGCTGATTCGCCTCAATGGCCGCACCGAGCCGCTGGAAGGCCGTGCGCGTTTGACCGCACGCAAATTCA
Source organism: Pseudomonas sp. 1L-E-NC-VB-C3 (assembly GCF_057291535.1). Lineage (NCBI taxonomy): Bacteria > Pseudomonadati > Pseudomonadota > Gammaproteobacteria > Pseudomonadales > Pseudomonadaceae > Pseudomonas > Pseudomonas sp. 1L-E-NC-VB-C3. The sequence goes on along the minus strand of NZ_JBXAWD010000003.1, from coordinate 111,862 downwards.
AACTCAAAGAGTTGTTCCCGACCTTCGAGCCGATGAAGACCAGTTTCGGTGAGCTCAATGGCGATGCCGACATCAGTGGCCGGGGCAACTCCGTGGCCAAGCTGCTCGGCGGCGCCAACGGCAATCTGAAGATGCTGATCAACGACGGTGCAATCAGCCGTGAGTTGATGGAGCTGGCCGGGCTCAACGTCGGTAACTACGTGGTCGGCAAGATCTTTGGCGACAAGGAAGTGAAGATCAATTGCGCGGCGGCGGACTTCGACATCAAGACCGGCCTGGCGACCACACGGCTGTTTGTCTTCGATACCGAGAACGCAATCATCTACATCGATGGCACGGCGAACATGGCCACCGAACAACTCGATCTGACCGTGACCCCGGAATCCAAAGGCTGGCGCCTGATCTCGCTGCGCTCGCCGCTGTATGTGCGCGGCAAGTTCATCAAACCGGATGCCGGCGTCAAAGCCGTACCGTTGATGCTGCGCGGGGCGGGGATGGTTGCGCTGGGCGTGATCGCCGCACCGGCGGCGGGGTTGCTGGCACTGGTGGCGCCGAGCGGTGGCGAGCCGAATCAATGTGCACCGTTGCTGGAGCAGATGAAGCAGGGCAAGGCGCCGGTGACCGTTAAACCCAGTAAGTAATGCGGCGTCTCTGAAGGCGCCTTCGCGAGCAGGCTCGCTCCCACATTCGAACGCATTCCTTCAATTGAAATGCGATCCGGTGGGAGCGAGCCTGCTCGCGAATGCGGCCTGACTGTGATTACAGGTCGTTGAGGATATCCGCCATGTCGTCGGCGTGTTCTTCTTCCTGGGCGAGGATGTCTTCGAAGATGCGGCGGGTGGTCGGGTCTTTGTCACCGATGTACTGGATGATTTCGCGATAGCTGTCGATAGCAATGCGCTCGGCCACCAGATCTTCGTAAACCATTTCCTTGAGCGTGTTGCCAGCCACATATTGCGCGTGGGACATCTTGCTCAGCAGGTCAGGGTTGAACTCAGGCTCACCGCCCAGTTGCACGATCCGCTCGGCGAGGCGATCGGCGTGCTCGGCTTCCTGGTTGGCGTGTTCGAGGAATTCGTCGGCGGCGACGTTGGCTTTCAGGCCGCTGGCCATGAAGTAGTGGCGCTTGTAGCGCAAGGTGCACACCAGTTCGGTGGCCAGCGACTCGTTGAGCAAACGCAGTATTTCTTCACGGTTGGCGTTGTAACCCTCGGTGACCGCGCCGTTTTCCACGTGTTGCCGCGCGCGCTCGCGCAGGGTTTGAACATCAGACAAATGCACGTCACTCATTTCATTCTCCTGGAGGCTAATCCGATAGGCGCCACGTTCTGAAGACGCGGTCGCTACCCAGGTTGTGAGTCTTGAGCGAAGCGAAAAGTTTTATGCGATTTACGCCGGACGCGCTGCAGGAACTGCTGAAGACTGCTATGTCGGGAGAGTCAGACCGGTTTCGGTGGAGCGGGTGCTGGCGGACTGGAATAGGCTTATCGTTGAGTTGTCATCGCCGAGGTGGATGCTTGGCGGGCGTCTTGCAGGTCTGGCATCCACTCACCGCGCACAAGGATGTAATCCATGTCGACACGTTATCCACTGGTGCTGGTGCCGGGCATGCTCGGCTTTATCCGGCTGGTGCTTTACCCGTATTGGTTCGGCATCATCAAGGCCTTGCGCCGTGGTGGTGCGACGGTGGTCGCGGTGCAGGTCTCGCCGCTCAACTCTACTGAAGTGCGCGGCGAGCAGTTGCTGGCGCGGATCGAGGAAATACTGCGCGATAGCGGGGCGCAAAAGGTCAATCTGTTCGGCCACAGCCAAGGCGCGTTGACCGCACGATATGCGGCAGCGAAGCGTCCGGATCTGGTGGCCTCGGTGACTTCGGTGGCCGGGCCGAATCATGGTTCCGAGCTGGCTGATTATCTGGAAAAGCACTATCCCGGTAGCAGTGCCAAGGGCCGCTTGCTCGAAGCGTTGCTGCGCTTGATCGGCTGGGTCATGGCATTGCTCGACACGGGTTATCACGGTCCGAAACTGCCGGTGGATATCCACGCTTCCCACCAATCGCTAACGACGGCGGGCGTTGCATTATTCAATCAGCGTTATCCACAAGGGCTGCCGGAAGTCTGGGGCGGCCAGGGGCCGGAAGAGGTCAACGGTGTGCGCTATTACTCTTGGTCAGGGACGCTGCAACCGGGCAAAACCGATCGTGGCGGCAATCTTTTTGACGGCACCAACCGAAGTTGTCGCTTGTTTGCCAAGACCTTCGTCCGTGAGCCGGGGCAGTGCGATGGCATGGTCGGCCGTTACAGCTCGCATCTGGGCACGGTGATCGGTGATGACTATCCGCTGGATCATTTCGACATCGTCAATCAGTCACTGGGACTGGTGGGCAAGGGCGCGGATCCGGTAAGGCTGTTTGTCGAGCATGCGGCGCGGCTGGAGGCTGCAGGGTTATAGCCAAACAGACCGCGTCATCGTTCTTCGCGAGCAGGCTCGCTCCCACAGGTGTCTGCATTTCAATGTGGGAGCGAGCCTGCTCGCGAAGGGGTCTTATCAGGCAACGCTGACCCGGCGGCCCAACACGGTGGTCCAGCGCTCCGACAAAACCACCCCACCCAAGGTCAGCAAACCGCCCACCAGGTGATACATCGCCAACTGTTCCTTCAGCACCAGCGCTGCGATCAACGCGGTAATCAGCGGCAGCAGATTGAAGAACAACGTCGTCCGGCTCGGCCCCAGTCGCTGCACCGCCTGCATCCACGCCAGCGGCGCGACCATCGAAGCCAGCAGGCATGCATAGAGCACCAGCGGCACGTTCTGCAGATTCAAACCGGTCTTCGGCGACATCGCGAACAACGGAAACAACACCACAATCGCCACCAGCACCTGCAAGTACAGCAGGACCAGCGGCGGCAGGCGCAGTTGCCACTTTTTCAGCAGCGTGCTGTAAACCGCGTAGGCCAGCGTGGCGATCAGCATCATCGCATCGCCCAGATTGACCCCGTGTTGCAGCAGCGCTCCGAGGCTGCCGGATGACACCACCACCAGCACGCCAGCGAACGACAGCACCGCACCGACCAGCGCACCAGCGGTCAGGCGCTGGCCGAGGCTGATGATCGCCATGGCCAGCGACATCAATGGCATCAGCGACAGGATGATGCCCATGTTGGTCGCGGTGGTCAGTGTTGCAGCGAAATAGGCGAGGCTCTGATACACCGCCATGCCGAGCACGCCGAGGACGAAAATCCGCCCCAGATTCGGCCGAATCTGCGGCCAGTGTGCGATCACTTTCGAGAGCATGAATGGCGTGAACAGCACGCCAGCCAGCAGCCAGCGATAGAAACCGATCTCGGCGGGGAAGATCGCGCCGACCGCCAGTTTGTTGATCACGGTGTTGCCGGCCCAGATGAAAATCGCCAGCAGGGGAAACGCGTATTGCATGGGACAAAACCAGAACGTTGATGAAGGGCGATTATCGCCTGTCTGGATGCAGGCCTATACTGCGATCCAGACAACCTGCCTCTGCATCCGGACAGCATGAACAGCAAACACATCGATCTGCTCGATTTCAGCGAACTGCCGTCAGCGGTGTATTTCCGCTACGCCGATTTCAATGCCCACGAATATGCCGCGCCACACCGGCATCCTTGGGGCACGCTGGAATACGCGGCCCATGGCGTGCTGCACATGGATGTCGACGGCAGTCGCTTCATGTCGCCGCCGCAGTACGCGGTGTGGGTGCCGCCCGAGGTCGAGCACAGTTTCTACAGCCATCAACCGGTCAACTATCGCGCGGTGTGTCTTGATCCAAGCGTTTGCGCACGATTGCCGGCGCGGGCCTGCACCTTGGCGATCAGTGACATTCTCAAGGCGATTCTCAAGGACTTCGCCGCCCGCGATGTGAAGATCCCCGAGCAGGAGGCCGATCAGCGTCTGGCTCAGGTATTGGTTGACCAACTGCAACAGGCACCGGTGCAGGAATGTTATCTGCCGTACGCGAGCAGCCCGGGCTTGCTGACGATTCTCGACGCCTTGCAGGCCGCGCCGGGCGACAACCAACCGTTGGCGCATTGGGCCGCGCAAGTGCATGTCAGCGAGCGCACGCTGGCGCGGCAGTTTGTCCGCGAGCTGGGCATGAGCTTTGGCGAGTGGCGTCAGCGCTTGCGTTATCTGGCGGCGATCGAGGCGCTGGAAACCTCGCGTTCGGTGCAGGAAATCGCTTTCGACCTCGGCTACAGCAGCGGCTCGGCATTCATTGCCATGTTCGCCCGCCAGGCCGGGTGCACGCCGGAGCAGTATCGGCGCAGCCACCTCGAGGGCAGGAAGGTGTAACAAGCTTTGACTACACTGCGACAGAGGCCGCATCCATCGGTGCGGCAACAAGGAGAAAACTCCATGAAGATGTTGCGTGTGCCGTTGTTGATGATCGGGCTGCTTGTGTGTTCCCAGGGTTTCGCCGCCACGGCGCAACAGAACAAGATGACCACCTGCAATGCCGATGCGACCGCCAAGAGTTTGAAGGGCGATGAGCGCAAGGCGTTCATGAGCACCTGCCTGAAAGCGGCACCAGCGGCCAACGATGGCAAGGAGCTGACCCCGCAGCAGCAGAAGATGACCACCTGTAATGCCGATGCGAAAACCAAGGCACTGACCGGCGATGCGCGCAAGGCGTTCATGAGTGAGTGTCTGAAGAAAAAATAAGGGGGCGCCATGGGTGTCCGATTGACTCGGTCGGCTTGAGATTTTCCCTCACCCTAACCCTCTCCCGGAGGGAGAGGGGACCGACCGCATTGATGCCGACAGGAACTGGGGTCTGAAATACCGGGTCGATTGCGGATTCGGCACTGCACGTTCAGGTCGGAAAATTTTTCGAGCAACCCCCAATCGGTCCCCTCTCCCTCTGGGAGAGGGCTAGGGTGAGGGGGAAATTCGCAAGCCTTGCACGAAAATCCGAAACCCCGCATATCCCTAGTGCTAACCCCGGATCGCTGGCAGACTGCCCATCCTTTCACGCCGTTCGTTTTGAGGCTGTATGCCAACGTTTTCTCAGCGTCATGTTGTGTTCTGGGTCAGTTGCATCATCATTTTTGGCGGTCTGCTGCTGGTGCTGCCGCTGCGCCTGTTGCCCAGCCTGCTGGCCGGGTTGCTGGTGTTCGAGCTGGTCAACATGCTCACCCCGCAACTGCAACGGCTGATCGAAGGGCGGCGTGCCCGCTGGTTAGCGGTGGCGCTGCTCGGCACGCTGGTAGTAAGTGCGCTGGCGCTGATTTTCGCCGGGGCTATCAGTTTCCTCCTGCATGAAGCGGAAAACCCCGGCGCTTCACTCGACAAATTCATGGGCGTAGTCGATCGCGCGCGCGGGCAGTTGCCGCCGTTCATCGATGCCTACCTGCCGGCGAGTGCGGCGGAATTTCGCGTGGCGATCGGCGAGTGGGCGAGCAAGCATCTGGCCGACCTGCAACTGGTCGGCAAGGACGCCGCGCACATGTTCGTCACCCTGCTGATCGGCATGGTGCTCGGCGCGATCATCGCCCTGCAGCGCATCTCCGACGTGACCAAGCGCAAGCCGCTGGCCGCCGCTTTGTTCGACCGTTTGCATCTGCTGGTGCAGGCGTTTCGCAATATCGTCTTCGCGCAGATCAAGATTTCCCTGCTCAACACCGTGTTCACCGGGATCTTCCTCGCGGTAATCCTGCCGATGTTCGGCATCAAGCTGCCGCTGACCAAAACCCTGATCGTGCTGACCTTCCTGCTCGGCCTGCTGCCGGTGATCGGCAACCTGATGTCGAACACGCTGATCACCATCGTCGGCCTGTCGCTGTCGATCTGGGTGGCGATCGCCGCGCTGGGCTATCTGATCGTTATCCACAAGCTCGAATACTTCCTCAACGCGCGCATCGTCGGCGGGCAGATCAGTGCCAAGTCGTGGGAGTTGCTCCTGGCGATGCTGGTGTTCGAAGCCGCGTTCGGTTTGCCGGGGGTGGTGGCAGGGCCGATTTATTACGCGTATCTGAAGAGTGAGCTGAAGCTGGGCGGGATGGTCTAAGGCCAGGCAACTGAATTGAATGCATCTGTGGCGAGGGGATTTATCCCCGTTGGCCTGCGCAGCAGGCCCCTGCTTTCATAAATCGGGGGCCGCTTCGCGACCCAACGGGGATAAATCCCCTCGCCACAAAGGCTCTTCGCCACAGATTGTGATCAGGCCATCGAACCGTAACGCTTCATCGCTTCAATCGCCAAACCGCTACCAATGCTGCCAAAGATGTTGCCTTCGACATGCCGGGCGTTCGGCAACATCGCCGAGACGCTGTTACGCAGGGCCGGGATGCCGCTCGAACCACCAGTGAAGAACACCGTGTCGACCTGATCGACCGCCACGCCGGCATCATTGAGCAATTGCGTAACGCTGCCACGCACACGCTCCAGCAAAGCCTCGATCGCCGATTCGAACAACGCGCGGCTCAGCTCGACGCTCAGCCCGGCTTCGATGCGGTCCAGCGGCACGTGGCGGCTGTCGGCGTGGGTCAGCTGGATCTTGGTTTCTTCCACTTCCATCGCCAGCCAGTGCCCGGCGCGCTGTTCGATCAGCTTGAACAGGCGATCGATGCCGCCGGTGTCTTCGATGTCGTAACGCATGCTGCCCAGTGCCAGCGTGGATTTCTGCGAGTACACCGAGTTGATCGTGTGCCAGGTCGCCAGGTTCATGTGGTGGCTGGTTGGCATGTACGCGCCGCTCTTCATGCGGCTGCCGTAGCCGAAAAGCGGCATCAGGCCTTGCAGGCTGAGCTGTTTGTCGAAGTCGGTACCACCGATGTGCACACCACCGGTGGCGAGGATGTCATCGTGACGGTTGTCGACACCGCGACGCTCGGGCGACAGGCGCACCAGCGAGAAGTCGGAGGTACCACCGCCGATGTCGACGATCAGTACCAGCTCTTCTTTCTCGATGGTCGACTCGTAGTCGAACGCTGCCGCGATCGGCTCGTACTGGAACGACACGTCCTTGAAGCCGATTTTGCGCGCTACCTCGACCAGGGTGTCTTCGGCCTCCTGGTCAGCCAGCGGATCGTCGTCGACGAAGAACACCGGGCGACCCAGCACCACTTGCTCGAATTCCCGACCGGCGGCGGTTTCGGCGCGGCTCTTGAGCTGGCCGATGAACAGCCCGAGCAGATCCTTGAACGGCATCGCCGTGCCGAGGACGCTGGTGTCGTGCTTGATCAGCTTGGAGCCGAGCAGGCTTTTCAACGAGCGCATCAGCCGGCCTTCGTAGCCTTCCAGATACTCGTGCAGGGCTAGGCGACCGTAGACCGGGCGACGTTCCTCGATGTTGAAGAAGACCACCGACGGCAGGGTGATCTTGTCGTCTTCCAGCGCGATCATGGTGTCCATGCCGGGGCGCAGCCAGCCGACGGTGGAGTTGGACGTGCCGAAGTCGATGCCGCAGGCACGGGCTGGAGAGGCGTCTTTCATGTCTTTCGGTTTCCGGTCAAAAAAACGGCCGCGCAGTGTATGTCAGTGCGCGGCAGATTCGAAGGCCGGTCATCCGCTATTTCGCCCCCAGACAGTTGAAAACCACCGCATCGCCCCAAACTTGCTGGCATGGGCCGGCAGACACACCGGCGGTCGCAAGAACCGTCGTCCACTGCCGATAAACTTCTGCGGCGCCACCCGGTCACAAACTTGAGATCGGTCAACCCGGCACGTGCCAATCGGCGCATGCTGGTCTCGGCGCGAAATCGATAACGGATGGTGATCCTTCCATGGACTTCAAAGACTATTACAAGATACTCGGCGTGGAGCCGACAGCCGACGACAAGGCCATCAAGGCGGCCTATCGCAAGCTGGCGCGCAAATACCACCCCGACGTCAGCAAGGAAAAAGATGCCGAGGCCAAGTTCAAGGATGCCTCGGAAGCCTATGAAGCGCTGAAAAGCGCCGACAAGCGCGCCGAATACGACGAACTGCGCCGTTATGGCCAGCACGGTCAGCCGTTCCAGGGTCCACCGGGCTGGCAGAGCCGTGGCGGCTTCGGTGGCGGCGGAGGCGACACGGGCGACTTCTCGGACTTCTTCAGTTCGATCTTCGGTAATCGCGGCCCCGGTTTCGGTGGCGCCGAGAGCCGCCAATCACGCGGACGCCGAGGGCAAGACGTGGAAATGGAACTGCCGGTCTTCCTCGAAGAAACCCTGTCGAACGAATCGAAAAAAGTCACCTTTCAGGTGCCGCAATACAATGCGCACGGCCAACACGTCAGCAACACCAGCAAGAGCCTGAACGTGAAGATTCCGGCCGGCGTGACCGATGGCGAGCGAATTCGCCTGAAGGGCCAGGGCGCACCGGGCATCGGTGGCGGAGCGAATGGCGATCTGTACCTGACCATTCGGTTTGCGCCGCACCCGAAATTCGATGTCGAAGGCGAAAACCTGATCATCACCTTGCCCCTGGCTCCGTGGGAATTGGCATTGGGCACCGAAGTCGCCGTGCCGACCCTGACCGGCAAGATCAACCTCAAGGTGCCGGCCGGCAGCCAGAATGGCCAGCGCATGCGCGCCAAGGGCCATGGCCTGCTGAACAAGGCCGGCGAACGCGGTTATCTGTTCGTGCAGCTCAAGGCCGTGATGCCCAAAGCCTCCGACGATGAGGTCAAGGCGCTGTGGCAGGAACTGGCGAAGAAAGCCGCCTTCAATCCGCGAGAGAACTTCTGAACCCGACGACGGAGTAGCCCATCATGAGCAGCCCCCTGATCGTTCAACTGGACCTGGCAGAATTCTGTGAGGCGGCCGATTTGTCGGACGTCTACGTGATCGAAATCGTCGAGCACGGCATCCTCGAACCTCAGGGCGCGCAGCCCCGGGAATGGCGCTTCACCGATTACGAATTGGCCTTGGCCAAGCGCGCCGCCAAGCTGCGCCGTGATCTGGAACTGGAGTGGGAAGGCGTGGCGCTGGCGCTGGATCTGCTGGACGAGGTGAAGCAGTTGCGTGCCGAGAACCGCATGTTGCGCCAGCGTTTGGGGCGGTTGGTGGTCGAATGAATTGTTTGAGGCCGTGAGGTCCTAGCAGGCCTCATCGCGTGCCGGCCCGCTCCCGCCTGATTAATGTTTGCGGGTGTTTCGTCCGGTATGAACCGGCAGGATGGTCTGATAGTTTTCCGGGCACATGTTGGCAATGGATGCCGACGGTCGTAGCGCCAGCCAGACTGGCCAGCGCTGCGCAATCTTTGCAAGGAAGCCTGTCAATGCCAGTCAGACCCAAGCCGCCCAAGCCGGGCGCAGTCGATATCACCACCCCTGGGCGCACATCCCGGGATCCCGCCGCGCACGGGATCGAGTCGTCGCACCTGACCCCCGGTCCGTTCATTCGCAAGACCCCGCCCGATGCCAGTGAGCCCGGCAGCAACACGCAGCAAATGGAAACTGCAGTTGCCCCGCACAGCGTGCACGTCGACCCGACGCCGTCTACATCTGGTCCCGTCCCGAAGCTTAAAACCTCGGCTCTGGAGCGTTACCTGATTGCCTCGACAGCCCCTCTACCGCAAGCAGACGTTGACGGGTTTCGCGTATTCAAAGGACGCCAATACGCGGACCTGCAGGGCGGTGGTACGGTGCTGATCGGCGTCGATGCCGAGACCGGTCTGCATCGGGCCAGATTGTCCAGCGAGCTGCAGCCGTCCGGCCCTGTGCTTGCCTACGATCCGTTGAACAAGCACTGGTACGCGCTTGAAGAGTCCGGCGCGTCGCCGGACGCTGCCGCTGTCCCGGGTAAAAGCCGCAGGGTGGCGCGCCAGAGCGATGAAGACTATGAGTCTGCCGTTGAGGAGCTGCCCGACGATGGCGGTGCAACGCAGGAACATTTTTATCTGGCGTCCGAGTCGATGCCCGTCAAACCCTTCACCGCTGAGGAATTGCGTGCAATGCGCAGCGAAACACGGTTTTCGTTCCTTGCCAATCGGCCCGGGGTCTATGACCGTGCCAATAACGGCAAATACCCTTTCCGGGACATGGCCGGCCGGCCTGTCAGGATAAAGAAGCTCCAGACCCTGGCGCGTTTCGAAGACGGCAGCCGTTATACCTCCGAGCAGATCAAGCCTTACATCAAGTTTGGCGCCTACGAGCATGTCGCGCGGTTGTATGAAGAAAAGCTGCAATGGCGATTGTTCACCGAGGCCGACATGACGGTGCCCGGAGAGCGGGCCTTGGTCGGCCAGTCAATGGTGGTCGCCAACCGGCGCATCACCCGAGGCGAGGTGGTCGGTGTCTATGCTGGCGCGATCATGCCGGGACGTCTTGTGCCGCTGCCCCAGCAGTCATACACCATGAAGGTCGGCGTCCGTTATCAACCAGGGCCTGGATATTTGATCCCCTACGAATTCGCGCTGGTCGGTGACACGATTATTTCCCGGATCAACACGCGCTTTTGGTATGACGCAACGGGCAAGCCGGTTCGTCAGGCTACGGAGGGTTACAACGTCGAGTTCGTACCGTTCGATGTCGAAGCGCAACAGTGGATAGGCAAGGAATTGGTCACCCGGGACTTCATTCTCAACGCCATCTTCGCTACCGAAGACATTCCGGCGGGAACCGAGTTACGCATCGATTACAACTACAGCGATGCGGACATCGCGAAACTGTTCCCGTGATTGCCTGAGCGATCGCGACTGAATACGGACCTGCGCGTCCGTATTCAGCGCACGCCTTCATCAGAACAGAAAGTAGCGCTGCGCCATCGGCAGCGTTTCCGCCGGTTCGCACCACAGCAACACGCCATCGGCCTTGACCTGATAGGTCTGTGGATCGACATCGATGTTCGGCAGATAGTCGTTGTGGATCAGGTCGGTTTTCTGCACGTCTCGGCAGCCCTTCACCACAGCGATCTGCTTCTTCAATCCCAAGGCTTCCGGCAATCCGGCCTCCTGCGCCGCCTGGCTGATAAAGGTCAGGCTGGTGGCGTGCAGCGAGCCGCCGTAGCTGGCGAACATCGGGCGGTAATGCACCGGTTGCGGTGTTGGAATCGAAGCGTTGGCGTCGCCCATCAGGCTGGCGGCAATCGCACCGCCCTTGAGAATCAGCGTCGGCTTCACACCAAAGAACGCCGGGCGCCAGAGCACCAGATCGGCCCACTTGCCGACTTCGATCGAGCCGACTTCATGGCTGATGCCATGGGTGATTGCCGGGTTGATCGTGTACTTGGCGATGTAACGCTTGGCGCGGAAGTTGTCGTTGCCTGCGCCGTCCTGTGGCAGTGGGCCGCGCTGTTTTTTCATCTTGTCGGCGGTCTGCCAGGTGCGCGTGATGACTTCGCCGACACGGCCCATGGCCTGACTGTCGGAGCTGATCATCGAGAACGCGCCGAGGTCGTGGAGGATGTCTTCGGCGGCAATGGTTTCGCGGCGGATCCGGCTTTCGGCGAAGGCGACGTCTTCGGCAATGCTCGGGTCGAGGTGATGGCAGACCATCAGCATGTCGAGGTGTTCGTCGATGGTGTTGCGGGTGAACGGCCGGGTCGGGTTGGTCGAGCTTGGCAGCACGTTGGCAAAGCCGCAGGCCTTGATGATGTCTGGCGCGTGGCCGCCACCGGCACCTTCGGTGTGATAGGTGTGGATGGTGCGGCCCTTGAACGCGCCAAGGGTGGTTTCGACGAAGCCGGATTCGTTGAGGGTATCGGTGTGGATCGCCACCTGCACATCGTACTGGTCGGCGACGTTGAGGCAGTTGTCGATACTCGCCGGAGTGGTGCCCCAGTCTTCGTGCAGCTTGAGGCCGATGGCGCCGGCCTTGACCTGTTCGATCAACGGCTCCGGCAGGCTGGCGTTGCCCTTGCCGGTCAGGCCGATGTTCATCGGGAAAGCATCGGCGGCCTGTAGCATGCGCGCCAGATGCCACGGGCCGGAGGTGCAGGTGGTGGCGTTGGTGCCGGTGGCAGGCCCGGTGCCGCCGCCGATCATGGTGGTGACGCCGCTCATCAGCGCTTCTTCGATCTGCTGCGGGCAGATGAAGTGGATATGCGTGTCGATGCCGCCAGCGGTGAGGATCATGCCTTCGCCGGCAATCACTTCGGTGCCGGCGCCGATGGCGATGGTCACATTGGGCTGCACGTCAGGGTTGCCGGCCTTGCCGATCGCGGCGATGCGCCCGTCTTTGAGGCCGACGTCGGCCTTGACGATGCCCCAGTGGTCGATGATCAGTGCGTTGGTGATCAGCGTGTCGACCACTTCGGCGGCGAGCAATTGGCTCTGGCCCTGGCCGTCGCGGATGACTTTGCCGCCACCGAATTTCACTTCCTCGCCGTAGGTGGTGAAGTCCTTTTCGACTTCGATCCACAGCTCGGTGTCGGCCAGGCGCACCTTGTCGCCGACGGTGGGGCCGAACATGTCGGCGTAGGCTTGACGGGAAATCTTCATTCGTTCGCCTTGAGATTCAATTGGGTCTGAAATCGCTCGCATTACTCGCTTTCGCGAGCAGGCTCGCTCCCACATTTGATCGCGTTCTCATGTGGGAGCGAGCCTGCTCGCGAAGGGGCCAGAGCGGGCACCGTGTTGTTTAGAGATCACCCATGATGCGGCCGGCAAAGCCGAACACCCGGCGATGCCCGGCGTAATCCACCAGTTCGACTTCACGGCTTTGCCCCGGCTCGAAGCGCACCGCCGTGCCCGCCGGAATATTCAGGCGCATGCCGCGACTGGCGGCGCGATCGAAGGTCAGCGCGTCGTTGGTTTCAAAAAAGTGGAAATGCGAGCCGACCTGAATCGGCCGGTCGCCGCTGTTGGCGACTTTCAGGCTGAGGGTGCGACGGCCGACGTTGAGTTCGATGTCGCCGGGCTGGATCTGGTATTGGCCAGGAATCATCGCTGGGCTCCTTGCAGGACTTTGTAATAGAGCGCGGTCGGGCGATAGGTGCCGTTGGGGTCGCAGGCGTAATCAGGGATTTCGCCGGCGCGCACGTAGCCCAGCGCCTTGTAGAAATCTTCCGCCGGCGAGCCGGCCTCGGTGTCGAGATAGAGCATGCCGCGCTTGTGCTTGGGCGCTTCGAGTTCCAGCGCCTGCATCAGTTGCTGACCGAGGCCTCGCCGCCGGGCGTCTTCGCGTACCAGCAGCTTCTGCACTTCGGCGCGGTTCAGACCGTTGGCCTTTTGGCACAGACCCAATTGCACACTGGCCTGCACCTGCTCGTCCTTGACCACCACCCACAGCAGCGTGCTGCCCTTGTTGATGTTGTCCTGCACCTCATCGAAATATGCGCGCGCCTGCACCTCATCGAGGTCGGCCATAAAACCGACGCTGGCGCCGTAACCGACGGCGTCGAGCAGCAGATCGATCAGGCCCTGGCGATAGTGGGCAAAGCTTTCAGCGTTGACGCGGCGCAACTGGGCGGCGTTCATCGACATCACTCCTTGTGAGTATCCGGCGGCTGTGCGCCGGGATTGAGGGTCAACTGCATGAAGGTCAGATCGAGCCAGCGGCCGAACTTGGTGCCCACTTGCGGCATCTGCCCGGTGATGCTGAAACCGGCGCGCTCGTGCAGGCGAATCGACGCGGCGTTGCCACTTTCGATGGCAGCGACCATGACGTGTTTACCGCAGGTGCGGGCACGCTCGATCAACGCGGTCATCAGTTGCGGGCCGAGGCCGTTGCCGCGTTGATCGCTGCGCACGTACACCGAGTGCTCGACGGTGTGGCGGAAACCGTCGAACGGCCGCCAGTCGCCGAACGAGGCGTAACCCAGCACCGCGTTGTGGCTGTCGACGATCACCAGAATCGGGTACGCCTGCAACTGACGCGCGTCGAACCATGCCTGGCGATTGCCGAGGTCGACCGCTTGTTCGTTCCAGATCGCCGTGGTGTTGAGCACGGCGTCGTTGTAGATGTCGCGGATCGCCGGCAGGTCTGCCCGGGTTGCATCGCGAATGGCGTAAGTCATGGCGCGGCCTCAGACGATCGGCTGGTGAACGGTGACCAGTTTGGTGCCGTCGGGGAACGTCGCCTCGACCTGGATTTCCGGGATCATTTCCGGGATGCCTTCCATCACTTGTTCGCGGCTGAGCAGGGTGGTGCCGTAGTGCATCAGCTCGGCCACGGTCTGGCCGTCGCGGGCACCCTCCAGCAGCGCGGCGGAGATGTAGGCCATGGCTTCCGGGTAGTTGAGTTTTACGCCACGGGCCAGCCGCCGCTCGGCGACGAGGCCGGCGGTGAAGATAAGCAGCTTGTCTTTTTCGCGTGGGGTCAGGTCCATGGTTCGGGTTCCATCAGGGCAGATTCGGGTGGCTCTCGAGAAGTGTGGGGTGCCAGTTGGAGCAGCCCCTCACCCTAGCCCTCTCCCGAGGGAGAGGGGACTGATCTTGGTTGTTTTCAATGGCCAATTCAGTCAGCAATATTCGTTCAGGCAGATAAATTTATTTCAGACGACTCGGTCAGGCTCCCTCTCCCTCCGGGAGAGGGCGGGGGGTGAGGGTCGGGGTTTCAGGTGCTCCATATTCTTGGCGCGATAGCTTCGCGCCCCAGCAGCGCAGGTCTGAGCAATCGCCACAAATCGATGAGCCAGGCGCGGGCGAGCAACGCCTCACTGGCCAGGCAACGAGCCACCAGCAGTCCCGGCAATTGCGTCAGATCCCCGCGCACCTCATGCCCCAGCGAGCGGCAACGCTCCAGCAGCTCGGCGTCTATCTCACCGGTCACCAGCATCGTCGCGAACACCGGTTGCCCATCCAGCCCGATTGGCGAGTCGAGCAAACCATCGTTGCCGACAATGCGCTGCCGTTCGTGCCAGAGCAACTGACCGTCGCGGCGGATGTCCAGGTGCGCCTGAAAATGCCCGAGGTCAAAACGCTCGCCGCTGGCCGGACGGCCCAGCGCCACCACGTCCCAGTAGAACAGCCGTGCGTCACCTTCAAGGTCGATGGTCGTGGTCAAATCAGCCTGCGCGGCGCTGTAGACGATAGTTTCCTGCGGCAGCCATTCCAGTGTCGCACCGGCAGCGACTTGCAAGTCGAGCTGCTGATACGCCGGTCCACCCGCGCGATACCACTTGGCGGCGCCGGGGCTGGTGATCTGTGCCCAGGCGTTGTGTTCGATGCGGGCCTTGATGTTCAGTCGATCACCACCGGCAATTCCGCCCGGCGGATGGACGATGATGTGCTGGCAGACTTGCGGGCCTTCGGCGTACAGATGCTTTTGCACGCGCAGCGGGCCGAGGTGGCGGCGCATGACCGGGCGCGTGCAATCGCCGAAACGCGCGTAGGCCAGTTCCAGCTCGGCGTGCCAGCTCGGGGTAAACAGGGCAGGTGCAACAATCGAATTCATGGTTTGTGATTATCGTTAGGAAGCTACAGATTAGACCGGCGCGTTAGATCGTGACCAGCCCGCGTACACCTTCGGCCTCCATATTTTCACCGCGACCCTGTTGAACGATCTCGCCCCGCGACATCACCAGGTATTGATCGGCCAGTTCTGCAGCAAAGTCGTAGAACTGCTCGACCAGCAGAATCGCCATGTCACCGCGCGCCGCGAGCTGCTTGATCACCGCGCCGATTTCCTTGATCACCGACGGTTGAATGCCTTCGGTGGGCTCATCAAGAATCAGCAGGCGCGGGCGGCTGGCCAGCGCCCGGCCGATTGCCAGTTGCTGTTGCTGACCGCCGGACAGATCACCGCCACGGCGCTGCTTCATTTGTAGCAGCACCGGGAACAATTCGTAGATGAAACCCGGGACTTCTTTGGCTTCTGAGCCTGGAAAACGCGACAGGCCCATCAGCAGATTTTCTTCTACCGTCAGGCGCCCGAAGATCTCACGGCCCTGCGGCACGTAGGCGATACCGGCATGCACGCGCTGATGCGGTTTGAACGTGGTGATCGGTTTGCCTTCCCAGTTCACCGCGCCTTCCTTGGCCGGCAGCAGGCCCATCAGGCATTTGAGCAGGGTGGTCTTGCCCACGCCGTTACGCCCGAGCAGGCACGTGACTTCGCCGACTTTCACGTCGAAGCTGAGGCCGCGCAGGATGTGGCTACCGCCGTAGTACTGATGCAGCTTGTCGACTTGCAGCATGTTCGAATTCTCCCCCGGTGATCGTTCCCACGCTCTGCGTGGGAACGCATCCCGTGACGCTCCGCGTCACATAACGGCGGACGCAGAGCGTCCATGGCGGCATTCCCACGCAGAGCGTGGGAACGATCTAGGTCTTCAGCGGCCGAGGTAGACCTCGATCACCCGCTCGTTTTCCTGCACTTGCTCAAGCGAGCCTTCCGCCAGAACGCTGCCCTGATGCAGCACCGTGACGTGGTCGGCAATCGAGCCGACGAAGCCCATGTCGTGCTCGACCACCATCAACGAATGCTTGCCCGCCAGCGATTTGAACAACTCGGCGGTGAACTCGGTTTCGGCGTCGGTCATGCCCGCCACCGGTTCGTCGAGCAGGAGCAATTGCGGGTCCTGCATCAGCAACATGCCGATCTCGAGAAACTGCTTCTGGCCGTGGGACAACAGCCCGGCCTGGCGATTGACCGAGGTGGTCAGACGAATCGTCTCAAGCACTTCGCTGATGCGGTCCTTCTGTTCGCCGCTCAGGCGTGCACGCAAACTCGCCCACACCGACTTGTCGGTCTTCTGCGCCAGCTCAAGGTTTTCGAACACGCTCAAGGCTTCGAACACCGTTGGCTTCTGAAACTTGCGGCCGATGCCGGACTGGGCAATCTGCACTTCGCTCATCTGCGTCAGGTCCAGGGTTTCGCCGAACCAGGCCTTGCCGTGGCTGGGCCGGGTCTTGCCGGTGATCACGTCCATCAGCGTGGTCTTGCCCGCGCCGTTGGGGCCGATGATGCAGCGCAGTTCGCCGACGCCGATGTACAGGTTGAGATTGTTCAACGCACGGAAGCCGTCGAAGCTGACGCTGATGTCCTCCAGGGTGAGGATCGTGCCGTGACGCGTATCGAGGCCCGGGCCGACGCGCTGGCCGAGGCCGATCGAGTCGCGGCTGGTGCCTTCGTCCTTGTTCGGTTCCACGGGGAAAAACGCCGGCTCCAGCATGAATTCAGCACTCGCTGTGACTCTCATTGTTCACCTCGTTTCTTCAGCAGACCGATCACGCCCTTGGGCAGGTACAACGTCACGACGATGAACAGCGCGCCGAGGAAGAACAGCCAGTATTCCGGGAAGGCCACGGTGAACCAGCTCTTCATGCCGTTGACCACGCCGGCACCGAGCAGCGGCCCGATCAGCGTGCCGCGCCCGCCAAGGGCGACCCACACCGCCGCTTCGATCGAGTTGGTCGGAGACATTTCGCTGGGGTTGATGATGCCGACCTGCGGCACATAAAGCGCTCCGGCCAGACCGCACAGCACCGCACTCAGCACCCAGACGAACAGCTTGAAACCGCGCGGGTCGTAGCCGCAGAACATCAAACGGTTTTCCGCATCGCGCAACGCCGTCAGCACGCGACCGAACTTGCTTTGCGCCAGGCGCCAGCCGATGAACAGGCTCGCCACCAGCAGCAACACCGTGGCCAGAAACAGCACCGCGCGCGTGCCCGGCTCAGTGATGCCGAAACCGAGGATCGTGCGGAAATTGGTGAAGCCGTTATTGCCTCCGAAACCGGTCTCGTTGCGGAAAAACAGGAGCATGCCGGCGAAGGTCAGGGCCTGGGTCATGATCGAGAAATACACGCCTTTGATCCGCGAACGGAAGGCGAAGAAGCCGAACACCAGCGCCAGCAACCCCGGCGCCAGCACCACCAGACACATCGCCCAGAGGAAGCTGCTGGTGCCGGTCCAGTACCAGGGCAATTCCGTCCACGACAGGAAGGTCATGAACGCCGGCAAGCCATCACCGGCAGCCTGACGCATCAGGTACATGCCCATCGCATAACCGCCGAGGGCGAAGAACAGGCCGTGGCCCAGCGAAAGCAGGCCGGCATAGCCCCAGACCAGATCCAGCGCCAGAGCGACGATGGCGTAGCAGAGGATTTTGCCGACCAGGGTCAGCGTGTAGGCCGAAACGTGCAGGGCATTGTCTGGCGCGAGCAGTGACAGCAGCGGCAGAACGATCAGCAGCGCGAGGATCACCCCGCCGACCGCGAGCGTGACTTTCGGCCCGGCCTTTTGTGTGGCCGTGACTAACAGAGGCTGGTTCATCAGTCGATCACCCGTCCTTTCAGTGCGAAGAGGCCTTGCGGACGTTTCTGAATGAACAGAATGATCAGCGCGAGGATCAGGATCTTGCCGAGCACCGCACCGATCTGCGGTTCGAGAATCTTGTTGGCGATCCCTAAGCCAAATGCGGCGAGCACGCTACCGGCCAGTTGGCCGACGCCGCCGAGCACCACCACCAGGAACGAGTCGATGATGTAGCTCTGGCCAAGGTCGGGACCGACGTTGCCGATCTGGCTCAGCGCCACGCCGCCCAAGCCGGCGATGCCCGAGCCGAGGCCGAAGGCGAGCATGTCCACGCGCCCGGTCGGCACGCCGCAGCAGGCGGCCATGTTGCGGTTCTGAGTGACGGCGCGGACGTTGAGGCCGAGGCGGGTTTTGTTCAGCAACAGCCAGGTCAGCACCACCACGAACAATGCGAAAGCGATGATGACGATGCGGTTGTACGGCAGCACCAGATTGGGCAGCACTTGAATGCCGCCGGACAGCCATGCCGGATTTGCTACTTCTACGTTCTGCGCGCCGAACACCAACCGTACGAGCTGGATCAGCATCAGGCTGATGCCCCAGGTCGCGAGCAGGGTTTCCAGTGGCCGACCGTAAAGGTGGCGGATGACCGTGCGCTCCAGCGCCATGCCGACGGCGGCGGTGACGAAAAACGCTACCGGCAGCGCGATCAGCGGATAGAACTCGATGGCTTGCGGCGCGTAACGCTGGAACATCAACTGCACGACGTAGGTCGAGTAGGCGCCGAGCATCAGCATCTCGCCGTGGGCCATGTTGATCACCCCGAGCAGGCCGAAGGTGATCGCCAGGCCGAGGGCCGCGAGCAGCAGAATCGAGCCCAGCGACATGCCGCTGAAGGCCTGGCCGAGCACTTCGCCGATCAGCAGCTTGCGCTTGACCTGAGCGAGGCTGGTTTCAGCGGCGGTACGCACGCCGGCATCGCTTTCCACCCCGGGCTCGAGCAGGCCTTCGAGGCGTGTGCGTGCCAGCGGGTCGCCGGTTTCACCGAGCAGACGTACCGCCGCGAGGCGCACCGCCGGGTCGCTGTCGACCAGTTGCAGATTGGCCAGCGCCAGGCTCAAGGCGGCATGCACGCTTTGATCTTTTTCCCCAGCGAGTTGCCGGTCGAGAAATTTCAGCTGCGCGGGTTTCGCGCTTTTCTGCAATTGCTGCGCGGCGCCCAGACGGATCTTGCTGTCAGCGGCGAGCAATTGATGGCTGGCCATTGCGGTGTCGATCAGACCCCGCAGGCGATTGTTCAGGCGCAGGGTTTTCGCTTGGCCGTCGATCGTCAGTTCGCCTTGTTGCAGGGCGTTGAGCAACTCGATACGCGCCGGATCGGGCTGCGCGGCCCAGGCTTCCAGCAGTTTGGCCTGTTGCATCGGGTTGGCCGCGACGAAGTCTTCGGCGTCGCCGGCGTGGGCCAGGAGTGGCAGCAACAGTGCGATGGCGAGAAGTACGCGGTGTATGGCAGTGGGCATTAGTGGTGTCCTGTTCAACCGCCCCCTCACCCTGACCCTCTCCCGGAGGGAGAGGGGACTGACCGAGGTGTCTGGACGATGTGCTGCGACCTGCGAACTCGAGTCGAACTCAGGGTCTGAAGAGCATGAAGATCGGCTCCCTTTCCCCCTCTCCCTGAGGGAGAGGGCTGGGGTGAGGGGAAAGTCTCATGCTCGCCTCAAAAACTGAATTCGCCTCAGTTGCTCTTCACCGCATAATCCGGCTTCTTGTCGTTGCCCTGAATGTACGGGCTCCACGGTTGCGCGCGGATCGGGCCTTCGGTCTGCCACACGACGTTGAACTGCCCGTCGCTCTGGATTTCGCCGATCATCACGGGCTTGTGCAGGTGGTGATTGGTCTTGTCCATGGTCAACGTGTAACCGGACGGCGCAGCAAAGGTCTGCCCGGCCAGTGCTTCACGAACCTTGTCGACGTCAGTGGATTTGGCTTTCTCGACCGCCTGCGCCCACATGTGGATGCCGACGTAGGTGGCTTCCATCGGGTCGTTGGTCACGGCTTTATCGGCGCCCGGCAGGTTGTGTTTCTTCGCATAGGCTTTCCAGTCCGCGACGAATTTCTTGTTCGCAGGATTCTCCACCGACTCGAAGTAGTTCCACGCCGCGAGGTTGCCCACCAGCGGTTTGGTGTCGATGCCGCGCAGTTCTTCTTCGCCGACCGAGAACGCCACCACCGGTACGTCGGTGGCTTTCAGGCCCTGGTTGGCCAGCTCTTTATAGAACGGCACGTTGGAGTCGCCGTTGACGGTGGAGATGACCGCAGTCTTGCCGCCGGCGGAGAATTTTTTGATGTTGGCAACGATGGTCTGGTAATCGCTGTGACCGAACGGCGTGTAGACCTCTTCGATGTCCTTGTCGGCCACGCCTTTGGAGTGCAGGAACGCGCGCAGGATCTTGTTGGTGGTGCGCGGGTAGACGTAGTCGGTGCCGAGCAGGAAGTAGCGCTTGGCGCTGCCGCCTTCTTCACTCATCAGGTATTCAACGGCGGGGATCGCTTGCTGATTCGGCGCGGCGCCGGTGTAGAAGACGTTCGGCGACATCTCTTCGCCTTCGTACTGCACCGGGTAGAACAGCAGGCCGTTGAGCTCTTCGAACACCGGCAGTACCGATTTACGCGACACCGAGGTCCAGCAGCCGAACACCACCGCGACCTTGTCCTGGGTCAGCAACTGCCGGCCTTTTTCGGCGAACAGCGGCCAGTTCGATGCAGGGTCAACGACAACAGGTTCAAGCATCTTGCCGTTCACACCGCCCTTGGCGTTGATCTCGTCGATGGTCATCAGCGCCATGTCCTTGAGCGATGTTTCGGAGATCGCCATGGTCCCGGACAACGAATGCAGAATCCCGACCTTGATGGTCTCGGCGGCCTGGACAGTCCAGGTCATGCCCATCGCGGCAATGGATGCCGTGAGTGTGAAAGCCTTGATCAAACTGCGACGCTTCATTGTGCGATCTCCATGAACATTCGATTTTTTCTGGTTGGCAGATGCGGACGACTGAAGCTGTGTTTTGCAAAGGCTGTGCCCGGTCGCGTTCAGGCAAGAAAATGTCGTGCCAGAGCGCTTGCGCGCTGAAACCGTGCACCAGGAGGGGACGGCAGGCGGGCGATGGTGCGTCGAGTTGCGCCAGATTGGGGCGCCCGCTGGCGCTCAGATGCGGATACAAAAGCGATAACCCTGTACCACAGCTCGAGAAAACCGACAGGCCACACTCAGTTGCTCATCCGATTCTCAGCGCAGGTTTTTATGAGTCATGTCTCAGGCCGATCCGGTCGTACCGCAAGTTCTTCAGCAACGTTCAAGCTGCCCCCACTGAGCCCGGCTTTTCTGACTGAAGAAGACGCCGCCTATTGGGTGCACACACGAATTCCACTCAACCCGGACAAAGAGTACGGCAGCGTGATCCTGCTGCGACCGGACGGGAAATTCCTCGCCACCTCTCCCATCGCAGGTGAAGCCACGCGCTTCGACTTCGGCACGATTGTGCAGACCGATGCCCTTGGCGGCATGCTCCATCCGCTGGGCTACCGCTGTATCGCCAGCGTACACAGCCATCCGCCGCTACATGACCAGTTCCGCAATGGCAATCGGCGTCAGGATGAAACCCTGCTCAGGCTGTTCATGAGCTTCTATTCAGGCGGCGATTTCATTGGCGATGTGTCGGCGCGGGATTTTTTCCGCAGCGCTTACCTTTCAGGCCCGGATGGCAGCTTGCTCAAATACGTCTCGAGCGGCTCGCCCGAGGAACGCGACTACTTCCTCTGGCAGCAGTCCGGCGGGCCGTCGGGCCATCCGGCGGGGGCCTATGACGTGATGGCGGTGATCAACAAGCTGGCGACCGTGGGTGAACTCAAAGTCATTGTTTCGAATGCCGACTGGGGCTACTCGGTGGGGCGCGTACCTGCGGACTGGAAGGCCGGGGCGTCGTTTTCAAAGGGTGCGGTCACCGAACTGCCGCTGATGACCCGGGTATGCGTCAATGCCGAACGCGCCGTGCTTGCCGCCTTGAAATCCAGAGGCGCACAGACGACGGGCCTGATATTGAAAAAATTGATTGGCGAGGAGTATGTCGCCACCCATGCGCGCCCGGCCGGGCTGGCTGCATGGGATCCTGAGCGAATATTTCCGGTTGATGCCCAAGGGCAATTGCAGCTGCCGAGGGGTTATTTGCTGGAGGGCTTCTACTTCGCCTCGCGGCCCGACCCTGCGCAGTTTCCACCCGCTCAGCCGTGGCTCTACGAGAACTTCTTCACGCCCCGGGAGATCGCCGTCGCTATCGAAGCGAATGCCCGCAGCAAACATCTGGCGAAAGCGGGACATGCGTTGTCGCTGTACATGCGGGCGCAGGATCATGCGATGTTGAAGTACCGCTTCAGCGGCGATTCGATCGAAGCGGCACTGAGCGTTACGCAGTCGGACGGCACGGTCAGTGACAATGGTCTGCAGGCAAGGCTGTTGGCCGGCACACTGGATACCCGCGCATTTGTCTCGATGCTGGTACTGGCTGGCACCCTGGAGGTCATTCGCGGCAGTGCGCTGTGGGCGCATCTGGGGCCGGTGGATCTGCAATGGCAACCCTTCGCCAATCTCCCCTGGCCGCGATTGAGCGGCGTGTTTCTGTGCGCTGATGATGCCGTGCGCCATGCCCATGAACTCGCCGGCCTGCGCCGTGACAAACCGTACGCCGGGTATGTTTTTCAGCGCAGCGACAAGCGTTTCGTGGTGACCGAACCGTTGCCGGGAGATATCGACACGCTCAGTCAGGGCAGGCTTTATCCGATGGACAATCATGGGCGTCCGGTCTTTCCCGACGACCATGCGCTGCACGCCCGTTACGTCTCTCACATTGCCATGTCGCAACTTTTGCCGGTGGATGCAGAGCTTTTTGGCTGGGCGTATCAGGAAGCGGCTGTGAGCTTGCAGATGTTGAGTGTGGCGGAGGTCAGGCAAGTCCTGCTCGACGAGATTGCCTTGTATGTCAGCGCGGCGCCGGACAGTCTCGTCAGGTATGAGGTCATCGGATCTGCGGGCTCCACGGAATTGGCTCGGCGCCTGGGCACGCGCCAGCATCCGGGCGCCCTGGCGCTGGAACTGGACAGCGGCCGTAAACGCCCGCAGGACTTCATACGTGAACAGGCAGCGGCCGGACGTTTAACGGTTCTGATCGATAATGAACTGTGGGGCTATCGCGGGCGGGTGCCGGCTACCTGGTCGCTGCGCACCACGCCCGCGCCTTTGCCCGTGCCGCAGTTGCCGGTGGTGCAACTGCCGCCGCTTCTGTATCCCCAGCCGGACAGAGACAAGCCGATCCTGCCCAAACCCACGCCACTCCCGCAGCCGCAAATACCGTTGCCGCCGCTGACGTTGCCGTTGCCCTGGAAACGCCTGGAAGGTGTGGCATTCGGCGCGATTTTCCCCTCGGCGGATGAGGCTGCACGGGACCGATGCATGGGGGACTTTCGTCCACAGGGCGAAACGCGCGCGTACTTCGGCTTCATTCTCAGGCACAAGAACCGGCCAGAGTATGTGGCTACCGAGCTGGTGCCCGTCAGTGATCAAGGCAAAAATCTGTTCAGGCTCGATGCGGTATTCGCCGACCTGCCCTCTGAGCCCTGGCATGCGTTGCCCGAGGGCTTTGAACTGCACGGCAATTTCTACGCATCGCAACGTGCCGGTGATCCGACGAAAAGTCCGGATGACTGGCTGGCGCATTACTTCATCTCGCCGGACCACCTGACAGCCTCGATGTATTACGGCGGCCGGCGCCCGGTCATGGTGTCGGACGCTCCCGCAGCGCTTTATATCGCCGTGCGCGATGGTGCTTTGCTCAAATATGCGTGGAGCAGGTCCAGCAAACTGTTTCATGACGCCTCGTCCCAGCGCACGCTTGAACAGATCAAAAGCGATCTGGCCGCTGGCAACCGTCTACCGACCGACTTTATCCATGAGGTCGCCAGCAGCGGCGAGCTCTCCGTCATGCGCACCGGTCTGTGCTGGGACCGGACGGGGCAGATCAATGTCACCTGGCAACCGTACGCAAATCTCGAACGGCGCAGGCTCGGTCCGGTTTTTCAGACAGCTGACGACGCGGCCGTCCACGCCAGGACACTCGTGCCTCTGGTGACCGACCGAGTGCATGGCGGGCTGATTCTGGAGACGGTCGATAAGCGCTACGTCGCCACAGTGCCCGTTGAAGTCAGCCATGAGGATTTCGATTTCACCGATATCTGCCCTGAGGAAAGTCGCGCCGCCGGATTGTTTCCTGCGGGTTGTCGCATCGTGGCGCGGTACCGCTCGCGCGTCGCCCAGGAGGTGTCGTTGGTCTTGGCGCCTGTGCAAAAGCAGGTGTACCAGAACGTGTTTTCGGTCGAGGTGCTGGAGTCGGCGTTCAACAAACGCGGCATCAAAGAGGAATACCGGGTGGCGGCGGACGGTTCGCTGATTCGCTATACACCCGCCCCACGGGATGAATACCTGTTCTGTCCGGATGGCGCGGTGATTGGCTATCGGCCGCAAGCCGAACTGCTTTCGCAGCTGCTTGATCAGGGCGAGCGGCTGTCCGTCGTCGATGCAAAAGCGATAAGACAGCGCTTGCGCAATCGGCAATTGAAACCCGTCGAATGGGTGAACGAGCTGGCCAGGGCCGGACGTCTGTGGGTGGTCGCCGCAAGCGCGATCTGGGGGCAACCGCGCCAGATTATCCAGTGGGCACCATACTCCGGGGATCTGTTGCCGGCCGCAGATTATGACAAGGCGTTGAGCAGCCCGGTCGGCAGCCCGCTGTTCATCCAGGCAGACGCTGCCGCGCGGTACGCTCATCAACTGTCGTTGAGCAGGGATACGCAGACCTTCGGCTACGTTTTGAACGGCCCTGAAGACCTGTTGGTGTCCACTCTGCCAGTTGCGGTGCAGCGTTCGGGGTTGGCGCTGGATCGAGTGTTCGAGCAGGGCAAGCTGCCGCCAGGCTTCAGTCTGAGCGCCATTTATTTGCGAGCAGCGCTGCCACCTCTGGGCGCGCGGCCGGACGATATGCGGCACTTTTTTCTGCTGCCCAACGATGTCCAGGCAGCCTGCGCATGGGCCAACACGCCCCAGGGGTACCGGCCGATCTACTTCTCCTGCGCCGATGGCGCGTTGTTGAAATTGCAACTGCATGCATTCGAGCCCGGCACTTTCTACGATGAGTTCGGGCAAGTGCAACTGCGCCCCAATGCCTTTGTGTCGAAGGTGGAAGCGGCGGTCGATGAGCGGGGCATTGCCAGCGGTACGTTCAGATTTGTCGACTATGTCCAACGGATGGCTCATGCCGGCCGACTTGAGGTAATTGAAACGAGTGAATACTGGTCGCGGCATGGTCAGGTGGATGAACGCTGGCAGCCACGGCTGACCGAGGTGTCCAGTGAGCAACGCTGGCGCGAGCATCCGGCGCCAGCGCTGGGACCTGTCTTTCATCATCCCGATGATGCCGCCTGCCATGTTCATGGACGGGTAGCCGGCCAGGCGGTAATAGGCACCGGTTATGAGAGTGCGATTCTGGCGAACCCGTCCAGCCTTCGCTTCGTTCCGCTTGAGCCGATCGTGTATCTGGCCAACGAGGACAATCCGCTGTTGCGCATACTGCGTACCGTCGCGGATCCGGCTGTCAGTTGGCGCGATCCGGCGCCGCGTTATCCCGAGGGTTACTCGGTGATGGCCACCCATCAATTGCATGTCTCGGGCAACACCACGCTGGCGGCGGACGTGGATCAGGTCTATGCCAATTACGCTGCGCCTTCGCTGGTGCATGCGCACACCCATGCACCCACGGAAAAAGGCCTGCATATCCTGCACTACTACTATTCAACGCCGCACGATGTGCTGCTCAAGTACACACCTGCGTATTCAAGGGCGGAAAGAGATCTGTTGCTGACCCGCTCAGCCACTTTCGAGGGCGGACGCTGGATCAGCCGGCTGAGCCCTGGAGAGTTTCTTTCGCGGCTTATGGCGCTGGGTGAGTTTCGGGTGCTGATCGGCGGTTATTACTGGCGCCAGACCGGCCGCATGAACACTACCTGGCGAAGCCGTCGTCAGCAGACCCCGACACCCGGAACCGTGCGCTTGCGCGACGAGTTGTAAATGAAATGAATGAACAGGCGCGAGCCGCCGCAACGGCCCGCGCCCGTCACATCAACGCTGCACCTGCGCGGAACGCTCGCCAAGTCGGGGCACGAGAAACCGGTCGAGCAACCAGACCACCACCAGCGACGCCCCCACCAGTGGAAACACCACCGCCAGCACCAGCATGATCGCCACGCCGGTTTTCCACTTCGGCAGGTCATGGCGCAGCGGCGGCACACCGAATTTGCCTTCAGGCCGACGCTTCCACCAGATCACCACGCCGCTGACGGCGCTGAGCAGAATCATCAGGCAGATCAGCAGCACGACAATCTGGTTGAAGGTGCCGAACATCTTGCCTTCGTGCAGCATCACGCCGATTTCCGTGGCGCGCGCGACGGTGCCGTAGTGCTCGAAGCGGACATCGGCGAGGACCTTGCCGGTGTACTGATCGACGTGCAGGGTGGCGTCGTTGCGCGGGTCATCAGCGAACACGGCAATGCTGAACACGCCGGTGGCGGTGGTCGGCAGGGTGATGCTGTAGCCCGGTTCAACCTTGCGTTCACTGGCGATGTTCTGCACGTCCTGCAGGCTGATGGCGGGTGCTGCGGGGCCGGCATGGGCATTGCCGTGATTCATGTGTTCGGCGTGGTCGCCGGACATCGGCATCGGCGTATTTTCCATCGCCCATGGCACGGTCTGGCGGGTGGCGCTGTTGAGGCTGCGTGCCTCGATGTCGGAGGTCGGCACGTTGTCCCACATCGCTGCCGGAAACACGTTCCACACCTGCGCGTATTGCTTGCCCCAGAAACCGGTCCAGGTCATGCCACTGAGCAACATCACCAACAGCAATGTCGCGCCCCAGAAACCGGTGACGGCATGCAGATCGCGCCACAACACTCGACCGCGGCTGTTCAAACGCGGCCATAGAATGCCCGCCGCCTGACCACGCGGCCACCACAGGAACAGCCCCGAGACCACCAGCACCACGCCCCAGCCAGCGGCCATTTCGATCAGGCGATCGCCGACTGTGCCGATCATCAATTCGCCGTGGATCGCACGGGCGATGGCTTGCAGGTTCTGCTTGGCATCCTGCTCGCCGAGGATGTCACCGTGGTACGGATCGACGAACACGTTGAGTTCATGACCGGCGTTCTTCACCACGAATTGCGCGCTGCGCTCAGCATTCAACGGCGGCAGATACTGAGTGACCTGGCCTTGTGGATAAGCGCTTTTCACCCGTTGCAGCAAGTCATCGGCCGGCACCGTGTGGTGCCCGGCCGGTACTTCGAGCAGGCTGCTGTACATCAGCGAATCGAGCTGCGGTTTGAACAGATAAATGATCCCGGTCAGGGCCAGCATCACCATGAACGGCGCGACGAACAGCCCGGCATAGAAATGCCAGCGCCAGGCCAGGTTGTAGAAATTGGATTGAGGCTTTTGCATCACGTGTGCTCCGCTTGGCTTGGTTCTTTTCGTTGTCTGTTTACCTGCGGGAGTGAGCCTGCTCGCGAAGCGGTTGTTCAGTCGATATCGATGCCGACCGTGGTGCCGTCTTCGCGAGCAGGCTCGCTCCCACATGGGTGGGTGTCAGAAACTCATATCCACTTTGGTCCAGAGCGTGCGCCCCGGTTCATTGAGCGCTTGCGGGTCGTTGGCCGGATAGCCGAAGCCGGCATTGCCGGCCAGATTCAGGTGTTCGGCGTAGGCTTTGCCGAACAGGTTGTCGACGCCGCTGCTGACTTTCCAGTGCTGGTTAATGCGGTACGCGCCGTTGAGCGAGAACACGCCGAAGCCCGAGCTCTGGGCGTAATCCTTGCCGACCACGTTGCCCTTGTTCGCGTCGATGCGGTGCTGCGCGGCGACCACTCGCCACAATGCGCCGGCGCTCCACTTGGCCTCGCTGTAGGTCAGGCCGAAGCGCGCATCCAGCGGCGGCATCTGCGGTAATGCCGAGCCGTCGCTGCTGTTCTTGCCCCAGGCATAGGCCAGGGTCGCATCGGCTTTCCAGTTGTCGGTCAGGTTGTAGGCAGCTCCGAGTTCGCCACCCATGATCCGCGCGTCGATGTTCTCGGCGCGCGAGGTGCTCATGCCCATCATTCCCGGCGTGTAGTCGAACAGGATGTAATCGCGTACCACACCGATGTAACCCGAGGCCCAGGCTTCGAGGTCGGCGCTCTTGTAGTTCACGCCGAAGTCGAACTGCGTGGTCTTTTCCGGTTTGATCGAGTCGAACGCGTTGACCGATCCTGCCGGGCCGGACTTGGGCGAAAACAACTCCCAGTAATCCGGGAAGCGTTGCGCGTGGCCGAGGCCTGCATAAAGCGTGGTCGGGCTATCGGCGAGGTCATGCTCGTAACGGATGAAGCCGCTGGGCAGGGTGTCGGCGCGGGTGTCGTCGGCGGTCGGGTTGGGGCGGGACATCATCCCCGACCCTGTGGTTTGCCGGTAATCCTTCGCCGAAGCACGGTCGACACGGGCGCCAGTGATCAAGCGATCACGCTCGGCGGCGTACCAGGTCATTTCGCTGAACACGCCGTAATTGTGGAAATCGGCGTCCTTGCTGTACGGCAGGTCCTTGTAGGTATCGATGCCCATTGAGCTGCGCTGACGGTGCTCGTTGGTCTGTGCGTCGAGGCCGGTGATCAGCTGAACATCAGCCCAGCGCCAGGTTGCTTTGATCCGTGCACCGAGGGTACGACGGTCGACGTTGGACGCCATCGGTCCCGCCATCATGCCGGTGCCGGACGGGGTGCGCAGGGTGTAGTTGTCCATCACATGGTCGGCGTAGTTGTAGTAGACCTGTGCCTCGAGTTTTTCCAGCACCTCGCTGATGTTGGATTTCTCGAAACGCAGGCCGAGGCTTTCACGCAGGAATTGCGAACCGTCCATGCCGCGCCCGGCATACCGCGCCTCGCCATCACCCTTGCCGGCGGTGAGTTCGATCAGGGTGTCGGCATCCGGCGTCCAGCCCAGTGCGATATCGCCGTTCCACTTGTCGTAACGCGAGGCGACGATGTCGTTGTTGCCGTCGCGATAGTCATCGGAATGCGCAGTGTTGCCGATCACCCGCACGTAACCCAGAGGACCGCCGGCAGCGGCGTCGACAACCTTGTCGAAACGCCCATGCGAGCCGGCCAGGAGGCTGGCGTTGACGCGCGTGCCGAGTTCGCCGAAGTTCTCCGGCTCACGGTCGAACAGCACCGTACCGGCCGATGCGCCCGGACCCCACAGGACGGTTTGCGGGCCTTTGATCACCGTGAGGCTGTCGTAGGTTTCCGGCGAGATGTACGAGGTCGGCGCGTCCATCCGTCCAGGGCAAGCGCCGAGCATCATGCTGCCGTTGGTGAGGATGTTCAGGCGCGAACCGAACATGCCGCGCAGCACCGGATCGCCGTTGGTGCCGCCATTGCGCACCAGAGCGAAGCCGGGAATGGTCTTCAGGTAATCGCCGCCGTCACTGGCCGGCACCGGTTGGCGCGGATCCTTGGGGTTGGTGACGATCGTCAATGGTGAGCTTGGAGCGATGGCAGTGATCACCGTCGGGCTCAGTTCATGTTCATGGCCGGCGTGAGCGTCGGCCAGCGCCAGCGGTGTCAGCAGTACGCCGCAAAGGACGGCAATAGCGTGCCTGCAACGAATCGGCGATTCATTCAGGGCAAAGTGCGCGCGGGCAGATTCCGCGCAGGGGACAGCAGTAAACCTGGACATGACAATTTCCATCGAACAGTCGTAAACACCACGGTCGGCAGCCTGGAGCTGTCTTCTCAACCGTGTGCAATCAGAGGTGTGTGTTTACGCGGCGATGGGCGGGGCGCGGGTGCGGGCGCCGGGGAAGAAGGGTTGGCGGGCATGGCCCAGACGCGGGGAGGGTGGGGTGAAGGTATTGGGTGGCGGGATGTTGAAAGCGACGAAATCGCCGCCGCCGGTCAGCGCCGGGCAATTGAACAGCAAGCTGCAATAGCCGCACTTTTCCCACAGCACGTGATGCGAAAATTGCGGCGGGCAATGCTCGGCAGCAGGCTGGGCGCCATGGCCGCTGTGATCCATGCCGGGCATGTCCATCGACATGTCCATGCTCATTGGCATCGACGTCGAGGCGTGCTGATCCATCGGCATCGACTGAGAAATCAGTGGACCGATGAAGATCATCAACATGGCGAACAGGGCGATCCAGCTGCCACGCGTCAGCGCTTGAGTCTGACGGTGATGCGGGACGGGCCTGGCGCGCAACGGACGCATGGGCGAAGTCAGCCGAAACAGTTACTGAGCGTGCACGTGGCCCTGGGCCGATTCCGGCGGTTTCTTCTGCACGGCTACTTCAACGCTGACGTCACCTGCCTTTTCGAAATGCAGGGTCATCGGGAAACGCTTGCCGTCGCTGAGCAGGCTGCGATCGCTCGGGTTGAGCAGCATCACGTGGTAAGCCATCGGCGCGAAGGTCACGGTGCCGCCGGCGGGGATTTCCACGCTTGGCACTTGCTGCATCTTCATCAGATCGCCCTGCATCACGTGCTCGTGCAACTGCGCTTGTGCAGCGATGGGCGAGTCGACGCTGAGCAGGCGATCGGCGCTTTTGCCGGTGTTGTGGATGATGAAGTAGGCGGCGACGGTCGGCGCATTCGGCGGCAGTTCCTGCGACCACGGATGGGCGATTTCCAGCGCACCCACCTTGTATTCGTGGGCATGGGCAAAGAACGCCGGCAACAACAGCGCAGCGAGGACGAAGAGTTTCTTCAACATGGCAGTTCTCCAGAACGATTTGAAACGCGGATTCAGGGCGCGAACCAATCAGACCAGAGGGGAAGCACGGGGATTGAGACTCGGCCATTGCTGGCGCGGCGTCGGGGTTTGCAGGGAGATGGGCGCAACGCTGCGGTTGCTTTCAAATTGCGCGAAATACAGCTGCGGCGAATGCCCCGGCAGCGCCAGCAATGGCGTCCCACCTGAGCAACACCAGCAGTGCTGCATGTTCGAATGGTTGTCGTTTTGCGGGGCCTTCTGATCCGTGGCACCGATGTCGATCGCCACCATCTTCATGCCGCTGCCGGTGCAGAAA
Organism: Pseudomonas sp. 1L-E-NC-VB-C3; assembly: GCF_057291535.1. Taxonomy (NCBI): domain Bacteria; kingdom Pseudomonadati; phylum Pseudomonadota; class Gammaproteobacteria; order Pseudomonadales; family Pseudomonadaceae; genus Pseudomonas; species Pseudomonas sp. 1L-E-NC-VB-C3. Next base: position 80,557 of record NZ_JBXAWD010000003.1, on the reverse strand, counting down.
CTGCTCCACAGTATCTGCTCGGCCGGTGAACTGGCCGCCTGCGCCATCGCCCCGCTCAGCGGCATGGCGAGCATGTTGAACAGCACTGCAAAGCAGGCGATCCAGGCAAATGCTAACCGGCGTCGGTTCATGGGACAGGTCCGTTGGGTGGGCGATCAGGCGCGGCCCATTTAGCCTGATCAGGGCCGATAAGTAAAAAAGCGTCGTGCGGTTTGGTGTCGCAGTGAGCTGTTAAAGGAGTGTAGCTACTTGAATTTGCAGTGCCAGACCTGACGCCTTCGCGGGCAAGCCCGCTCCCACAAATTTTGTGAGTGTGCACAGATATCAGCAACATCCACGGTTCCTGTGGGAGCGAGCCTGCTCGCGAAAGCGATTTGTCAGGCACTGATGGGCTGCCGGTGCGGACGTATTCGCGAGCAGGCTCGCTCCCACAAAGGGCTGTGCCGATTCAGCGGGAGAGGGCTGAGAGGATGTCGCCGACAGATCCAAATTCCCGATCAACCCCCGGCAACCCCGGCCGCTTCAACACCAGCACCGGAACGCCACGCTCGCGCGCCACTTCAAGCTTCGGCTCGGTGGCGCTGCTGCCGCTGTTCTTGCTGATCAATACATCGATCTGCCGGCGCTCGAACAGCGCTCGCTCGTCTTCCAGCAGAAACGGCCCACGGGCGCCGATCACTTCGCAGCGCGTGTTGCCGGGATAAACGTCGAGAGCGCGCAGAGTCCAGAACTGGTGGGCGGGGATTTCGTCGAGGTGTTGCAGCGGTTCACGGCCGAGGGTGAACAGCGGGCGGTGGAACGGTTTCAGGGCGGCGATGAGTTCGGCCCAGTCACTGACCTCGCGCCAGTCATCGCCTGCTTGCGGTTGCCAGGCGGGGCGGCGCAAGGCCCAGCAGGGAATGCCGGCAAGCTGTGCCGCCCGGGCGGCGTTGGCGCTGATTTGTGCGGCGTACGGGTGTGTAGCGTCGAGCAGCAGATCGACGCCTTCATCGGCGATGAACTGCGCCAGACCCTCAGCGCCGCCATAGCCGCCGACCCGAACCTGGCAGCGCAAATCGCTCGGCACTCGGCCAACACCAGCGAGGCTGTAGATATGTTGTGGGCCGAGCGTGCGGGCAATCGCCAGCGCTTCAGTCACGCCGCCGAGCAGCAAGATCCGTTTCATGCAAAACCTCCGGCGTGCCCGACAATCCCGCCCTGACGATCAATGGCAAACACCTCGACCTGGACCTGTGCCGGCACGACGCTACTGGCGAAATTCAACGCATGGCGGCAAACCTCATCCCCCAAAGCGATGCCCGCCGCGCTGGCCATGGCCAAGGCTTGTTGGCTGGTATTGGCTTCGCGAATGCCTTGTTGCAATGCCGCATCCGCGCCAATCGCCGCCGCCCACTCGGCCAGTTGCGGCAAATCGATGCTCGAATGCCGTGAGTGCAGATCCATATGCCCGGCGGCGAGTTTGCTGATCTTGCCGAAGCCGCCGCACAGGCTGAGTTTATCCACAGGTACTTTGCGCAGATGCTTGAGCACCGCACCGACGAAATCACCCATCTCGATCAGGGCGATTTCCGGCAGGTCATAGACCCGGCGCATGGTGTCTTCGCTGGCGTTGCCGGTGCACGCGGCGATGTGCAGATAACCATTGGTTTTCGCTACGTCGATGCCCTGATGAATCGAGGCGATGTAAGCGGCGCAGGAAAATGGCCGGACGATGCCGCTGGTGCCGAGGATCGACAGGCCGCCAAGAATGCCCAGCCGTGGATTCATGGTTTTCAGCGCCAGTTCTGCGCCGCCCTCGACATTGACTGTGACTTCGAAGCCGCCGCCATAACCGGTTTCGGCGGCGAGCAAGGCGAGGTGATCGCTGATCATTTTGCGCGGCACCGGATTGATCGCCGGCTCGCCGACGGCCAATACCAGGCCGGGTCGGGTCACCGTGCCGACGCCGACACCGGCGTTGAAGTGGATTCCCGGTTCGGCGGACAGTCGCACCTGTGAATAGAGCAGGGCGCCGTGAGTGACGTCAGGGTCATCGCCAGCATCCTTGATCGTCCCGGCTTCGGCGCCGTCCTCGCTCAAGCGGCAGAACTCCAGGCGCATCTGCACCTGTTTGCCTTTGGGCAGCGTGATCTGCACCGCGTCGGCGCTGATGCCGGTGAGCAACAGGCGCGCGGCGGCGAGGCTGGTGGCGGTGGCGCAGCTGCCGGTGGTGAGGCCGCTGCGCAGGGGCGCGGGCTGTTCGGCGGTTTCGTCACGCATCGAGGGGTTTGACCAGTTCCAGCAGGGTGATCGGCAACGCCTGACGCCAGGTATCGAACTCGCCGAGCGGTTGTGCCTGGGCGACATGAATGCGCGTCAGCTCACCGCCGTATTGTTCGCGCCAGTGCATCAGGGTGACTTCGCTTTGCAGGGTCACGGCGTTGGCCACCAATCGGCCGCCGGGCTTGAGCTGGTCCCAGCAGGTCTCGAATACACCCTCACGGGTGACGCCGCCGCCGATGAAAATCGCTTCCGGACGTTCAAGGCCATTGAGCGCTTGCGGCGCCTTGTCGCGAATCAGTTGCAGGCCGGGTACGCCCAGCGCATCGCGGTTGTGTTCGATCAATTGCTGACGGCCCTCGTCGGCCTCGACCGCGATGGCGCGACAGCTCGGGTGCGCACGCATCCACTCGATGCCGATCGAGCCGCTGCCGGCGCCGACATCCCAGAGCAGTTCGCCGTGCTTCGGCGCCAAGCGAGCGAGGGTGATGGCGCGCACGTCGCGCTTGGTCAGCTGGCCGTCGTGACGGAACGCCGAATCGGGCAGACCGGCGAGGCGTGACAGGCCGGTAACACCGGGTTCGGCCAGACATTCGACAGCGATAACGTTGAGATCGGCAATCGGCGCATTTTCCCAGTCACTGGCGCTGCGATCGATCCGCCGCTCGGCGTCGCCGCCCAAATGCTCCAGAACAGTCATGCGACTTGGGCCGAAACCACGTTCGCAGAGCAATTGCGCAACGGCGGCCGGGCTGCTGCCGTCATTGCTCAGCAACAACAGACGCACGCCGCTGAACAGATGCGCATTGAGCGCCGCCAACGGACGCGCCACCAGCGACACAATCGTCACCTCCTGCAACGGCCAGCCCAGGCGCGCCGCCGCCAGTGCGCAGGACGAAGGGGCGGGGATGATCGCCATCTCGGCGCTCGGCACCTGACGCGCCAGACTGGCACCGACGCCGTAAAACATCGGATCACCGCTGGCCAGCACGCAGACCGGCTCGCCACGCGACTCGAGCACCGGCGCTAGGGAAAACGGACTCGGCCACAATTGCCGCTCGCCGCCGATGCACGGCGGCAGCAGATCCAGCTGACGCTGGCCGCCGACGATCCGCGAGGCGCCCATCAGAGCACGCCGGGCGTTCTTGCCCAGGCCCTTGAAGCCGTCTTCACCAATACCCACAACGGTCAGCCAATCGCCCATTTCATACTCCAGATCCTGCGTCCAGCGAAGCGGGCGACATGATAACGCGACAATCGATAACTGGCTGCTGTCCTTTTTTCAGGAGCGCCGACATTGAATGTTTACATTGTCTTTTGTGATTTTTCGAGTTCTTCGCAAGTATTGAATTGGCGTTCCGCTGGAAGTGCTTGTGGCTATCCGGAAGGTACTTTTTTAGTAAATTGAATAATCGAATGGATAATTGAAATGAGCGATGTTTTGAACAGTATCTCAGCACTGCCCAACCAAGGCAGTGCGACGGTGATGGGGAATAATCTGCTGTCCTACTTTTCCGGGTTGACTGCGGAAGACAAACGATTCGTCAAAGACAGTATGCGCTGGGCAGAATACAGAGCCGATTTGCGTCATGACAGAAACAGTGAGCCAGCTGCTTGGTTCGAATATTATTCCGGGGTGCTCTGGTCTGTCGGCTGGAGCCTGGAGCAAGCTCCGGTAATCCATGTTGACAAGAACTTTACCGGCAATGCTCTGGACGTCTGGGCGCGATCCTTGTCGCAACAACTAAGTCGGGAGAAAGTCGGGCTAATGAAGGAAGCGTTCCATATGCTTGAGACACATTCGGATGCCATAGACGTATTTAGAGGCAGCGCTCGGGAATGGAGCGATTTTCGTTTTTCTCCTGCTCAGTACAATTTCAATAGGGAGTTGGAGATTGTCGTTAGTAACGTTCGCTTGCTTGATGCGAAGTGGTCCTCTACCTATTTGTTCTGGACTATTCAGCATACGGGTTCGGAGCTTGATATCCGCTCCAGGCGCTTTTTGATCAGGTCTGCCGCGATAAATGAAAATCGGCTTCAGTTGGCTGCTGCAGTGCTTGATATGCGCACGCGTGAAATTGAGTTGGCTCGGGGCGCTTGATGTTAGTTGTACAGCTTTGTTTGATGGTTTGTATGACGGTCTGAAATTAAATGCATGGATTTTCGATTTGATTAACTCCGGTGCTGTGGTTAGTTTGTTTTCCACACCAAGTCGGTGTTTTAATCATGAAAGGAATTCATTTATGACTGAGCTGAATAAAGATGTAATCTCCGCTGTTGAGCGGTTTAGTTTGATTGCACAAACCAATGAGTTTATCGCTGCGCAGCCAGTGCTGCGCTCGCGTTCGGCAAGTGTTGGCAGTAGCTTGCCGGTTGATAAAGATGAACTGAATGCTGCAATCATGGGTTCGGGTATTGCAGGCTTTGATGCAAGCATGTCCAAGCGCAGCAAGCGAATCGTTAAAAACACCTACATGTATGCCGATCTGGTTGCCTTGCTCAAATATCCGGCGTCCAGCCAAAAGGAACAGCGCTATAACGAGTTTATGCGATTGATGAAACTGGCTGGCTGGTTTGCTTTCAGCCAGCCTTATAATCGATATACCGCTACTTCGCAAAAGCTGACCATGGACAATGTTGTCCTGTCTGTTCTGCATACTGCTGTTGGTGCTGCGGTAGGGCAGGGCCAGGCAGCCCTTAAAGTATTGTCCTCTGTGGCAGATGCGACCATGGATGCACTGAAAAATGAACCACAGGCCCTGACGCTGTTCGAGAACAACTCGAAGAAAGCCGAAGGTGGCAACTTTTGCATGAGTGCGGCTTCGCAGGATGATGAGGGTGGTATCACCCTGGCAATCGCTGCTGTGCAATATCTGGCTTCGGCTCAACCTACCAAAGTACTGTTTGTAGAATGGGCAACATCTGCTGTGGAGATTTATAACGCCGGCGCCACTATGTATATGGATGAGGAAGACTATGCAATGGTTGAACCGTTGATTGTCAAGGCTCTGACTGAGCAGCGTGAGAAAGCGCTCAGCTACGAATTTGGCCAATCGGTCTGAAAGTGATTAATGCCAGAGGCGCAAGCCTCTGGTTTTTTTGTGGGAGATGCAAATGTTCGCGATTTCGAAGGTTTTCGTATGCGCAGGGGCATTAGTGCTGGTGCGTAAAGAGCTGTCGGCATCTGACATTGACGACAGTCTCGATGCGCTGCTTTATTCACAAACGGTCGCCTCGCATAAAGTTCCCGATGCTGTTGAATGCGACGCATGGAATGACGCCAATAAAACGGCTTTGAAAGTCACCGGTGCTTTGTTTTTCGACGATCCGGTTATCAGCGCGCCGGTCACTACGCCCGATACTTTTACTCTGCTGGAGTTGGCACAAGAACTCTTGCAAGGTTGGGCGCCGGCAGTTTTTAACCAACAGGTAATTGCCAATCTGAACTCGCAACTGGAGAGCAACGGTGCGGCCCTTGAGTTGCTTCAGCGAAATATTCTGCAAGAGGGCAAGTCGATTCGCTTCATGCTTGGCAGCGTATCTGCGGAATCAACGATTACGATGGTCGTCATTTCGTTTGCCGTCAAAGAGCCTGTTCCGGGCAATGTGCTTGAGCAACGCTTCAATGCCGAGCAGATAGTGGGCAACCTTGCTGTTGATTGCTACAAGGCTCTTATAGATGCCGATGATTACTGTTTCTCGAGAGCCAGGATTATTGCGTTATTGGGTGAGCGGCGCGAAAAGCAGATTATCGCCCTGACCTGAGCGCGCGGCAGAGGCAACAACTGAAGCCTGCCTGCCCCACCGGTCGAGACAGAGGGCAGACTTTTCATACCGGTGGGCAAAGCAGGCATAATACCGCGCCTTCGCCCGCGAAGCGCTTCTGCCACACAACCGGTCAGCCCCTTGAACGAACGCCCGATGTCCACTGCCTTACGCCCCTCGGCCTGCCCGGGGTTGCTGCGTATCGTCCAGGCACTGGACGGCGGTATCTGCCGGATCAAGCTTGATGGCGGTTCGATCAGTGCCGATCAGGCCGATGCGGTGGCCGCTGCCGCCGAAGCGTTTGCGAGCGGAGCGATCGAAGCGACCAATCGCGGCAACCTGCAGATTCGCGGCATCGGTGCGCAATCCGCAGCGCTGATCGAGTGTTTGCTGGCCGCCGGCCTTGGGCCGAAGCACGCCGCCGGCGACGATGTGCGCAATCTGATGCTCAGCCCGGCTGCCGGCATCGATCGGCAGATGCTGTTCGACACGCGCCCGCTCGCAGGGCAAATCCTCGACACCTTGCAAAGTCATCCGCGCTTCCATGAGTTGAGCGCCAAGTTCGCCGTGCAGCTCGATGGCGGCGAAGCCCTGGTGATGCTCGAACATCCGCATGACCTGTGGCTGTCGGCATTCGAGCGTGACGGCGAAATCCTCTGGGCATTCGGTCTGGCCGGTTGCCCGACCGATCGCCCTCTCGGCGCTGTGAGCCTGGACAATGCTCACGCACTGGTGGTCGCCGCGCTGGAGTTGTTCCTCGACCTGGCCCGGCCAGAGCAAACACGGATGCGCCATCTGCTCGACGAGTTGCCCAGGCTCGCGTTCCTTGAGTCGTTGCGCGAGCGCGTATCGCTCAAGGCGATCAGCAATTGGCAGCGCCCGACGTCGGCAGACGCGCTGCACATCGGCGCTCATCAGCAAAACACGCAAGGTCTCTGCTACGTCGGCGCGGTGCCGCCACTGGGCCGACTTGATCCGGCGATGCTGCGTGGCGCGGCACAACTGGCCCGTCAATTTGGCGATGGCAGTCTGCGCTTCACGCCGTGGCAGAGCCTGCTGCTGCCGAACGTGAAAGCCACTGATACCGACAACGTGCTTGAGCAGTTGCGGGCGTTGGGCCTGTTGACGACCGAGGCCGAACCACTGGCTCGCCTGATCGCCTGCACCGGCGCCGATGGCTGCGGCAAAGGCCTGGCCGACACCAAGCAGGATGCCCGGCAACTTGCACCTCTGCTGCCCGCAGGCCTCAGCGTGCACCTGTCGGGTTGCTCGCGCTCCTGCGCCGCCGCCCACTGCGCGCCAGCGACGCTGCTGGCCGTTGCCCCCGGTCATTACGACCTCTATTTTCGCGATGCAGCACAGCCCGGATTCGGCACGCTGCACGCCTGCAATCTTACTATTGAAGCGGCCGCGACCCTGCTCGACGCCCGCTCCCGGAGCCCCCTTGATGCTTGATTACATCCGCGACGGTCAGGAGATCTATCGCAACTCCTTCGCGATCATTCGCCGCGAGGCCAATCTGGCGCGCATTCCCGCCGATCTGGAAAAACTTGCGGTGCGAGTGATCCACGCCTGCGGCATGGTCGAGGCCATCGACGGTCTGCAATTCTCCGAGGGCGCGGGCAAGGCCGGGCGCGATGCGCTGGCGGCCGGTGCGCCGATTCTCTGCGACGCGCGGATGGTCTCCGAAGGCGTGACCCGCACGCGCCTGCCGGCCAATAACCAAGTGATCTGCACTTTGCGCGACGACAGCGTGCCGGAGCTCGCCCGCGAGTTGGGCAACACCCGCTCGGCCGCCGCGCTGGAGCTGTGGCGCCCGCACCTCGAAGGCAGTGTGGTGGTGATCGGCAACGCACCGACCGCGCTGTTTTACTTGCTGGAAATGCTCGACGCCGGCGCGCCAAAACCGGCACTGATCCTCGGCTTCCCGGTCGGCTTCGTCGGCGCTGCCGAATCGAAAGCGGCGCTGGCCGCCGACAGTCGCGGCGTGCCGTTCGTGATCATGCAAGGCCGGCTGGGCGGCAGCGCCATGGCCGCCGCCGCCGTCAATGCCCTCGCCACGGAGATCGAATGATGCAGGCCAAAGGACATCTGATCGGCCTCGGTGTCGGCCCCGGTGATCCGGAACTGATCACTGTCAAAGCCTTGCGCCTGCTGCGCGAATCGCCGGTGGTCGCGTATTTCGTGGCCAAGGGCAAGAAGGGCAATGCGTTCGGCATCATCGAGGCGCATCTGGTCGAGGCGCAGAACCTGCTGCCGCTGGTCTATCCGGTGACCACCGAGGCGTTGCCGGCGCCGCTGTCGTATGAGCAGGTGATCAGTGATTTCTACGACGAAGCCGCTGTGGCGGTCGCCGAGCATCTGGACGCCGGCCGCGACGTAGCGGTGATCTGCGAAGGCGACCCGTTCTTCTACGGCTCCTACATGTATTTGCATGATCGTCTCGCCAGCCGTTACGAGGCCGAAGTCGTGCCCGGCGTGTGCTCGATGCTCGGCGGCGCTTCGGTGCTCGGCGCGCCGCTGGTGTATCGCAATCAGAGCCTGTCGGTGCTTTCCGGCGTGCTGCCCCACGAAGAACTAAAACGGCGTCTGGCCGATGCCGATGCGGCGGTGATCATGAAACTGGGGCGCAACTTTCCCAAGGTCCGTCAGGTGCTGGAAGAACTCGGCCTCGCCGAGCGTGCGTTGTATGTCGAGCGCGCGACCATGGCCAACCAGAAGATCGTGCCGATGGATCAGGTCGAGCCGATGTCCTCGCCGTACTTCTCGCTGATCATCGTCCCGGGCGAACGGTGGCAAGGTTGATGAGCCAAGCGACTCCCGCCATCGTCATTCTCGGCCAGGGCAGCCTCGCGACGGCGCGGCGCATTCAGCAGGTCTACCCGGCGGCGCAAATCCATGGCCTTGCCGGACGGGTTGAAGGCGCCGACAGCAGCTATCAGGAATTCGGCGCGACCCTGCGCGCGTTGTATCAACAGGACACGCCGATCATTGCCCTGTGCGCGGCGGGGATTGTCATTCGCACCTTGGCGCCGCTGTTGCTGGAGAAAGGCGCCGAACCAGCGGTGCTGGCGGTGGCCGAAGACGGCAGCGCGGTGGTGCCGTTGCTCGGTGGCCTCGGCGGGGTCAACGTCATGGCCCGGGAGATCGCGGCGGCGTTGCAAGTGGCGCCGGCGATCACCACCAGCGGCGAATTGCGCTTTGGTACCTGCCTGCTCAATCCGCCAAGCGGCTATGCACTGGCGGATCTGGAATCGGGCAAACGCTTCGTTTCCGACCTGCTCGCCGGGCACAGCGTGCGCATCGAAGGCGCGGCGCCATGGCTCGATCAGGCGCAGTTGCCGCAGGATCCGCAGGCGCAGCGGTCGATTCATGTGAGCAGTGTGCAGCGGGTGGCCAGCGCCGATGAATTACTGATTTACCCGCGCAGCGTGGCGGTGGCAGTGAGCGCTGACGTGGCAGATCTGCCGAACGCCGTTCGCGCTGCGTTGCAACAGGCCAGCGTCGCCGTGCCGGCACTGGCGTGTCTGGTGGCAGCAGACGCTGAAATGGCCTCATCGAGTTTGCGCGAAGCTGCGCTCGAGTTGGGCGTGCCACTGCGCTTTGTGGCAGCACAAAGCGATCTTCAGACTTTGGCCCGCGTGGCAGTGCCAGCGGCGAAGGTGATCAGCGCAGAACATCTGGCGATCGCGATTGCCGAGCAACCCCTGGACGTCGCGCAGATCGGCCGCCCGCGCGGTCGCCTGGCGGTCATTGGTCTTGGCCCCGGCGCCGCCGAACTGATGGTGCCAGCGGTGAAAACCGAACTGGCCCGCGCCACCGATGTGCTGGGCTACGAAACCTACGTGCGCATGGCTGGCCCGTTCCGCGACGATCAGGTGCAGCACTGCACCGACAATCGTGAAGAAATGCAGCGTGCCCGCCATGCCTTCAGGCTCGCCGCCGCAGGCCGCTCGGTGATCGTGGTTTCCTCGGGCGACCCGGGCGTATTCGCCATGGCCGCTGCGGTGCTCGAAGCCCTGCACGAATCGGACGATCCGGCGTGGCACAGCGTTGATCTGGAAATCCTCCCCGGCGTCTCCGCCTCGCTGGCCACTGCGGCTCAGGCCGGTGCGCCGCTGGGCCACGACTTCTGCGTGATGTCCCTGTCGGATAACCTCAAGCCCTGGGCGATCATCGAGAAACGTCTGGATCTGGCCGCCCAAGCGGATCTGGCCCTGGCGTTCTACAATCCGATTTCCCGGGCGCGCCCGTGGCAACTGGGCCGGGCGCTGGAGATTGTTGCGCAGCACCGCTCGCCTGAAACACCGGTGGTGCTCGGTCGGGACATCGGCCGGCCGGGGCAGACGCTGCGCACCACGACCCTGGGCGCATTGACACCGGAACAGGTGGACATGCGCACCATGGTGCTGATCGGTTCTTCGACCACCTGCACCTTCGCCCGTGCCGGAGGCGGTGAGTGGGTTTACACGCCGCGTTGGTATGGTGAAAAACCGCTGTCCTGAAAAACCCTCCGCTCATTCAATATTCAGCTTTGGGAAAGTTTGAGCGGTTGTAAGTCCGATCGAAGTTTCAATTGTTTTCCACCAGCAATAAACAATGGTCATGCCCCACAGGGCAGGGCCATTTTTTTTGTCCGACGGTCGCGCCGGTCCGCTAATTATTTCGCAGCCGTTACAGCATAGTGCTTCGGTGTTATCAGATATTGCCGGGGACAAGCTTTGTATTCCTTGTTGTTTGTGTGGCGCGTATTCGCCCACTAGGGTGCTGTGTTCATAGCACTTGTCGAGTGTCGTTCAATCAATTTACCGCTCTGCAGCGGCGCAAGAGTGCGCGCGTCAATGGGCCATTAAATAAACAAGGAGTGTGTGATGGCTTTAAAAAACGATTACTCGTTCGGGCGAGCATTCATTTCTGCGCAAGAGTATTCCGTACTTTCAAAAGCATTGCGGGAGCTTTCTGCCACCCCCCAATATCAAGCGCTGAACGACTATTACCAGCAAGCCGGTCAAACGACCGACCCGGTGTCGTTCTTGACCCTGGCGAGCCTGTTTCAAGAGCAACTTGCAGCGTTGTTGAAACGCAATAAAACCCCTGTTCCGGTGGCTGTCGATGACATTGCGCGAGGGCTGCAACGTTATCTGTCACGGCTTTTGACGACCGTGGAAATGTTGTCGGGGCCGACCCGGCCGGTGCCGAAAGTCATCCATTTCGTCTGGGTTGGCGGCAGCGAAGTCGGTGTCAATCAGCGCGATTACATGAATATCTGGCGCCAGGTGATGGCGGCGCAGGGTTACCGCTTCAATCTCTGGTACGACAGCGATGCGTTACTGGCTTTCGAGATGAACCGGATCATTCTCGACAGCGCCAGGGCTGATGCGATGGCATCCGGTGGTGCAGCCCTCAAGCATGCCGGGCAACTGGCGACGATGATTGAAGAGCGTGCACGGGTGTTGAAACAGCAGATGTTCGACTACCTCAGCCAGCCGAGGTGGAAGGGGCGGACCGATGAAGCACGCATCGATCTGATGGTGCGTGCTTATGGCAAGGACCGCGCGAGGCTGCAGGATTTTCGTCAGCGCTGCCTCGACAGCCATCTGGCGATGGTGGGGCCGGATCTGCAATTGCGCGATGTCACTCACGCCTTTGCCGATGACTTGTTGGCGGACGTTTACCAGCGCGAAGTGTCGATGCGCGGCAACTTCGCCGCAGCGAGCGATGTGGTGCGCTTGCAGGCGGAATTTCGTGAAGGCGGGCGTTATACCGACATGGATTATCTGCCGCCGCTGCTCGACAAGTTGGGCGGTGTCGATATCACTGATTACAGTCAGACGCAGAAAATCGCGGTTCTGCAACTTCTGTTGAACAACAATCCGCAGTTGATGCCGGGGCGCGATCCGCAGCATTACCCCGACAGGACCGACAGTCTTCCAGAGCAACACAAACAACTTCTCGAGGATTTTGCTCGCAGCAAACCGGACGTGCTTGAACTGTTCGTGCCGCCACAAACCGTGGAGGCCGGCGAGAACGGCTTTCGCATGGGGCTGCAAATCGACGAAGAAATGAATGCTCATTTCATCGCCCAGCCGGGCAGCGGCATGACGATGTCGATCATGCAAGTCATTCGGCTCAATTACGACGTGCTCGCTGAAGTTGAAAAGCGCATGGCCAACTCGGCATCCGGTTGGGCCGACGGTGAAACCCTGACCACGGTCGCGGCGACAGTCATTGAAGAGATGTTGGTCAGGTCGAACTTCACCAGCTGGAATGAAGCTTATGCCTACCAATTGCTTAAAGCGGTTGTCACCTATTATCGGGACGGTATCCGCAATGACGCGGCGGGTACGGTAACGCTCACCGGCCCGGGCGCGGCACTCGCCGGATTACATGAATATATCGAAGCCAATTGCGATCCGTTTTTCACTCGTCAGGTGCTGGCGCAACAGCGTCTGCGCGAGGGCTACAACGTCAATACCGAAGAGGAAACCATTTCCGGCTGGATCGTCAGGGGTACGGAAAAAGACTGGCTGGAGAAGGAACACGCCCGGTGGGCCGAGGGAAAGCTCACGTCTCGTTATGCCGGACGCTTGTCCAACCTGCTCAGCGATCGAAGCCTGACCTTCGAGCGCGGCTGGCCCGTTGTCGAGGGCAAACTGGTGCTGTTGACCTCAGTGCTGCAACGCTTGATGGATGATCTGGGCGAGCCGTTCATTCGAGCGATGCGAGACAAGTTGAGCGGGGAGGTCAATTTCGCTCAAGCCGTGGTCATCGACTTCGACGCCCGTCAGCAAGTGCTGGCGCAAGGACCTGTGGTTGTGCCGACCTCCCATGGTGCGGAATCGGTCAGCCATCTCAACGAACTGTTCAGCCGGATCGCCCACGGTACGCTGCCGCTGGAACAACTGAGCCCCGCGATGCGAGTCGTGCTCGGGGGGATTTTCGGCGCGACGAGCGTGGACGATGTCGGGTTCGCCGATACCTGGCAACAGGTTCGCGACCTGGCCATCGCCACCGACCGTGACGGCACTTTCGCGCGCTACGATGCGATTGAAAAAGCCGTGCGCCAGCGCCGCTCGGCGGCGTTCGAGAACGGACTGGGACGCGACCTGCCGACGGCCACATCGACGACCCGCGAACTCAAGGTGCAAGCCATGTCCGAGCCGCTGACGCTGCGCCAGTGGGGCGAACGTATCGGCCAGATCAAGCACAGTGCGCAGCGGGAGTTTCGCACGCAGATCCTGCAGCGCAGCGGACAAGTGCGTGACATCTTTTTCAAGGCCGGCGCGGTGTCGGTCAAGCAGTTGCCGCAGGATCTGTTGCAGCACAACGCGGGCGACCCGGGGCGCCGCTGTTATCCGCTGGCGCTGCTGATGGGCGCCGCAGTGGCAGCCGGCGAGCCGGCGGAACGGGCGTTGGTCGGGCATGTCGCCAGCGCCAGCGCGAGTCCCGACGAACTTGTATCGCGGGCGTTGCGCAGTGCGCTGGACGAACTGCGCGCCTTGCCCACTGGCGAGGTCGGCAGCGGTCGCGGCGTGCAACGCCTGGACAGCATCATCGCCGCGCTGAACGTCAGTGCGGCGCCTGCGGTGCTGCTGCTCGACACTGGCGACCACGCCCTGCTGCTAGCGAAAGTGCGAACCGGTGAGCACGCGGCCTATCGCTTCTACGATCCCAACTTCGCCCTCTACGGATTTGCCGATGGCGCGCAGTTGCAACGTGGCGTAGAGCGTTATCTGAGCGCAGACGATAACGCGCTGGCGAAGCTTTATGGTCTGGGTGAGATGGCCACGGCGCAGTTCACCGTCACTGAGCTGGACACTGCGGCGATCGCCGAACGCAGGCTGTCATCGGATCTGCGTGTGGACAGTTTTCTGCACAACGTTGCACTGGCCGATCCGCAGGGAGCCTCGATCTGGCACAAGCAAGCGCTGGCCCGTACCCGATCTCTGGGGGAAAACGCTCGGCTGGGCACCAGCCTTGCGCAACTGGACGCACGCTACTGGACCAGCGAGTTCGAGCAGGCGACCGAGCGTTTGCGCCGTGAGCACAACCTGGCGCGTGATTACGTGCCGTTGCTCGATACCCACAGCAAAAACGCCGACGGCGGCCACAGCATTACCCTGATGGATCTGCGCAATGCGCAAAATGCCCGGACGGTCAGCACCCGGGATTCGCGCTTTCAGAGAATCAGGCAATACGTCGAACGACTCGTGCAGGGCGGTGCGGCCAGGCCCGGTCAGACGGCTGATCACGACGGTGGCAGCCGACTCAGTTTCGCCTTTGCGATCCAGACGCTGATCAGTGAAATGCGCCAGCGCGAGTACCGCGCTGGCGACACAGCGCCGACACTGACCGTCGCCCTGCAACTTCAGGTGTACGTCAGTTTTGCACAGCTGGGCTTTGGTGTGGCCAGCGATGCGGTGCAGGTCATCCAGTTGGTGCGCCATTTAGCAGTGGCCGAGCGGGCGTTGCAGCAGACCTCGTTCTCCGCACGTCTGGCCGGGCAGGCCGCCACGGGTATCGGGGTGGCATTTTCCGTGGCCAATATCGGTTTCGACATCTACAACCTGACGCAGGCAGAGAATCATGAGCAGCGAGCGCGATTCTCTACGTCTCTGGCGTTCAATACGGCGGCCCTGGGTCTGGATATTGTCGCCCTGGCGGCGGGTGGAACGGTGGGCGCGTTCGCCGCAGCGCTGTCCGTGCCGCTACTGGGCGTGGGTATCGGGGTGACCGCGATTGCCAGCAATCTCGGGCAGATCATGGACAAGGCTGCGGCCATCGGCGAGTACCTCTCGCAGATTCACGACGCTTATCAGCAGTCTTACGAAAGCGTTGGTGCGGTCTTGCAGTTCCCCGCACTGGCAGTGATTACCGAGGTGGATCTGCACAGCAGAAGGGTGGCGTTCGAAGGGCAGAAGTTTTACCCCTGGAAGGGCAGTGCACTGGAATTGCCGCAATACGACGATGATCCGGCCAGGCGGCATGCTGCGATCAACATCCCCAGAGCCTTTCAACGCCCTGCGGTCGGCAGCGTCTGGGGGACTTTGCCCACGATGGTGGTGCTGCCTTGTTCGCCAATCTGTTACTACGGCTATGAATATCAACTCGGCAGCGCCGGGACCGTGCCCTTTTCAACAACCCGCTACCCGCGGTTGCACGACCGCCTGGCACATCAGCTGGAATATGACGCGCTCGGTAACCGGGTGTTTTACCTGTTCAGTACGCCATTTGCGCCGCACATACTCTACAAGCTGCATCCGGTATTCATGGCCACGACGATCAAGGTGCAGTTGAGCGCAGAGGTCAGTCAGCTGTTGGTTCCGGACCTGCCGCCAGAGTGGCGCAAGAAGATTGCCTACTGGATCACCGCGCCGCAGGGGCAGTACCGCATCCGGTTGGTGCCGGGCCTGCTGGCGGTGAATTTCGAGCAAGCGCGGGGCTGGGAACAGGTGACCTGGACGGTGCAGGCGTCCTGGGCACGGGTCGAGCATGTCAGCTTTCGTGCAAAACCACGGGACAGCATCGACAGCGCACCTGACATGCTGGTCGATGGCCTCGTGTTGAATCGTTTTGACGGCGTCATCGAGCTGGCCGAGGGGCTGTTCCGGATCGACTGGACGGGCCGCAGCCTGCATCTGATCGGCGTTGTCCTCGACTACGAAAACAACGCTGCGACTCAACTGCGTAGCGCCAACATGACCGCCAGCGGCATCCCGGCGCCGGTGCAGCGCTATTTGCGCGCTCAGGTCGCAAGCGGGCAACTGACCGCAGCCTATTTGCCGTTGCGTAACTTCAGAGTGCCGTTCGATTCGCCGAACCGGCCAGTGGTGACTACCGGCTATTACGACACTGCGCGGGATCGGGTGCTGTTCGCGCGTAACCTGCCGCTGGAGGTGAACGAGGGTGTGGTTCTGGCAGGCGTCAACGCCGGCCATGCGTGGTTCTACCATCCCGATCATCCATCGGTATGGCGGGTCGATGTGCTGACCGGCACTGTCCAGCATCGCTACCGTCTGAAAAATCCGCGTACAGGTTCGACCATCATCGGCTGCCGACAACAAGCCGATGGAGCGCTGCGGATTGCGCAGAAGCTGACGGCAGAAGCGTTGCATGGCACCACCACGGTCGAGTACCGGATCAGCGGGCAGCATGTAGTACTGACCGCTTGCCAGATCGCTTTTGCCGCCGAGGACTATCGGTTCGAGCCGCGTGAAGCGCTTCGACAAACCGATGCCCCGGACATGGGCGTCTCGTCAGACATGGCCGCCAGCAGCAGTGATTGGTCTTGTGCTCCGTTCATTGTTGTCGAGGGCTATGCCGGGTCGCAGTTGCGCGACAGGGCTTGGCTGAACAAGACGACGGGCAAGTGCATTGAGGCCAGGCACGACCTGTCCTGGCCCGAAGACTTGTTGATGCTGATGCCGTCCAGCCCTGAAAACAACGCGGTGCTGTTCTATAGCCAGCAGGAGCGGACGATCAGCCGCGGCATCGAACCCCGTGTCGGTCATTGGCAGAATGTGGTGATCGAGCGCGATGTGGTGGAGGTCACTCAGACAAATCAGCGCTTCATCGCCACCAAGGACGACGGCCGTCTGTTCGAGGTCGATATCGTCGACGTGCCGGCAGCGGCAGCGATCGACGAGGTGATTGTGTTTCAGTACGGGGTACCTTCCCTTGCGCACAGAAGCGATGAGGCGTGGCTTGATCAGGCCGATAAGCCTTCGATTCTCCGGTTCGCTGGTGTCGGGCAGCGTTGGCTGCAGCGACATCCCGATTGGTTGAGCGCATTGCATTCGCTGGCCACGGTCGCAGCGTTGCTGCCGTTCCCGGTTTTCGGTTTACGAGATGGGGCAGGTCAGGCGTTCCTGACTGTGTGGTGTGTCGATGGCAAAGTCGCTGTGGCCGATATCGGTCAGGGCAAGGAGCTGGCGCTGCTCGGTCTGACCCCGGATCAAAGCGCTGTCTGGTTGCTTGAGGTCAGCGCCGGACAACTTTATCGCCAGCCGCTGGTGGCGATCGAAGCATTGCGGGGAGCTTTTTCAGCCGAGCATCGTCTGGTGAAACCGCAGTTGCTGGCCAAGGCGGAAAAAGTCTGGACGTCATGGGCCTTTAGCGAGGTGCGGCGCCAGGGTGAAGGGCTGGAGGCGCAGACCCTCGACGGGGTGCATCTGCAATTGCTGGATAACCAGCCGGCAATGATCGTCGGCGTGGAAAATCGCTGGTCTCATGTGCCGGGGCAGAGCGATCAACAGTTACGTGCACGCCTGCGAGCATTGTTGCACGGGCATGCCCACGCGCCTGTCATGCAAGTGGCAAGTGCAACCGGACGCTATCTGTATTACCTGCCGCAACTTGATCGGCTGTTTGATCTGTCCGGGCGCAGTGATGGGCAGTGGTCGGCATTCCTCGGTACGCGCGGGTCGAAGCAGCCGATGCTGTTCGACCCGCTCGACCAACTGATTTTCAGCGCCGGCCCGAACGACGGCGTCTGGCTGCCCGACAGTTTTGCCCATCGCGACGCCGAGGTCATGGTGCTTGAGGTAGGTGATGACATCACAGAGATTGAAACATTGTTGCCCGATGGCGTTGCCAGGCTGCTGCTGACTTTCGGTGCGCAGACCTCGGGTTATCGGCTGTCGCAAGTTTCCTTCCAGCGCCTGGACTGCATCGTGGTCGATGGACGACAGGCTTCGGATGCTGAAACGGCGGAACCTTGCCTGCTGGATCTGGATCTGGACGAATGCGGGCATTGGTGGATGTCACGGGTCGATGACGGTGTGGTACTGACCGATCCGGACTCCGGGCACAGTCTGATCTTGCGTAATTTCGACGGACAGCGCCCACTGCTACTGATGCTGCCCATTGCCGGGCGGCCACACACGTTCACGCTGGCTCAAGGGCTGGAAGCGTTTGCCACTGTGCGCGGCGCAGAAGCAACGGTCAGCCTGACAGCGGTGATCGCAGCGCTGCGCTGAGGTCGCTCCGCATAGCAAAACGCCGCGAACGGTGACCGTACGCGGCGTTTCGTTGTGGCGGTTGCGCGGCAACAACACTCAAGGCACCAGATAACCTTTCACGCCGGTAAAAATGATCTGCGCGGCCAGTGCGCAAACAAACAATCCCATCAAGCGGCTGACAATCTGCAAGCCCTGATCGCCGAGAATCCGCTCGATGCGATTGGACAGATACAGCACCACTCCGACAGTAAAACTGGCCAGGGCGATGCTCATGATTGCAGTGAGCTTGTCGTCCCAGTGCGGCTGGCTGACACCCATTACCAGCAAGGCGCCGATGGTGCCGGGGCCGACCGTCAGCGGGATGGTCAGCGGCACGATGGTCACGTCCTGCTGCACATTGTCGGCCTGCACCGCCGGTTTGCCCTGAGCCATGCCCAGCGCGGAAATGAACAGCACGCTGCCGGCGCCAATGCGGAAGGCGTCCACGGTGATGCCGAAGACATCGAAAATCACCCGCCCGAACAAATAGAGCAGCACACTGGAAATCAGTGTGGCGAGGGCGACCTTCCACGCCAGACGCCGCTGTTCCTTGCGCGAATAGCCACGGGTCAGGCTGATAAAGCACGACAACACGAAGAACGGGCTGTAGAGCACCAGCATCTTCAGATAAACGCTGAACAACACATGGAGCATGATGCAAGCTCACTGGCGATGGAGTCGGGGGGGAGTCTATCAGGCACCGCAGATTCTGTCGGTTTACGACGGCTGGGTCGTGGCCCGGTTCTGCTGATCGCGCTGGGCAACCCAGTGTTCGATCAACTCGCGCAACTGGGAGAGCTCGACCGGTTTGGACATGTGCCCGTCCATGCCGGCCTGCCGGGCGCGCTCCTTGTGTTCGGCGAGGATGTGCGCGGTGAGGGCTACAACCGGTGTGCGGATGCGCTGATTGCTGACTTCCCAGGCGCGCAGTTGCTGAGTGGCGGAGAAGCCATCAAGGATCGGCATTTCACAATCCATCAGCACCAGGTCGTAACGCTGGGCCTTCATCGCTTGTAGCGCTTCTTCGCCATTGCTCGCGGTGTCCGGTTGCAGGTTGAGCTTGCCGAGCATGCCACGGATCACTTTGGTCGAGATGGTGTTGTCTTCGGCGACGAGGATGCGGAAGTCGCTCGGCACTTTGGCCGCTGTGGCCGCCGTAACGACCTGCGGCTGGAACGCGACCTGGCCCTTGTTGCGTTGATTGAGCTCGTCAGCCAGCGTGGTCTTGAGCGTATAGCCGGCCACCGGTTTGGCCAGTATTCGTTTGATCCCCGAATTGCGCGCAATGATCTTGCTCGGCGCGTTGCTGATGCCGGTGAGCATGATCAGCAGAATGTCGTGGTTCAGGCTCGGGTCTTCCTTGATCTTCGCTGCCAGTTGCATGCCGGTCATGCCGGGCATGTTCTGGTCGAGCAGGACCACGTCGAAGTAATCGCGCAGATGCGCCTTGGTGCGCAGCAGCGCCAGCGCCTCCTTGCCCGACGGCACGGCGCTGACATTCAGGCCCCAGGCGCTGCACTGCTGCACCAGCACT
Source organism: Pseudomonas sp. 1L-E-NC-VB-C3 (assembly GCF_057291535.1). Classification (NCBI taxonomy): domain Bacteria; kingdom Pseudomonadati; phylum Pseudomonadota; class Gammaproteobacteria; order Pseudomonadales; family Pseudomonadaceae; genus Pseudomonas; species Pseudomonas sp. 1L-E-NC-VB-C3. Next base: position 61,000 of record NZ_JBXAWD010000003.1, on the reverse strand, counting down.
TTGCGGCAAGTGTCGTTGTCGTCGACCACCAATACCCGCGCGCCTTGCAGCGGGCTGTCGAGGTCGGAGGTCGGATGTTCGAGGCGATCCGGGTCCAGTGGCAAGGTCAGCCACAAAGTGCTGCCCTGGGTGGCGCCGCTCTTGATGCCGAACTCGCCTTGCATCAGACGGATCAGTTGGCGCGCAATCACCAGGCCGAGATTGCCGCCCAGGCGATTGGCCGAGAGGAAGTGCTTGCTGTGCAATTCGGCGTGCAACAGTGCTTCGCGCTCTTCCGGCTCCATCGGCACGCCGCTGTCCTGCACGGCAATGCGCAGGCGCGGCTTGCTGCTGCGCTCATCCAGTGCAACGACGATCAGCACTTCGCCTTCTTCGGTTTTCTTCAGGGCATTTTCCAGCAGGCTCAGCAAGGTCTGGCGCAGGCGCGTCGGATCGCCGCTGATTACCCGTGGCACTTGCGGCTGGATGAAGCTGATCAGCTCGACGTTCTGTTGCTCGGCCTTGGCCCGGTAGATGCTCAGGCAATCATCGATCAGGGCGTTGAGGTCGAACTGCACGTCATCGAGTTCGATCTGCCCGGATTCGAGCTTGGAGATGTCGAGGATCTCGTTGATCAGCGTCAGCAGTTCGTTGCCGGCGCTGTGGATGGTTTGCACGTAATCGCGTTGCTTGACCGACAGCGGCGTGCCCAGCAGCAGCTCGGTCATGCCCAGTACGCCGTTCATCGGTGTGCGGATTTCGTGGCTGATCTTGGCGAGGAATTCGGCTTTGGCGTTGATTTCGGCGTTGCTTGCCGCCAGGTCGCGGCTGATGCTGAAACGACTTTCAGTGATGCTGCGCTGTCGCTCGCCCAAGGCGACGCTCATCAGCAGACCGCTGATGCAGATGAACACCATCAGCGTCATGATCAGGCCTTGCGGCGTGACCAGGGTCAGCCCCAGCAGCGCCGGCAGGATAACCAGGGTGCCGATGTTGAACACGATCATGGCGGCGACGAACAGACGCGCCGGGCGATAGCCCTTCTGCCGGTGATAGAAACCCACCAGCAACATGCTCAGACCGGCCAATGCGACCAATGCGTAGGTGATGATGTTCAGCGGCAAGGTGTTGACGAACAGCAGCAACAGGCTGCACGTGACGATCAACAGAATGTCGCCCCACAGCAGTTTGTTCAGCGGATGCTGGCCCAGTGGTGCAAAGAAGCGCAGGGCGTACATCAATCCGGCTGGAGCCGTCAGCAGCAATGCCAGATAAGCGCCCGGCGTCTGAATGGCTTGCCAGTTCGGCAACCACGGACCGGCGAGATTGAGCAACAGGAACAGACTCAGCCCGAGCAGGCCCTCACAGATCGCCAGCCACAGACTGCTGCGCGAGCGCGAGTAGGCGTAGCGCACCAGGTTGTGCAGCAGGAGCATGGCGAGGCAGCCGAACAGCAGGCCGAAAATCAGCGTCTGCTTCTGATCGGCTGCGCCCTCGATTGCCGCTTGCAGGGTGATGTGCGGGCGCAGCTGATGGCCGGAGACCATGCGTACGTAGACGTCCAGCGGCTTGTCGGCCTGGGGCAGGGGCAGCATGAAATCGCTGCTTGGCAAAGGATGTTCGGCCTGCGGCCGTTCGTTGCCGGTATTGCGTTGCTCGATCAGCCGGTCGCCGTCGAGCACGTAGAGATTGAGTTGGGACAGGTCGGGGGCAAAGATGCGCAGCACTTGTTCGTGCTTGCCCGGCGCCAGTTTGAAGCGCACCCACAGGGCGCCCTCGGGTTCGGCCGCGGTCAGACGGTCAAGCTCGATGGGGCTGAATTGATTGGTGTAGCGAGCGGAGCGGATGTCGCTCAGTTGCAGGATGCCCTGATCGTCAAGCAATACCGACCAGCCACTGCCTTGCGCGGCCTGGGCCGGAAGCATGCAGAGCAAGGTCATCAGCGTGACGGTGAAGCTTATGGCAATCCTGAGCCAGCGCACGGCGAAATCCCTTCGTAGGTTGATGCCAGAATATAACGATGCGCGACGACCGAACAGCCCGGCGAGGAATGGTATCCCGCGCCGGGCCTGATGGATCGCTTACTCCTGGGTTTCGCCGCGTTCACGGGCAATGGCGCGGTAGCCGATGTCCTTGCGGTAGAAGCAGCCTTCCCAGTCGATTGCCGAGGCAAGTTTGTAGGCCTGCTGCTGAGCTTCACCCACGGTGGCGCCCATGGCAGTGGCACACAGTACACGACCACCGGCAGTGACGACCTGACCGTCCTTCAACGCGGTGCCGGCGTGGAAGACTTTACCTTCCAGAGCTGCCGCCGCGTCCAGACCGTTGATCGCTGCGCCTTTGGCGTAGTCGCCCGGGTAGCCGCCAGCAGCCAGAACGATGCCAACGCTCGGACGCGGATCCCACTGTGCTTCAATTTTGTCCAGTGCCTGCGCCAACGCGGCTTCAACCAGCAGCACCAGGCTCGATTGCAGACGCAGCATCACCGGTTGGGTTTCCGGATCGCCGAAGCGGCAGTTGAACTCGATAACCTTCGGATTGCCGGCCTTGTCGATCATCAGACCGGCATAAAGGAAGCCAGTGTAGACGTTGCCTTCCTCGGCCATGCCGCGCACGGTCGGCCAGATCACCTGATCCATCACGCGCTGGTGCACGTCGGCGGTGACCACCGGGGCAGGGGAATAAGCACCCATGCCGCCAGTGTTCGGGCCGCTGTCGCCGTCGCCGACGCGTTTGTGATCCTGGCTGGTGGCCATCGGCAGCACGTTCTTGCCGTCGACCATGACGATGAACGAAGCTTCTTCGCCGTCGAGGAATTCTTCGATCACCACGCGTGAACCGGCGTCGCCAAACGAGTTGCCAGCGAGCATGTCACGCACGGCGTCTTCGGCTTCGGCCAGGGTCATGGCGACGATCACGCCTTTGCCGGCAGCCAGGCCATCGGCCTTGATCACGATCGGCGCGCCTTTCTCACGCAGATAAGCCAGGGCCGGCTCGATCTCGGTGAAATTCTGGTAATCGGCGGTCGGGATCTTGTGGCGGGCGAGGAAATCCTTGGTGAAGGCTTTCGAGCCTTCCAGTTGCGCAGCACCGGCAGTCGGACCGAAGCAGTCCAGGCCACGGGAGCGGAACAGATCGACCACGCCGGCCACCAGCGGCACTTCCGGGCCGACGATGGTCAGGGAAACGTTCTTTTCCGCGAAATCGGCCAGTTGCTCCAGCGCCAACACGTCGATGGCAACGTTTTCACATTTGGCTTCAATGGCGGTGCCAGCGTTGCCCGGTGCAACGAAAACCTTCTGCACACGCGGATCCTGAGCCACTTTCCAGGCCAGAGCGTGTTCACGGCCACCGCTGCCAATGATCAAAACATTCATTTCAAAAACCTCGGATGACGCTAATTCTGTGGGGGCTGATCGTTCCCACGCTCCGCGTGGGAATGCCTCTACGGACGCTCCGCGTCCGAGGGACGCGGAGCGTCCCGGGCTGCGTACCCACGCAGAGCGTGGGTACGATCAAGCAAAATAATCAGTGACGGAAGTGGCGCATGCCGGTGAATACCATCGCGATGCCGGCTTCGTCGGCAGCGGCAATCACTTCAGCATCACGCATCGAACCGCCCGGCTGGATCACCGCAGTGATGCCGACCTTGGCCGCATTGTCCAGACCGTCGCGGAACGGGAAAAACGCGTCGGACGCCATGACCGAACCGGCCACCTGCAAACCGGCGTGCTCAGCCTTGATCGCGGCGATGCGTGCCGAGTTGACGCGGCTCATCTGGCCGGCGCCGACACCGATGGTCTGGCGGTTCTTGGCGTAGACGATGGCGTTGGATTTGACGTATTTGGCGACTTTCCAAGCGAAGATCAGATCGTGGATTTCCTGTTCGGTCGGCGCGCGTTTGGTCACCACTTTCAGGTCATCGGCGCTGATCATGCCGATATCACGGCTCTGCACCAGCAGGCCACCGTTGACGCGCTTGTAATCCCAGGCAGCGGCGCGCTCAGCCGACCACTCGCCGCAGGCCAGCAGGCGTACGTTGGCTTTGGCCGCGACGATGGCGCGGGCTTCTTCGCTGACCGATGGGGCGATGATCACTTCAACGAACTGGCGCTCGACGATCGCTTTGGCGGTCTCGGCATCCAGTTCACGGTTGAAGGCGATGATGCCGCCGAACGCCGACTCGGTGTCGGTGGCGTAGGCCAGTTCGTAAGCTTGGCGGATGCCGCCTTCGGCATCCGGGCTGACCGCCACGCCGCACGGGTTGGCGTGCTTGACGATCACGCAGGCTGGCTTGACGAAGCTCTTCACGCATTCCAGCGCGGCATCGGTGTCAGCGACGTTGTTGTACGACAGTTCCTTGCCTTGCAACTGGGTGGCGGTGGCGATGCCGACTTCGGCCGGCCTGGCTTCCACGTAGAACGCCGCGCTCTGGTGCGGGTTCTCGCCGTAGCGCATTTCCTGAGCCTTGATGAACTGGCTGTTGAACGTGCGCGGGAATTCGCTGCGACCTTCAGTGCTCAGGGTTTCAGCGGCCTGGTTCACGGTGCCCATGTAGTTGGCGATCATGCCGTCGTAGGCGGCGGTATGTTCGAAGGCCTTGAGCATCAGGTCGAAACGCTGAGCGTAGGTCAGGCCGCCGGCCTTGAGATTTTCCAGAACGTTGGCGTAATCGCTGGCATTCACCACGATGGCCACGTCTTTGTGGTTTTTCGCTGCCGAACGGACCATGGTCGGCCCGCCGATGTCGATGTTCTCGATGGCGGTCGGCAGGTCGCAGCCTGGCTTGTTGATGGTCGCTTCGAACGGGTACAGGTTGACCGCTACCAGATCGATCGGCTTGATGCCGTGCTCGTTCATGATCGCGTCGTCAGTACCGCGACGACCGAGGATGCCGCCGTGGATTTTCGGGTGCAGGGTTTTCACCCGACCGTCCATCATCTCGGCGAAACCGGTGTAGTCCGCGACTTCCACTGCGGCAACGCCGTTGTCACGCAGCAGCTTGAACGTTCCGCCGGTGGAGAGGATCTCGACGCCCAGAGCTTCGAGCTCCTTGGCGAATTCGAGGATCCCGGTCTTGTCGGAAACGCTGATCAAGGCGCGGCGGATCGGCAGGCGGGTAGTCTGGTCGGTCATCTCAATTTCCATCAAAAGCAAAGGAAGTCAGCAAAAAAGGCGACCGTTTTTTACGCGGGCGCCTTTCTGGTTTGATTGAATGCTTACAGCAGATCGTACTGCTTGAGTTTCTTGCGCAGCGTGCCGCGGTTCAGTCCCAGCAGCTCACTGGCCTTGGTCTGGTTGCCCTTGACGTAGTTCATCACGCTTTCGAGCAGGGGCGCCTCGACTTCGGACAGCACCAGGTTGTACACATCCGTGACGGACGCGCCCTCAAGGTGGGCGAAATAATTGTGCAGCGCCTTCTCGACACTCCCGCGAAGGGTCTGGCCTTCTTCGCTCGGCGTGTTGAGGTGCTGTTTCAAATTCACGTTGTCGCTCACGGGTGTTGTTCCACTCACTAAAGTCTCGGTCATCATCGTCATGCGGCCACCCCTTCTTCGTCCCCTGTCAGGCTCTTGTAACGCTCGGCGAAGAACTCCCGAACGTCGGCGCATTGTGTTTCCGTACCATCCAAACGATTGAAACGGGCGCGAAACTCCCTGGCGCCCGGCAAGGTTGCGAGATACCAGCCCACATGCTTGCGGGCAATGCGCACGCCCATCACGTCACCATAAAAGGCGTGAAGGGCAGCCAGATGCTCCAGCAGGATGCGTTCCACTTCGCTCAGTTCCGGCGCCGGCAATTTCTCGCCGGTACGCAGGAAATGATCGATCTCGCGAAAAATCCATGGCCGCCCTTGAGCGGCCCGGCCTATCAGCAGGCCATCGGCACCGGTCGCATCAAGCACGTATCGGGCCTTTTCCGGCGAATCGATATCGCCGTTGGCAAACACCGGGATCGACACGGCCTGCTTGATCGCGGCAATCGTGTCGTACTCGGCTTCCCCTGTGTACAGATCGGCGCGGGTGCGGCCATGCACGGCCAGCGCTGTGATCCCGGCCTGTTCGGCGATCTTCGCCACGTTCAGACCGTTCTTGTTTTCGCGATCCCAGCCGGTGCGGATCTTCAGGGTGACCGGCACATCAACCGCGGCCACTACGGCCTGCAGGATCTCGGTCACCAGTGCTTCGTCTTTCAGCAACGCGGAGCCGGCGGCCTTGTTGCAGACCTTCTTTGCCGGGCAACCCATGTTGATATCGATAATCTGTGCGCCCAGTTCGACGTTGGCCCGTGCCGCATCGGCCAGCATCTGCGCGTCGCCACCGGCAATCTGCACCGAGCGCGGCTCGGGATCGCCTTCGTGGATCATGCGCATGCGCGACTTGCGGGTATTCCACAGGCTCATGTCACTGGTGACCATTTCCGAGACTACAAGCCCTGCGCCCAGACGCTTGCACAGCTGACGAAAGGGCTGGTCGGTGACGCCCGCCATCGGGGCGAGAATCAAACCGTTCTGCAATGTATATGGGCCGATGCGTACCGCCGACATAGGACTTCCCTGAAGTGGGGCCGGATCATGAGAGTTCGAAAAAGGGTGGGCATGATACCCGCTCTCGATGACTGGTTAAAGGCTGAATTGAACAAAATCTGAACAGTTATTCTGTTATCGCCAACGGTTTGGTTGGCCGCGATCCAGTCAGAAAAATGCCGTCAATCGAGAAACGCTGAAGCGGTTCACTCCGGTGAGTGGAAGTTCAGGCTGTAATTCACCGCTTTCGGCCCCGGATCGAGAATATCCAGGGCGATGTGGATCGGCGTCTGCGGCGGCATTTCCGCGAGGCCTTCGAGATCGCCGCTCAGATACTCGCCGGGTTTGAAGCGACGACTGGCGATCAGGTGACCGTTGAGGTCGGCAAAACGCAGTTCGAGCAAGGGAAACGGCTGGGAAAAGGTCGCCCGGTTGTAAATGATCGCGTCGACCACCAGCGCCCCGCTGAAATCGGGATGGCTGCGCACCACCAGGTTGCTGCTCTTGATTTTGCCGATATCGACTTTCGACGGCACGGTGCAGCCGATCTGCGGGCAGATCTGCTGGAACCACGGTCGATATTGATCCTGCCGCGCCAGTTCCTCGAAGTGATAGGCGATGTACTGGGCGGCAAGGCCGCCGGCCGCCAACACCACCAGCACCAGCCAGAGCAGGCGCCGGCCCCAGGGCGAGCGGCGCTGCTGCCAGTCCAGTTGCAGCGGGTCGTCGGTCAGATCCTGCAGGACCTCGGCGCGCACCCCGGGCTCGGCCCGTTCGCGTTTTTTGCGCGGCGAAGTGATCAATGGCAGATCGTCGTCATCGTTGTCGTCGCTAGCCGACAGTCGTTCGCGGCGGGCGTTGGGGTCGATCGGGTCATGCAGGCGCAATTGCGGAATCGGCGGCTCGTCATCCAGATCCACCGGCTCCAGCGACAGCGAAGGTTCGGTGCGCTCGGGTTCGAGGGTTTCGATGCCGTCGATATCCGGCTCGATATCCGGCGCTACGCTGCGCTCATCCGCAGGCTCGCTGAACAGGCTGTCGGGCCATGTGCCTTCGTCCGGCTCCGGGCTGTCGCGTCGGGCGCTCAAGGATTCTTCGCGGGTACGGCCGAATTCGGCGGCCGGCTGGATTTCGCGCTGTTCGAGGCGGGCGAGTTCTTCGTCCAGATCGAGGCTGTCCAGATCCAGTTCCGACGCGCTCCATTGCTTCTGGCTGATGGCGCGCGGTGCGGGGATCTGTTCGACGACCGCAGAATCGCTGACAGGCGCGGGCGCTTCAGGCAGCGCTGGTGCGAGCGGCGTCACCGTGTCCTTGCCGGAATGTTGCTCGAGCAGCTGCTTGGCGGCATTGAACACTTGCAGGCAGGAGCCGCAACGAACCACCCCGCGCGCCACGCTCAATTGAGCATGGTTGACGCGGAAACTGGTCTGGCAATGCGGGCATTGGGTGACGAAACTGTCGGTCATGCGGCGATCCGGTTCAGGCAAGCGGTCATTTTAGCGCCGACGCCCGGTGATGCGCACCCAGCCATCGCGATTGGCGATCGGGTCGAGTTCGAAGTCCTGCGCATAAGCTGCCGCTACTTCTTCGCCCTGCTCGGCGAGGATGCCCGACAGCGCCAGGCGCCCACCGCTCTTGACCAGGCTGGACAGCTGCGGCGCCAGCGACACCAGCGGGCCGGCGAGAATGTTGGCGACCAGCACGTCGGCCTGAACCTGCGGCAGATCTTCGGGCAGGTACAGCGGGAACAGCTCATCGGCAATGTTGTTGCGCCCAGCGTTGTCGCGCGAGGCTTCCAGTGCCTGTACGTCGATGTCGGTGCCCACAGCTTCCTTGGCGCCGAGCAACAGGGCGGCAATCGCCAGAATCCCCGAGCCACAGCCGAAGTCGAGTACGTGACAGCCTTTCAGATCCTGACCGTCGAGCCATTCCAGGCACAGTGCGGTGGTCGGGTGGGTGCCGGTGCCGAACGCCAGGCCCGGGTCCAGCAGCAGGTTGACCGCGTCAGGCTCGGGCGCGGCGTGCCAGCTCGGCACGATCCACAGGCGCTGGCCGAAACGCATCGGCTCGAAACCGTCCATCCAGCTGCGTTCCCAGTCCTGATCTTCGATCACTTCGCTGTGATGTTCGGGCAACGGGCTGCCGGTCAGCAATTCCAGATGGGCGAGGACCGGTTCCGGTTCGGTACCGCCTTCGAACAGCGCCAGCAAGTGGGTGTGCGACCACAGCGGCGTGGTGTTGAGTTCCGGTTCGAAGATCGGCTGGTCTTCGGCGTCCATGAAAGTCACCGACACGGCGCCGACTTCGAGGAATGCGTCCTCGTAGGTTTCGGCTTGTTCCGGGGTGATGGCGAGACGGACTTGCAGCCAAGGCATGGCGGGCACCTTTGAAAATCTGTGGGGCAGCCCGAAGCTGCAAAAGCGCGCAGTTTACGCCAGGTCGCCGGCAAAGTGGACACACCGCTTGGCTGTTACACATTCGCGGCCGCGATATACATATGTATGGCCTGAGCACTTTTGTCGGCAAATAGAGTGAGCGCTCATCTCTACGCAACAAAAGGCTGGACGACATGGCGGATCAACAAGGGACTGCAGAAGAAAAACCACCGATAGCCGCTGCGTCTACGGGGTCGGTGCAGGAGATCCTGCTGCGCATCAAGCGCTGGCAGGTGATGATCGACAAGCGCTTGAACGGCCAGATGACGTTGCTCGAGGCGCTGGAGCATTTCGCTTTGACTGAACTGCGCAGGCATTACCCGGACGGCCATTTCGCCCCGGGCTTTGTAGTTGCGCTGCTTGACGCCATTCTGCAAAAGCTTATCGACGGCCGGCCAGTCATGTTCCTGGCGCTCCAGGACGCGCCATTTCGCTGGCCTGGGGGCGCTGACACCGGTTTACCGTCCAGCCGTCATGAGCATGTGATCCGGACGGTGGATAGCGTTTCGCTGCACTTCCTCGACCAGTACAAAAAATACCTGCGAGAACATTGGGCGACAAAAGGGCAGGAAGCGCTGTTTGATCGCCTGATCAAGCGCAAGCTGCGGCGCTATATCAAGGACATCGAGTTGCTGTTGCGCCGTGACCAACTGGCGGGCCTGACACTGGATCAATTGCGCAGCAAAATTGACCGGGTTCAGGCTCGCAGCACGCGTCGGTACCGATTGACCGCCCTGGCAACCGGCGCAGAGAAAAAGATTCTCGAGGCGCATTCCTTCGCGCAACTGCCGTCATGGATGAAGGCGCTGAAGGAGCCGGATCGCGCCTTGTTGCGCGATTATCAGGAGCAGACGTCACTGGCGCAGGCAGCTCTCGATGACCTGCTGCAGGGCCACGGCTCGTTGCGCGACTTTGCCCGCCAGCAGGCCATCGAATACATTCAGCTCAAGCTCGACATGGCGGTTGAACCAGACCGGATCGACGTGCGGCTCAGATGGCGCTCGGCGGTCGGTGAGCCGACCCACAATCGCAGCCTCAGTGACCTGCTGGCATGCGGGCCGATCGGTCAGGACTTCGCAGCGGTATTGGAGATCACCAGTCCTGCGCCATTGCGCAACCAGTCACTCAAGCCGGCATTCATTGCCGACATGCTGGCGGAACAGGATTATCCGGCGGACTACCTGCGCGCCCTCGCCGAGCAGTACCAGCGCACCGACGTGCAAAAGGCACTCATCGACTGGTTCACCGTACGGCTCAGGCAGAGCGCATTCGTCGCGCGCTGCGCAGCTCATCTGGCGGATTCCGACCATGAGCGTCTGGAGCAGATGTGGTCTGGGCAAGCGGCAATGAAACCGTTGCAAGTGGCCGCATTGAAGCTGCCCAACGGCATGCAATGCGCCGATCTTCTGGTGTTCTACCAGGCAGAGACTGAGCAAGCGGTGAATAACCTGGTGCTGTACGCGCCCAACAAACCCGACGGTCAGGAGTGGGTCCGGTTGCCTTCGATTGCGGCGTTGACCGGCGAAGTATGGAGCTGGACGCAGAGCGAATCCGGTCGCGAGTATCTGTTGCAGCAGCTTTCGCCGACGGCACATCACCCGGCACGTGATTATCTTGTGGCTGCGGCGGCCAGTCCTGCTCTCTGGGGCATGCAGAGTGACCTTCGACGAACGCCCTTGCCGTTCGACGAGTGCGTCGAAGCCGCTGCAAAAATGGCCCTGGCAAACAACCTGCAGCGGGTCGAGCAGGACAACTCGCTGCGCTGGTACACGACGCTCGCGCTCGAGGCTCGCCGGCGCATCAGCAGTCTGAATCAGGAACTGATCGTTCATCAGCAGGTGTTCAACGAGCTGCTGGGCGGTTTCGAGGTTTTTGTCGATTTCGCCAGGCGCTCGGTTGCCGCAGCGATCACGCCCTATATGCGCAGCAAGAACGTGCTGGAACCGGTCGATCCGGCCACCGTGTTGATCGATTACAACCCCGGTGTCGCCGACCGCAGGAAGCAGCAGGTTGCCACGCTGCTCGACCTGGCCATTCACGGCTACGATGACAACTCCGGCATCGAACATCCGAAAAAAGGCGTGCGATCGTCGGTTGGCCAGGATCTGAGCCAGGTGCGCAGCGCCGATCTGGCGCTGTATCTGCGCCGGGCGTGGCTGGGTGAAAAATACGCCAGCGAGATCCGTGGCAAATATCTCGACCCGCGTGATGCTGCCTACGAACCGCGTCGCTTTGCCTACCGCAACGTGCTGCTGTCAAAGATGGACCGGGATTTACGCGTTGCCAGAAGTCAGGCGCGATTGAGCGACGCGGTGTATTCGGCACTGGTCCGTCAGGTCTCTCTGTTGAGCGAGGTGCCAGCACCGGGTACGCATTTTCCGGGCGCCAGCATGGTTGAAAGTGACGGCGTGTTCAGGTTCACCGTGCGCCATCACGTCGTGCTCGGGGTGTATGTGCTGACCTCGTTCGACCCCGAGCCGTCCTGGTGGCTGTACACGCCTGATGCCCCCGACGGAATTGTGGTGCGTGCGTATCAGTCACTGTTCGGCGACATCGCCGGCGCTTTGCATGACTACTTGATGGCGCGTACGCCGGTTGCTGCGCGCAGCATCGTGTCGCGCACCCTGTATGCGATTGCGGCCAAAAAACAACGCGTCGATACGCTGCACGAAGCGCAGCGCCTGATTGACGCGCGCAGCGAGTTCAACGCGTACATCGAGCGCGCGGTCACGGATGTGCAGGACATCACCACCAGCCGCGCGCAAATGATCGAACGCCAAGTGGTCAAGGGGCTGATGTTTGCAGCCGCACCGTTTTGCATGGTGTTCCCTCCGTTTGCCTTGCTGCTCGATGTCGTGTTCATTGCCGTCAGCGCTGGTCAGGCGGTCGCTGCGCATCTGGAGGGCGACATCGATGGCGCTCTCGGTCACTGGCTGGAGGCGTCGTGGGGGGCGCTGTTTGCCATGGTCGGCGCAGGCAGTGCGATCAAGTGGCTGGGCGGTGCGGCCAGAAGTCTGAAGCACACGATGAGGCCGGTCTCGTTGTTGTCAGAGCGTCTGAATACCGTGGCTCCGCTACGCAGGGACGCGCTGCCGGCGATCCGGGAGGTACGCTTTCATGCCAGGCAGGCCGTCAGCAAGACGCCCGAACATTTGCAAAGGGTGAGCGAAGAAGGCGTCTTTTTCGGCACCTGGCGCAGCCCGCCCAGCGCTGCACAGCCGCAACCGGCCTATTACATTCGCAACAGAGGCAAGTATTTTCTGGTCAGGGAAAATCCGCATTTCGGTGGCCTGAGCCTGGTCGATGCCCGTCGCCCGACCGCCATCTATCAGCAACCGATTCAGCTTGCTCCGGGGGGCAAGTGGACACATGCCAGGGTCGGACTCACAGGAGGCGACGTGCGCAACCTTGGGCGCGTGAACAATTTGAATGATGCTTTTCCTGGAGGTGTCGAGCCCGTGCTGAACCGCGGCGCGCTGCAGGGCGAAGCCGTGGTGGCGGCTTTCCGTCCCGGATCGCAGGATAACTACCTGTTTTCGTTGAATGCGCAGAGTTGCGTCATCGCCTCGCTGTATAACCCGACGACAAGAGTGGGGGCGGTCATTCATTTTGATCACAATATTCGCCCGTTGATCGAGCGAAGTGTCACGCAGGTGCTGGAGCGTCTGGGGGGAACACCGCAGAACATTCGCGCCACGCTGGTGGGTGGCGACTGGCTGTCGGCGGGCGCCGACATCGGCGGTCCGGTCAGGCGCGTGTTGCGCGAACAGGGCCTGCAGCCGACATGGGATTACTGGTCATACTCGTCGTGCCTGGGCAACAGCTATGGCGTGGTGCTGAATCTGAACAATGGAGTCTCGAGAGTGTTCAAGCATTCCTCTGGTCAGATTGGCAGGCTGTACAACCCGCTTATCGCCAGATCGAGCTATGCCACGGACGGGCTCTCGATACGTGCCCGAAACTTTACGAGGCGGTTCACCCGCAGACCGTTACATGAAAACGCAGCAGGAGCGGTGGTCGATGAGGCTGGCCTGGGGGCATCTGCCGCAATGGTCGAGCAGCAGGCCTTCTCCACAGTGATGGTCTGATGGGTTTGTTGCAGGCATAAAAAAACCCGATCCGCAGGGATCGGGTTTTTCATGCCGCTTCAGCCTTACGACTGTTTGGCCAGCTTGTGCTCGAGGTAGTGAATGTTCACACCGCCCTTGCAGAAGCCTTCGTCACGAACCAGATCACGGTGCAGCGGGATGTTGGTCTTGATCCCGTCGACCACGATTTCGTCCAGGGCATTGCGCATGCGTGCCATGGCTTCGTCGCGGGTTGCGCCGTAAGTGATCAGCTTGCCGATCAGCGAGTCGTAGTTCGGTGGCACGGCATAACCGCTGTACAGGTGCGAATCGACGCGAACGCCGTTGCCGCCTGGGGCGTGGAAATGCTTGACCGTGCCCGGGCTCGGCATGAAGGTCTTCGGATCTTCAGCGTTGATCCGGCACTCCAGCGAGTGACCGCGGATGACCACGTCATCCTGAGTGAACGACAGCTTGTTGCCAGCGGCGATGCTGAGCATCTCCTTGACGATGTCGATACCGGTGACCATCTCCGAAACCGGGTGCTCCACCTGAACACGGGTGTTCATTTCGATGAAGTAGAAACGACCGTTCTCGTAGAGGAACTCGAAAGTACCGGCGCCACGGTAGCCGATGTCGATGCACGCCTTGACGCAGCGAGCCAATACTTCCTGGCGCGCTTTCTCGTCGATGCCCGGTGCCGGTGCTTCTTCGAGAACCTTCTGGTGACGACGCTGCAGCGAGCAGTCGCGGTCGCCCAGGTGGATGGCGTGGCCCTGGCCGTCGGACAGTACCTGCACTTCGACGTGGCGCGGGTTGGTGAGGAATTTTTCCAGATAGACCATCGGGTTGCCGAACGCCGCGCCTGCTTCGGAGCGGGTCAGTTTTGCCGAGGCGATCAGGTCTTCTTCCTTGTGCACCACACGCATGCCGCGACCACCACCGCCACCGGCGGCCTTGATGATCACCGGGTAGCCGACTTCACGACCGATGCGCAGCGCCGTTTCTTCGTCTTCCGGCAGCGGGCCGTCAGAGCCAGGAACGGTCGGTACGCCGGCTTCGATCATCGCGTGCTTGGCCGATACCTTGTCGCCCATCAGGCGGATGGTGTCGGCTTTCGGGCCGATGAAGGCGAAGCCGGAGTTCTCGACCTGCTCGGCAAAATCGGCGTTTTCCGCGAGGAAACCGTAGCCTGGGTGAATGGCGGTAGCGCCGGTCACTTCAGCGGCAGCGATGATGGCCGGAATGTGCAGGTAAGACTGAGCGGCGGACGCCGGGCCGATGCAGACGGATTCGTCTGCCAGACCCAGGTGCATCAGCTCTTTGTCGGCCTTGGAGTAAACGGCGACGGTCTTGATGCCCATCTCTTTGCAGGCACGCAGAATCCGCAGGGCGATCTCACCGCGGTTAGCGATCAGAACTTTTTCCAACTTCGCAGTCATCAAAGGCTCTCCGCGGTTCAAACGATGGTGAACAGCGGTTGGTCGTACTCAACCGGCTGGCCGTCTTCGACGAGGATGGATTCGATCACACCGCTGGTTTCAGCTTCGATGTGGTTCATCATCTTCATGGCTTCGACGATGCACAGGGTGTCGCCTTTCTTCACGGTCTGGCCGACTTCAACGAAGGCAGGCGAGGTTGGCGAAGATTTACGGTAGAAGGTGCCGACCATCGGCGAACGGGCGACGGTGCCGTTCAGCGCGGGTGCAGCAGCGGCAGCCGGAGCAGCGGCAGCGACTGGCGCGGCAGCAGGGGCAGCGGCCGGAGCCTGCATCGGGGCTGGCGCGTAGTACTGCTGCGCCGGGGTCTTGCTGTGGCGGCTGATGCGTACGGACTCTTCGCCTTCCTTGATCTCGAGCTCGTCGATGCCGGACTCTTCCAGCAATTCGATCAGTTTCTTAACTTTACGGATATCCATGAATCATCAACTCCCAAGGGTCGGTCAGGGGCGTATAGCTTGGTGTTCAAGCTGCTCTAGTGCGGCCTCCAGGGCCAGTCGGTAACCGCTGGCGCCAAGGCCGCAGATCACTCCTACCGCTACATCGGAGAAGTAGGAGTGATGGCGGAAAGGTTCGCGCTTGTGCACGTTGGACAAATGCACTTCGATGAATGGGATGCTCACTCCCAGCAGCGCGTCACGTAATGCGACACTTGTGTGCGTAAAAGCCGCCGGATTGATCAGAATGAAGTCCACGCCTTCACCGCGTGCAGCGTGGATGCGATCGATCAATTCGTACTCGGCGTTGCTTTGCAGGTGCAGCAGATGATGGCCGGCTTCACGGGCGCGCCGCTCCAGATCCTGATTGATCTGCGCCAGGGTCGTCGACCCGTAGGTCCCCGGTTCCCGGGTGCCGAGCAGGTTCAGGTTGGGGCCGTGCAGCACCAGTAGCGTCGCCATCTGCGTTGTCCTTGTTATCAATGTGCAGTCGTCAGAACCCGGCGACTATGCCGCAAAGCCTTTGTGACTGTCCAGTTCCATGCAATAGGCGGCACGATGGGCGATGTTTGCGCGAAATTTGTGACCGAGTGAGCTGATCCGGTCATTCGTGGTGTCGGCAAGAGCCTCTTCGCGAGCAGGCTCGCTCCCACAGGGGTATGCATTCCAATGTGGGAGAGCCTGCTCGCGAAGGCGGTGTGTCAGACGCGAAAGGCTTGAACGGCCGTATGCAATTGGCCGCCGAGGACCAACAGGTTCTCGCCCTGTTCGCGGCCCTGGCCGATGCGCAGCAGGTTATCCCCACCCAATTGATGAATGCGCTCGCTGTGATCGCGGATTTCGCTGACCGCGCCACTTTGCTGCGCGGTGACATCGGCGATGCGCACGGCGGTGTCGGCGATGGTCTGGATCGCGCCGACGATTTTGTCCAGTGCACCGTCGGCCGCTTGCGCCTGACTGGCCGTGGCTTCGGCGTGTTCGACCTGCGCGCGCATGCCTTCGACCGATTGCCGCGCGGCGGTCTGCAGGCCGGCGATCAGTGTCTGGATTTCCGCCGTGGCCCCGGCGGTGCGTTGTGCCAGCGAGCGCACTTCCTCGGCGACCACGGCAAAACCACGGCCCATCTCTCCAGCGCGGGCCGCCTCGATCGCGGCGTTCAGGGCGAGCAGATTGGTCTGGTCAGCAATCGAACGAATCACTGTCAGCACGCCGCCGATCGTTGCTGATTCTTCTGCCAGATGTTCGATCATCTGCGCATTGCCTTGAACCTCACCGACCAGCGCATGCAGTCCGGTCAGGCTCTGGCCGATTACAGCCTGCCCATGCTCGACGGCGAGACCGGCATGACGACTGGCGTCGGCAGCCTGACGAGCATCGCCGGCCACTTGCTGAATGGTCGCCTCGAGTTCTCCCAGCGAATCGCGAATCAGCGCAGTATCGCCGGCCTGATGTTCGGCGCCGCTGTGCAGGTCATTGCTCAGTTCGGCGAGGGTGCGGCTGCTGCCCGCGACCTGCTCGGCGTTGCCGCGAATGGTGCCGACCAGATCCACCAGATAGGCGCGCAAGCGGTTGAGCGAGGCTTCGATGTCGTGCAGTTCTCGATTGGTCTTGCCCAGTTGGATGTCGCGACTGAAATCGCCCTCGGCCCACGTCGACAATGCCGGGGCGAGGTTGGTCAGGGTGCGGGCCAGGCGCCGCTGCAAGGTATCGATGAGCAGGGCGATCAGCAGAATCAGGCCGATCATCACGCCTTGCATCAGGCGCACTTCGCCCTGGATCTGCCCATGTTGCGCGCGTACCACCGGTTCGAGGCCGGCGATGGCGTGTTGCACGCTGGCGATTTTTTCGTGGGTCGCGGCGCTGAGCTCGGCGCGTTTCTGGATCTGCTCGCGGGTGCGCGCCAGTTCCGCCGGATAGCGGCCGAGCAAGCTGTTGAGTTCGCGTTTGAGGCCGACACCGGCATCTTCGGCGGCGGCTTTGTCGGTGTTTTCGATGCCCATCAGCGCGGCGAAATCGTCACTGCTCGATTCGTTGCTGGCGACCACACCGAGCAAGGGCAGGGCATCGATGGCCTCGGCCTGGGCGCGCATGTTGCTCACTTCACGCTCGACATCGGCGGCCAGCTCACTGCGCCCGCTGCTCACCAGTTTGTCCCGCGCCAGCGACAGTCTGCCCAGATGCTGCGATGCGGCAAGCAGTGGC
This sequence comes from Pseudomonas sp. 1L-E-NC-VB-C3, assembly GCF_057291535.1. Lineage (NCBI taxonomy): Bacteria > Pseudomonadati > Pseudomonadota > Gammaproteobacteria > Pseudomonadales > Pseudomonadaceae > Pseudomonas > Pseudomonas sp. 1L-E-NC-VB-C3. The sequence continues at coordinate 43,855 of NZ_JBXAWD010000003.1, read as the reverse complement.
GCGAGGTAGGCGGCGTTGCCATTGGCGTAGGTATTGAGCTGGTCGAGGCTGGCGCTGAGTTCGCGTTCGGCCTGCAACAGCAGCGCCTGCGGATCGCCAGCCAGTTTGCCGGCGGCGAGCAGGTCGGTTTTGCTGAATTCATCGAGGCTCGACAGGCTTGGCCGTACGGTGTCGGCCAGCGCCGGGGGCAAGTTACCCAGTTGCTTTTGCACGCTGTCGATAGCCTGGGCGGCGCTGCTCAGGCGCAGCGCGTCACCGCTGGCCAGATAATCCTCGACGTTGCGCGCCACTTCATTCTGAAATTGTTGCGACAGCCCCAGGTAACGCTCCATCAACAGATAGGGGCGTTCGAGGGCTTTTTGCGACCACCACAGCGTGGCGCCAAGGGCCACGCAGACGGCGACCAGCAGCAGAGTGTTGAGATTGGTGAGCAACTTCAGGCGCATGACGGCTACCAACGGCAGGAATGGTAAGCGCCTGAATTTATTGCGGTTCTATTACAAGGTTATGACCGAATCAGTGGATTCCGATGAAAAAGTGGCACTTTGCTTTGACTGGCGCGCGGTCTGCACCCGATTGCGTCCTGCACCCTTGGCGCGATACAGCGCCTCATCGGCCTGGCTGGCCATCATCAGGCTGTCGGAGTCATCGCACATTTCTACTACGCCGGCGCTGAACGTGCACCAGAGGTCCTGCGGCTGCGCCGGGTAATGAATCTCGGCGAAGCGCTGGCGAATCTCGTCGAGGACTTTGTGCGCCGCGTCGATATCGGTGTCGGGCATGACGATGGCGAACTCTTCGCCGCCGTATCGGCCAATGAAATCGGTCTTGCGCAACCGCTGCTTGAGAAACAGCGCCAGGCTCTTGATCACCCGGTCGCCCATCGGGTGGCCGTGGCTGTCGTTGACCCGCTTGAAGTGATCGATGTCGAGCATGGCAAAGCTCAGCGGTTTGTTTTCGCGGCGCGCGCGGAACGAGCAGTCTTCGAGCAATTGCAGAATATGCGTGTGGTTGTACAGACCGGTGAGGCTGTCGCGGACCATCCGTGCTTTGAGGTTGCGCGCCCGAGCGGCGCGGTTGCGCACAGTGGTGATCAGGTGCCGCGGTTTGATCGGCTTGGTCAGGAAGTCATCGCCGCCCTCGCTCATGGCGTCGAGCTGCTTGTCCAGATCGTCCTCGGCCGACAGGTAAATGATTGGCACGCTGACGTAGCGGTCATTGTGACGGATCACTTTGGCCAGCTCGGTGCCGGTGCAGGCCGGCATGTACATGTCGAGGATGATCAGGTCCGGCTGGAAATCCGCCAGCTCGGCCATTGCCTGAATCGGTTCGATCAGGGTGCGGGTGACAATCCCGGCACTGTTGAGCAGACGCTCGGTGTGCAGGGCCTGGGCGCGCGAGTCGTCGATGATCAGCACTTTATAAGGCTCGTACTGGGCGACGCAGGTCAGCACTTCGATTTTTTCCAGCAGGCTCGAGGCTTCAAGGGTGCCGGTGAGGAATTCCTGGCCACCGGCGCGCACGGCGGCTAGGCGGGTCGGGGTGTCGGTTTCGTGCAGGCTGAAGAACAGCAGCGGCAGCGGTTCTTCGAGGCCGACCTGAGCTTCGGCGGCGAGTTTCAGGCCGATGCCGGGGCCACTGAAATCCACGTCCATGACAATCGCTGCGGGCAAGCGCTCGACCATCGACGAGCGAAACGCCGCGACACTGTCCAGTGCCTGTGCGCTGAGGCCAAAGAATTCGAGCTGCTTGGCCAGGCGTTCGGCGCGGTCGTGATCCTGCAACATTACGTAGATCGGCTTGCGCAGCGGCGGCAGGAACGTCTGGTCGAGCTGATCACCATGGCGCAGGCCGGTACGCGACAGGCGCTGCATCAACCGATTCAGATCAGTGATCAGGCCGCTGCTGAGGCGCCCACGGTTGGCATCCACCGCTTGCAGCGACTGGCTGATGTGGTGCGCCAACTGAGTGTGTTCCGGCTGTTCAAAGCGCTCGGCAAAACGCAGCAGACGCAGATTCGCCTCGCTCAGTTCGGCAAGATCGACGGTGGACCACTCACTGCGTTGCAGGCGCTGCCATATCTCAAGAATCTGACGTGCCTGATGAATTACCCGCTGGGCAAAGTGGTGCTTGAGACGCTCACGGCTGGGGTCTTCTGGCTCGGTCATATCCTGACTACTAGTTAGGGTGCATGCTGAGATCGACTGGTGGCTCTATGCTAGCACCTCTTTTCCCTTAGACGAGTGTCGTACGTCAATAATCTGCTGGACGACACGATTCAGTTTCTGACCGAGTGGTTTTGTTTTTACCTCTGATTTTGACCAAGTGCCCGCATGCTGGGGCTTAGCGAGCAATCCTGCCAGCGCTGTCGACATTTCAGCGGCCTTGATAGGCGGCGTCTGACAGCGCTTTCTGATTTTTCTTCTACGCGCTTTCACCGGCCCGGTTGGCTGTTACGGTTCAGGGATTCCCCTAGCTGCCGTCCATCCGCCATGAGCCAATGTTTCACCGAACTCGCCAGTGATGCCCAGCGCCTCAATCACAACATCACGCCCATCGACGACTGCGCCTGCGGCGAAGAGTTGTTGTATGGCGAGCGGGTGCAAGTGACAGAGGTGCCAGTGCTGACCTGCCAATGCCTCTGGCGGCGCTATCAGCGCGCCGCCGAGGCAATTGTCGCCCCGAACGGCGTGCTGATTGCCGATCCGGTCGCGCGCAACCGAGCGATCAACGCGGCTTATGCCCGGTTGTGGTTGCACGACTCACGTTTTCAATGGGCGGGCCTGGCGGCGTTTGCCTCCAAGCAGGTCGGCTGTGGCTTGCTGCATGCGGCACAGAATATCGAACGCATCCGCGAGGAATACGAAGCGCGGCAGCGGCTGCGAGACAGCCGACGCGAATCCGGATTGCTCACGCCGGAAAAAATGCCGGGACAGGCCGAAGACCTGCGTGAATATCAACAGGCTCAGGCGCGTAATCCGCTGTCTGTCATGGATGCCCGGGTGCCAGGTGAAGAGCTGTCGGTGGCCGAGCAACAGTTCCGGCATGTCTACGAAATGATGGCGATGGGTAATACCACGCTGTTTCTGGATGTTTATCCGTTGCATCAGTTCTATGCGGTGCGGGGATTGGCGGAGTTGAAGAAATGTCTTCGCGACCGGGAGAAGATTCAAGGGCATGCGAAGTGGCCGGTGCTTTGGCCGGTGGGCCAGGCAACACTCAAGTTTGGATATGTACGTCCTGAAATAGAGATGGCCTTTGAAGCTATAGACGCGGGGAGCGTTGCTGAAAGCGTGGAGCATTTGGCGTGGCACGAGCAGCGAAACATCCTCCAGCCGACCATTTACGAAAACAGCCACCTGGTTGCGCTTTTGCGCGGCAATCATTTTTCTTACGTCACCAACTTTCCTTCCGGCGTCGCTCAGGCCATCGAACTGACACTGACCAGCCAATGCCAGCGTGTCGATGATGGCCGCACCATTGATTTTGATAGCAGCCCGCTGGCGGATTTGTCCGATATCGACCAGCGAATGAAGTTTGTGCTGCGGGCGGCAAGTCGTTTTGATCTGTTGCTCAACGACAGCAACAAAGCGTTGTTGGCGCAGTCCATTCGCGAGATTGCGCTCAGGGAGGAGGGCTGATGAGCTTGCGCCTTGCTCAAATCGGCCGACGTCGGTGTGTGTGGTTTGCGATTTGTACCGTCGTTGCGCTGGCCACCTTGCGGCAATTGATGCAGCCGCTATGGAACGATCCAGTCATTGCCTTGAGGATCGGCGAAACCTCCGAGTACATGGAGGCACATTCGACTGCTCCGTTCAGTATGTGGGGGCGCGGTAGCAAGACTGTTTCCGGTGGAATTCCGAAGACGGATGCGCGCCTGCGCTTCGTTGATCCGCAGTACGGGTTCGAGACGCCGCTGGCTCGGTTTTTCACCGTGACGTTCGTCAACAATCTGGTCGTTGACATCAGTATGTCCCCGCAAATCGAGCCTTTGCTGATCGACGACGCCATGAAGGTTGTCACCGATCTGCAGAGGCAGTGGTGTGCAAAAGGCTGGAGACCGATGGGTACGCAGGGTGACCCGACAATCGCGGACACCCCCGAATGGCGCGCATACGTCAGACAAGGAGTGCTTTCGGGGGTGTCCTATTGGCAGGCCGGCGACAAATATCAGGCAATGCTGAGTTTAGGGCGCTTCAGAGATTCCAGACATCTTGATCAGGAGCGCTACCTCATCACTCTCGACGTTGCCGAACCGTGGATTCCTTTCGACGAAATCGAAGATCGCCGCCTCGAATCCCATCACTTCCTCCCACCCCTGCCCGAAAAAGGAGCTATCCCATGCCCATCCCAGCCTTCATGACCATCCACGGCAGCCGCCAGGGCCTGATCACCGCCGGCGCTTTCACTGAAGCCTCGGTGGGCAATACCTACCAGAGCGGGCGCGAAGACAAGATCATGGTGCAGGCCCTCAGCCATGGCATGTACATACCCAAGGATCAGGGCGCCGGGCGGCGGATGCACAGGCCATTGATCATCACCAAAACCCTCGACAAGGCTTCGCCCTTGCTGAATATGGCGCTGTCCAGCGGCGAGTTGCTGAGCGAATGCCGCGTGGAGTTTTATCGCACTTCGGCCAGCGGCGTGCAGGAGCACTTCTACACGGTGGAACTGGAGGATGCGTTGGTCGTCGGCAGCGAACTATTGATGCCGCACTGTCTCGACAGCGGCACGTCGCACCTTACGCAACTGGAGAAAGTCCACTTCAGCTACCGGCGCATCTACTGGCGCCACGAAATCAGCCGGACGATGGGTTCGGACGAGTGGCAAGGCGAGGGACTTCGATGAGGCTGGTCCGTGAGCTGAGCCTGACCGACCACGAGCGCCAGCATGTGTGTTGCGTGGAAGAGGCGCTGGAGCACGTCAGCAGTCTGTTGAGCATGCGCCAACCGCTCGAAGGGCTGGACCAGCTACGCGCAGGCTTGATGATCAATCTGGACAGCGAAGTTTTGGCGCAGATCGAACAGGGTGAATGGAGCCTGATCAAAGCCGAGGCCGACTATGGCTACTGGCAGGGCGCCGAAGCGGTGTTCCACCAGGCCGTGCTCGATCTGATGAACAACCCGCCCGAGCAGCCCACCCGCACCGCACGAATCTTTCGTCTGGTCGACAGCGTGACCGGTCAGCCGTTGCCCGCGCAGGCCTACATCGCCACGATCGATGGAATACCCAGTCAGCGACGAACTGACGCCCAAGGCATTGCACATCTGTTTACCGACGACCAAGTGCCGCAGCTTTCGCTGCGCATCTTCAACGTCTGAAATCTGCGTCTATCCTTTCGTTCGCGACGTCCTTCGCTTGTTTTGCGCCAGTGCCGCGATAGCGGGTGCTAGGCCTTGGCACGTTGTTGTATGGTTGTGGTCGAACCGTTGAACCCAAGTGATTGAAAGGATATCGCCATGCTGGACTGGAAAAACCGCGCGGGCAGCGCGCCTGAACGTGCCGCCGAGCCCAAGTCGGCCACCCGCAGCTATATCGGCGGGCTGCTGTTCAGCCGGGCGCTGGCCACAGTGATCGGTCTGTATTTGCTGGTCACCATCGCGCTGGGCTGGTACTGGAGCCAGGAACCGGAGCTGTTTCCGGTGGCGCAGAACGCCCAGGTCGCTGCCGAGAAAGAGGGCAAGCAAATGGTGGTCGGCTACACCACGGTCGAAACCCTGAAGACCGTTGCCGGCACCTTGCTCAACAAGCCGGGCGGTTACATTTCCAATGACCGTTTCCCGCCGGGCCTGTGGATGGACAACACGCCGAGCTGGGAATACGGCGTGCTGGTGCAGGTGCGTGACCTGACCCGCGCCCTGCGCAAAGACTTCGCCCGTTCGCAATCACAGTCCGCCGAAGACGCCGATCTGGCCAAGGCCGAACCACGCTTCAACTTCGATAACAAGAGCTGGGTGCTGCCGTCCAGCGAGTCGGAATACCAGGAAGGCATCAACTCCCTGAGCCGTTATCAGTCGCGCTTGTCGGATCCGAATCAGAAAAACGCGCTGTTCTACGCCCGCGCCGACAACCTCAACAACTGGCTGGGCGATGTCGGAACCCGTCTCGGTTCGCTGTCGCAACGCCTGTCGGCCAGTGTCGGCCGGGTCAAGCTCAACACTGCGCTGAAGACCGAAGTTCCGGCAGTCGGCGAAGTGCCGCAGGTTGACGAAGAAGTCGTGGAGACCCCGTGGATGCAGATCGACAACGTGTTCTACGAAGCGCGCGGTCAGGCCTGGGCGCTGTCGCATCTGCTGCGTGCCATCGAGGTCGACTTCGCCGATGTGCTGGCGAAGAAGAACGCCACCGTCAGCGTGCGCCAGATCATCCGTGAGCTGGAGGCTTCGCAAGAGCCGGTGTGGAGCCCGATGATTCTCAACGGCAGCGGTTTCGGCGTGTTGGCCAACCACTCGCTGGTCATGGCCAACTACATTTCCCGGGCCAACGCTGCGGTGATCGATTTGCGTCAACTGCTCAATCAGGGCTGATACGTGAGCCAGACTACAAGAGAGGCGGCCCATCGCGCCGCCTCGGACGCTGAACAGATCGCCTGGGTCGACGAACAGGACAACCTGCTCGGCGCTCTGGTGCGCTCCGATTTGCGTGAGCGCGGGCTGATTGGCCGTGGCACTTACATCATGCTGTTCAACTCCGCCGGTGAGCTGTGCGTGCACCGCCGTGCGTTGAGCAAGGCGATTTATCCTGGTTACTGGGATGTTGCCGCAGGCGGCATGGTCCAGGCCGACGAAAGTTATGCCGAGTCGGCGGCGCGCGAGCTGGAAGAAGAGCTGGGCGTCAGCGGCGTCGAACTCACCGCTCACGATCACTTCTATTTCGAAGACACCGGCAACCGTCTGTGGTGTTCGGCATTTTCCGCTGTATGGGACGGGCCGCTGAAACTGCAGCCGGAAGAAGTCCTCGAAGCGCGATTCATCCCTGTCGAACAGGTCATGCGCGAAATCAGCGAAAAGCCTTATTGCCCGGACTCTCTGGCCGCGTTAAGGCGCTATCTCAAGGCGCAGCAAAGCAACGTCGCAAAGAACACATGAATTGGCGCCGATTGGCACTTAGCAATCGCGATTTTTGCCGTTACACTGCGCGACCTTTTCAAACTGCACCGAACGCTTCCCAAAAGCGCCGATGCAGTAGCGCTGCCCCTGCCTGAGTGGGGCTTCGCGGTCGCTGACCTTGCCCAAGGTTGCGATCAGTCTTTGTCCTCCCGAGAGGATTGCCGGTGGCCAAGAAAGCCGCATCCTTCGCCGCCCTGGGCGGCCTGGTATTTTCCACCGACGCAGGTCGTCATTGCCCGGAATGCAGCAAGCCGGTGGACGCCTGTATCTGCAAACAAACCGTGATCCCGGCCGGTGACGGCATTGCCCGCGTGCGTCGCGAAAGCAAGGGCCGTGGCGGCAAGACGGTGACCACCATCACCGGCGTGCCCTTGGCCGAAGACGCGCTCAAGGAGCTGGCGACGACGTTGAAAAAACGTTGTGGCACCGGCGGGGCGTTGAAGGACGGCATCATCGAAATCCAGGGCGATCACGTCGAGCTACTCTTGGCAGAGCTGATCAAGCACGGTTTCAAAGCGAAGAAGTCCGGCGGCTAGCAGCCTCTGTGAAACCCTCCGGCGGCTTGATCCGGCTTCGAGTGTTCTCGGATCCGGCGTCGTCGCCATGGTTTTCACAGAGCCTGTTCATGACCGGTTTCTAAACTCCACGCAGTCAGTGCGGTCTACCGCCGCACTGACGAACCGTCATTTTCATTCTTTAGACTGCGCCGGCCTGCACTTCAGGCGACGCACTCTGACTTCTTTATAGGGGACTTCGATGTCCGTACGACGCACACGTAAAGACGATGGCAGCCAATGGACAGTTGCGGACAGCCGCAGCGTTTACGGGATTCGCCATTGGGGGGCCGGGTATTTCGCGATCAATGAAGCCGGTCGCGTCGAAGTACGTCCGAACGGCCCGAGCAGCTCGCCTATCGATCTGTTCGAGCAAGTCGACCAACTGCGCAAGAGCGGTTTGTCCTTGCCGCTGCTGGTGCGGTTCCCCGACATCCTGCAAGACCGTGTCCGTCAGTTGACCGGTGCTTTCGATTCGAACATCGAGCGCCTGGAATACCAGAGCAAATACACTGCGCTGTACCCGATCAAGGTCAACCAGCAGGAAGCGGTGATCGAGAACATCATCGCCACCCAGAACGTTTCCATCGGTCTGGAAGCCGGCTCCAAGCCTGAACTGCTGGCCGTGCTGGCGCTGGCGCCGAAGGGCGGCACCATCGTCTGCAACGGTTACAAGGACCGCGAGTTCATCCGTCTGGCGCTGATGGGCCAGAAGCTCGGCCACAACGTGTTCATCGTCATCGAGAAAGAATCCGAAGTCGGCCTGGTGATCGAAGAAGCCGCCTCGCTGAAGGTCAAGCCGCAGGTGGGTCTGCGCGTGCGCCTGTCGTCGCTGGCCTCGTCGAAGTGGGCCGACACCGGTGGCGAGAAATCCAAATTCGGCCTGTCGGCAGCGCAACTGCTGTCGGTGGTCGAGCGCTTCCGTGGCGCCGGTCTGGATCAGGGCATCCGCCTGCTGCACTTCCACATGGGTTCGCAGATTGCCAACCTCGCTGACTACCAGCACGGCTTCAAGGAAGCGATCCGTTATTACGGCGAATTGCGCAACCTCGGTCTGCCGGTCGATCACATCGACGTCGGCGGCGGCCTCGGTGTCGACTACGACGGCACGCATTCGCGCAACGCCAGTTCGATCAACTACGACATGGACGATTACGCCGGTGTCGTGGTCGGCATGCTCAAGGAATTCTGCGACGCGCAGAGCCTGCCGCATCCGCACATCTTCTCCGAAAGCGGCCGCTCGCTGACCGCGCACCACGCGATGCTGGTGGTGCAGGTCACCGACGTCGAGAAACACAACGACGAAATCCCGCTGATCGAAAACAAGGAAAGCCTGCCGGAAACCGTGCAATGGCTGGTCGATCTGCTCGGCCCGACCGACATCGAAATGGTCACCGAAACCTACTGGCGCGCCACCCACTACATGAGCGACGTGGCCGCGCAGTATGCCGACGGCAAGCTGACCCTGGCGGAAAAAGCCCTCGCCGAGCAGTGCTACTTCGCCGTGTGCCGTCGCCTGCACAACTCGCTGAAAGCGCGTCAGCGTTCGCACCGCCAGGTGCTCGACGAACTCAACGACAAGCTGGCCGACAAGTACATCTGCAACTTCTCGGTGTTCCAGAGCCTGCCGGACACCTGGGCGATCGATCAGGTGTTGCCGATCATCCCGCTGCATCGCCTCGACGAAGAGCCGCTGCGCCGCGCGGTGCTGCAGGATCTGACCTGCGACTCCGATGGCAAGATCAACCAGTACGTCGACGAGCAGAGCATCGAAACCAGCCTGCCGGTGCACGCGTTGAATGAAGGCGAAGATTACCTGCTGGGCGTGTTCCTGGTCGGCGCCTATCAGGAAATCCTCGGTGACATGCACAACCTGTTCGGTGACACCGATTCGGTGAACATCTACCAGAACGCCGATGGCAGCGTGTACCACGCTGGTATCGAGACCCACGACACCATCGAAGACATGCTGCGTTACGTGCACTTGTCGCCGGAAGAACTGATGACGCACTACCGCGACAAGTGCGCCAGTGCCCGCATCAGTGCCAGCGAGCGCACGCAGTTCCTCGATGCCTTGCGTCTGGGCCTGACCCGCTCCTCCTATCTGTCTTCCTGAGACCCGATAGCGTTCCGCCCGGGTTGTCCGATTTTTTTCCGCAAGCTGTGGAAAATTCGGACAACCCGGTGGGACATCTCCTGATTTTTTCACGAAAACCTGTGCGATCACGGTCAGCAAACTCATCTGGTCTGCTTTTCGCGTAGGTCATTTCCTAAGTTGTACTTCGCCTCTCTACTCGGCCATGCCTCTCGGCGAGAATCCCCGGCCGCCCCTCCTGTAGAGATCCGCCCATGTTCGATCCAGTCAACGAGCCGTCGTTTCGTCTCGATGTAGCGGGCCTGTCCGACCCCTTCGAAGTTCTCGCCTTTACCGGAAGGGAAGCGCTCAGCGAACCCTTTGCCTTCGAGATCGATGTGGTGATCGACGATCCGCATCTGGATCTTGCCAGCCTGCTGCATCGTTCTGCGTTCCTGTGCTTCGGCTCGCCCGGCCAGGGTGTGCACGGGCAGTTGCACAGCCTTGTCCAGCACGAGCATGGCCATGGCTTGCGTTTGTGTCGAGTGCGTCTCGGGCCGAGGCTCGACTGCCTCGACCTGCGTTTGAGCCAGCGCATCTTCAGTGGCCGCTGCGTGCCGCAGATCATCGAACAGGTTCTGCGCGAGCATGGCATCGTCGGCTTGCAACGACGTTTCGACCTGCATAGCGACTACCCGACCCGCACCTTCTGCACGCAATACCGCGAATCCGATCTGCAACTGCTCCAGCGCCTGTGCGCAGAGGCGCGCATTCACTATTACTTCGAGCATCACCGCGACAGGCACTGCCTGGTGTTCGGCGACGATCCGACGCGAATGCCCCATGCAGACGTCGCGCCCTATCAGGCCGAGCATGACCAGCGTGGCGTCGCTCCAGCCGTCCGCCAATGGCAACTGCACGAAGACTCGCAGGCCAGCCAGCGAGGCCCCAGTGCCGAAGGCCACAGCGATCTGCCCGCCTTGCGCAGCGGTCAGTGGTTGCCCCTGGACGACCATCCTTTCATCGAATGCAACCGCCCATGGTTGCTGACCCGCATCGAGCACCGTGCCGATCAGTCTCTCGAACCGCCCTATTGCAATCGCCTGTTCGCGGCCGCGCGGGTACCCGTCTGTGCGCCTGCCGCTGCGCAGTCCAAGCAGCGCATGCACAGCCTGCAGCGAGCCTGGGTGGTCACCGTCGATGAGCCGCAGCCGGATTGCTCGCGGCCGGTGGCGGTGCAATTCGACTGGCTTTATCAGGGCGAAGGGGCTTCGCCGAGTCATTGCTGGCTGCCCCTCGCGCCTGACTTGAACGAGCTGCCCTCGGCGGCACTCGCTGATGGTGTGGAAGTGGTGGTGAGTTTTCTTGAGGGCGACCCCGATCAGCCGGTGGTCAGTGGCGTGCTCCAGCCCTCAGTGTTGCCAGAGGCTGCGGTCGAGGACGATGATCCGGTATCGCTCCCAGAACTGCTGGTGAGCGATGGGTTGCAGCAACTGTTGCAGTCTGGCGAGCCGTTGCTGCTGCTGTGCCTGATGCCGGGCGGTGGCAGCTTCAACCACTGCGCCGAGTCCGTGTGCAGTTGCCGGCTGCTCACCGCGCTCGATCAGAGCAGCGCACGATGAGCGGCGCGGCGCTTGAGCCCATGGCGCAATGGCTGTTGCTCGACACCCCGGACGCGGCACGCGCCCTGCTGACCTTGCGCCAGGGCTTTGCCGATGTGCAGCGGCACCGATTGTTTGACGGCACCGAATTTCAACCGGTCAGCGAGCACGGCCCGGTCCTCGTCGACTTGCGCGAGAGTCCGGCATTGACCGCCTTGTGCCTGCGCGATCCGGACACCTGGCGTGGCCTGTTGCTGAGCTGCGAGATACCGGCGCAGCAGCTGCTCAGCCACTTGCAGCGCATGCTTACCGTCTCGTTCGGTTTGAATCACCGGGCCTTGCTCAGCTATTACAACCGTCAGACCGCCAGCTATTTCTTCGACGCCTGCGACGCCGCGCAACTGAGTCGCTGGCTCGGGCCGATCCGCCAGTTGCGCTGGTTTGGTGGTACCTGGGCCGACCGCGCCATCGGCAGTCAGGGCTGGCAACAGCTGCGCAATCCCGGCCTGCTCGTCGAGCCGCTGGGCATTGAAGAAAGCCTGACCCGGCGCCAGCGCGAACGCTTGCAAACCTGTCTGCTGGAGCAGCACATCTGGCGCTGGTGCCAGTCTCTGAGGGTTGATTACCAGACGATCGCTGTGCATGTGCAACAAGGTCTGGCGCTGGGTTTCAGCGATCGTGCCGTGCTGGATGGCTGGCTGTGGCTGCGCCTGCTCAATCCGCGCGCCGTGCTGGTCGTGCCGCCGTCCGGACTGACCCAGCCGGAACGGCTCGACTTTCTGCGTCGGCAGTGGGGCGCGGCGGACTGACTTTTCTGATCAGTGAGCCTTGCCGCTGAACCAGCCATCGTGGCGCTTCAGCCACAGGGCTTGCGCGCCAAGGGTCACGCTGCGCAAGACCATGAACAGCAGAAAAGATATCCACAGGCCGTGATTGCCCAAGGCCTGCAAATACCAGGCGAACGGCAGCAACAGCAGCACCGTCAGCAGCATGCCGTTGCGCATTTCCCGCGCACGGGTGGCGCCGATGAACAGGCCGTCGAGCAGGTAACTCCACACCGCAATCAGCGGCAGCACGGCGAGGTAGGGCAGGTAGACGAACGCCGTCTCGCGCACGCTCTGAATATCGGTCTGCATCTCGATGAACAGGTGCCCCGCCAGCAGAAACAGCACGGCAAACCCGAGGCTGGCGATCAGCGACCAGCCGCCGGCCACCACCAGCGATCGACGCAATGCCAGGCGATCCCGCGCGCCAATGGCATGGCCGCACAAGGCTTCGACTGCGTGGGCCAGGCCATCCAGTGCGTGGGCCGTCAGCAGCAGGCCGTTGAGCAGCAGCGCGTTGGCCGCTACGGTCGCATCGCCGAGCCGTGCGCCCTGCACGGTGATCAGGAAAAACACCGATTGCAGGGCGAGGCTGCGGATGAAAATGTCACGGTTGACAGCCAGCAGCGGCCGCCAGCTCTGCCAGACTCTCAGCGCCGACCAGATGATCTGCCCCGGATAGGCGCGCAATGCCGTGCGCGTCAGCCACAGGCCGAGCAGGGCGCCGCTCCATTCGGCGATTACCGAAGCCCGCGCCGAGCCGACCACGCCCCAGTCCAGGCCAATCACAAACCAAAGATTGAGCACGATGTTGATCAGGTTGGTGCTCAGCAGAATCGCCAGCGGCGCTCGGGCGTTCTGCGTGCCGAGGAACCAGCCGACCAGCGCATACGTCGCCAGCGCGGCGGGCAGGCCAAACAGGCGCGTGTGGAAAAACTCCCGGGTCAGTTGCTCCAGCTCCGCCGACGGCTGCATGAAGTGCAGAGCGACGCCGCTGAGCGGCACGCCGAGGCCGCCGAGCACGACGGCCAAGCCCAGTGCCAGCAACAGACCCTGCAAGAGAATCTGCCGCAACGCCGCGCCATCGCTGCGCCCGGCAGCCTGGGCGGCAAATCCGGTGGTGCCCATGCGCAGAAAACCCATCGCCCAGGCAAGAAACGTGTACAGACTGGCGCCGACCGCCACCGCGCCCAATTGATGGGCATGGGGCAAGTGACCGATGACAGTGCTGTCGACCAGCGCCACCAGCGGCACGGAAATATTGGAAAGAATCATCGGCGCGGCGAGCGCCCAGACCTTGCGGTGAGTCGGGCGGTCGCGCCAGTCGGTAATCAGTGAGGACATGCAGGCTCCTTGGGGGAGCGGGGATTGTAGCGGCAGAAACACCCTCACCCCAGCCCTCTCCCAGAGGGAGAGGGGGCCGATCTTCGTCGTTCTCAAGCGTGAGTTCGACTCGATATTCCAGGTCGGTGGAGAATTTCAAAGCAACGCGGTCAGCTCCCTCTCCCTCTGGGAGAGGGCTGGGGTGAGGGGCTTTTGAAGCGCTAGTGAATAATCCAGCTCAACAACCACAACCCCAGCAGCAACCAGATGATCCCGGCAATGATCGACGCGTTCATGAACGCCCGGATCGCCGACCACAGCAGCATCAGGCCAACGATCAGGGCGATGATGCTGATGATCGAGGTGTCCATCCCCAGCGTTTGCGCCAGGCCGTCGACAAAGTTGCCGCCGGCATTGCTGAGCATATTGAACAGGCCGCTGAGGCCATCGACGATAAAGCGGATGACCGAACCGAGTGCCTGGCCTAGCCATTCGAAAAAGCTTTCTACACGCATGTGTGCATCCCTGATGAAAGAGCTGAGCCTTGGGCCACGCCGAGGGCGGCCGAGTTCCCTGCATGATAGAAGGTTTGCCCGGATCATGTGTGGGAGCGAGCCTGCTCGCGAAGGGGGCGTGTCAGGCAAATCCGGTCTGGATGATCCATCGCTTTCGCGAGCAGGCTCGCTCCCACAATAGATCATCTGCGCTGCTTGCCTTCAGCCCGCATCCCCCCGAAGCTATGCGTCTTCAGGAGAGCCCGATGAACCTTGTTGAACTGACCGAACGCCTGCATGCCATTCGCGACCGCAATGACTGGCGGCAATTTCACAGCCCGAAAAACCTCGCCATGGCCGCCAGCGTGGAAATGGCCGAGCTGGTGGAAATCTTCCAGTGGCTGACAGAAGACCAGTCGCGCCAGTTGCCGGCGGACAAGCTCGCCCACGCCGGGCAGGAAGTCGGCGATATCGTCCTGTATCTGTTGCTGCTGTGCAGCGAACTGGGTCTGGACATGAATGAAGTGGTGCGCGCCAAGCTCGCCGACAGCGAACGGCGGTTCAGCTGATGAGCGACCGTCATTTCGATCAGTTGGCCACGCGCTTCGCCGAAAAAATCTACGGCGGCGCCAAAGGCGCGATTCGCCTCGCGGTATTGCAGGCCGATCTGACCGAGGCTTTGCCGGATCGTCCGCTGCGCGTGCTGGATATCGGCGGGGGCCTTGGGCACATGTCGCTGTGGCTGGCCGAGCGCGGCCATGACGTCACCTTCACCGAGCCGGCTGAGCCGATGCTCGAGGGTGCGCGCCAGCGTTTTGCCGAAGCCGGACACACCGCGACATTCATACAGGCGCCGTGGCAGGAACTGCCCGGTCAGCTCACCGAACCCTACGATCTGGTGATCTGCCACGCCGTGCTGGAATGGCTCGCCGAACCCCACGCGATCCTGCCGGTGCTGCATCAGTTGACCAAGCCTGGCGGCTGGCTGTCGCTGGCGTTCTACAACCGTGATGCGCTGATTTATCGCAATCTGCTCAAGGGCCATTTCAAGAAAATGCGCAAGAACGTCATGGCCGGCGAGAAGCAGAGCCTGACCCCGCAGCAGCCTCTCGACCCTCGGGAATTGGCAACGCAACTCGCCGGTATGTGGCAGGTCGAAAGTCAGAGCGGCGTACGGGTATTTCACGATTACATGCCGGTGGAATTCCAGGCCCGCGCCGAACTGGCGGATTTGCTGGAAATGGAACTCGCGCACCGTCGTCACCCAGGCTTCGCCGGGCTTGGGCGTTACTTGCACTGGATCTGCCGGCCGATCTGAGCGGAGCGCGACATGAAAGCTCAATGCGGGTTATTGCTGATTTGTCTGGGGTTGGCCGCTTGCCAGGGCAGCAACCCGTACGTGGCGCAGTCGCGGCCCTTGCCGCCGGCACCGCCGCAAGCCGCCACCACCTTCGACCGCAGCGCCTACCCGGCGCCGCCGCGTGATTACGGGCGCTACCGCAACTGGGCCTGGCGCAACGGGCAGTTGCCGCCGGGCACGGCGTGGGCGGACTCGGCGCAGGTGGCCGAGGCGGTCAGCAACGCCCTCGACCAGCGCGGCTTGCGGCCGATGCGCGACAACCGCCCGGCGGACCTGCTGGTCAGCGCCGATCTGCGTCTGGAAACCCGTTTGCGTCAGGTGCGCGATGATTACGGCTACTATGGCGGATACGGCGGCTATGATCGTTATGGTCGCGGTTACGGCATGTACAACAGCGTGCCGATCGTGCGCACCTATCAAGAGCAGGTCGTAGTGGTGCGGGTCGATCTGTTCGATGCCGGCAATGGTCAGCCGGTGTGGAGCGCCAGCGCCGAAACCGGCACCCAGGGCAATCAGATCGAACGCGCCGATGCGATCCGCGAGGCTGTGGAAAAAGCCATGGCGGCGTATCCTCCCAGCTGACCTGGTGTCAGCAGGTTCATGTCTTCACTCGGAGAAAAATCATGTTCCGCCGTCTCGCTCTACTGGCTGTTGCCGCGCTGCTCAGTGCCTGCGCTGCCAACCAGGTCAATCACGATTTCGACGCCAGCCGCGACTTTGCCGCTTATCGCAGCTGGAGCTGGAAAGACCCGGCCCTGCAATATCGCCCCGATGATCCGCGCATCAAAAGCGACCTCACCGAACAGCGCATCCGCCAGGCGGTGGCCGATCAACTCGATCAGCGCGGTTTGCGTCCGGCTGCCGGCGGCGGCAAAGGTGACCTGAGCGTGCAGACCTACCTGATCGTCGAGGACCGGCAACAGCAAGTGACGACCAATTACGGCGGCGGTTGGGGCGGCCCGTGGAACGGCTACTGGGGCGCGCCGATGTACAACGAAACGCGCAACATCACCTACAAGGTCGCGACCATTCAGATCGACCTGCTCGACGGCAAGGACGGCAAACTGGTCTGGCGCGGCAGCGATGAACAAATGCTCAGCAACCGCCCGAATCCGGCTGACCGCAGCAATGCCATTCGCGAGACCGTCGCACGGATTCTGGCCAACTATCCACCGCGTTGAACCGCTCTGAACCGTCCCTGTGGGAGCGAGCCTGCTCGCGAAGGCGGTGTGTCATTCAGCATTGAATCCTCTGGCACGACGCTTTCGCGAGCAGGCTCGCTCCCACAGTGGCGGTGGTGACAGGAGTGGCGCGACGCCAGCACTCTCGACCGACCGCGTCTACACTCTTTTTCATTAACGGAGGTAGCGCTCGGCACTGCGCCGGCAAAGGAGTGCGCCATGTCGCGAGGATCGCAAGGCAACGGCCCGGCCCGGCAACGCGGGGCGATCGGCTTGATGGCGGCCGCCACCCTGAGTCTGGCGCTGGTGATGATGTTGCTGGTGGTCGACAGCGGTCGCTTGTACATGGAACAGCGCAAATTACAGCGGGTGGTGGATACCGCCGCCCTCGAAGCGGTCAGTCGCGGCGGCAATTGCCTGCCCGGGCTGAGCGCCGCCAGTTATGCCGGGCAAAGTGCGCTGCGCAATGGTTACGTGGCGGATGCCGCCAATACACTCGCGACCACCTGCGGCACACTGGCCACCGCTGCCAGCGGTATGCGCAGTTTCACTGTCGATGCCACGCAATCAAGCGCAGTCAAAGTCGCTGCCAGTCGTACGGTCACCAGCAGTTTTGCCGGCGGTGTGCAGGCGCTGTTCAGCGCCACGCCGGTCAGCCTCAACACCACACTCAATGCTTCGGCAGTCGCGGCCAAACCGCAGCCGACCGTCGCTCAACTGAATATTCGCAGCACCCTCGCCAGCATCGACACGGCGCAGTCGAACATCCTCAATCCGCTGTTTTCCGGGTTGCTCGGCGGCAACGTCAACCTCACGGCGGTGGGCTGGGACGGTTTGCTGCACACCGATATCAACCTGCTCAAATACCTCGATCAACTGGCCATCGACCTCAACGTCGGCGCCGGCAATTACACGCAGTTGCTCAATACCCAAGCGACCGTGACGCAATTGATTCAGGCCGCAGCGACGGTGGTGCAACTCAACGGCGCAACCGCGCAAGTGGTCACCGCGCTGGGCCAGTTGCAGGTCGCCGCGATCAACGCGGCGCCGGTCAGACTCGGCGAGATCCTGCAACTGCAGACCGGCACTACGGCGGCGGGGCTGGATGCCAATCTGCAATTGCTGCAACTGGTGCAAGGCGTGGTGCAACTGGCCAACAGCAAGAGCGCGGTGGCGGCGACCTTGCCGGTCAACGTGCTGGGGCTGGCCGGTGTCACGGTGCGGGTCAAGGTGATCGAGCCGCCGCAGTTCTCGGCGATTGGCGACCCGGCGCGGGCCAAGGCCGATCCGTTGGGACCGGACCGGATTTATGTGCGCACCGCGCAGGTGCGCACGCTGCTGTCGGTGAATCTGCCGGTGCTCTCGGGGGTGACGGGGCTGACCAATGCGGTGCTGGGCCTGGTCGGTACGCTGACGCCGACGCTCAATGCACTGTTGAGCCTGAATCTGGTGGACACGCTCAATTCAGTGTTCTGCCTGTTGGGTGCCGGCTGCCAACAGCTCGATCCGAAGCTGCTGCCCTCACCGCAAATCGACATCGCGCTGGATGCCGGCGGGGCGAAAAGCTATGTCACCGATTACCGCTGCCCGACCGGCGATACCGACAGCAAAAGCCTGACTGCCGCCGCCACAACCTCTCTGGCAGATCTCAAACTCGGCAAGATCGATCCTGTCGCGGCGTTCTCTTCAGTCGCCGAACCAACGGTGACGCCGTTGCCGCTGGTCGATCTCGGCATCATCACCTGCCACAAGATTCTCGGCATCGGCAGTTGCGATGCCGCCTCCCACGTGCAATACGGCGCGGGCGGCATCGCCCTCAAACTCGACACCAGCGTCGCGCAGACCACGCAGAATCTGCTGTTTTCCAGCACCACTCCCTTCGCCACCCCGGCCAATCTGAAACTGCCGCCGAGCCTGCTGCCGGCCGCGCCGACCAGCAACATCGTCGGCAGCCTGGCAAACACGCTGTCCGGCATCAACCTGATCGTCTACAAACCCGTGGGCAGCAATCCGCTGGGCGCCATCGTCACCGGTGTGGCTTCACTGATCAGCGATGTCAGCAACCGCTTGTTGCCGGTGGTCACCGGTTTGATCAGCCCATTGCTTGATCCGCTGTTGAACAATCTGCTCAAGGGTCTGGGCATCAATCTGATGAACACCGAGGTGGGCGCCAACATGACCTGCGGGCAGACCGGCAAGGCCTATCTGGTGATCTGATCGTCGCTGGCGATCGGCAATTCGATGCAGAACCGTGCGCCCTCCGTGGAGTTGCGCACGCTCAACTGGCCGCCCATGTTGGCGATGATGCCGTAGCTCACCGACAGGCCCAGGCCGGTGCCGACGCCAATCGGCTTGGTGGTGAAGAACGGCTCGAAGATCCGCTCCAGCAAACGCGGATCGATGCCGCCGCCATTGTCCTCGACCCACAGCCGCACGCTTTCCTCGTCACGCTCGGCGTAGATTGAAATCCACGGTTTGAATGCAGGGTCGTGCTCGCGCTTGCCGAGCAGCGCGTCGCGGGCGTTGACCATCAGGTTGATCAGCACCTGCTCCAGCTGATCGACGTAGCCGCGCACCTGCGCCTCGAAGGCAGTTTCGCTGATGCGCAGATCGACACCTTTGCCTCGCATGCCCTCGGCCAGCAGTGACAGGGTGCCTTCGATGGCTTGGGCCGGGTTGAACAATTGTTGTTCGATTTCCGAGCGGCGACCGAACACACGCATGTGGTCGACCACCTTCGCTGCGCGTTGAACCTGAGCGTCGATACGGTTGAGTTTGTCGGTCAGATAATCGACCTGCACATCACCGTTGCCGAGGCGCTTGAGCACGTTGACGATGGCCATGCGCATCACGTTGAGCGGCTGGTTGATTTCGTGGGCGAGGCCGGTGGCCATTTCGCCGAGGGTAGCCATTTTCGCGCTTTGCGTGAGTTGCTGTTGTGAGCGGCGCACCTCGGTGTTGTCGCGGCCCACCGCTTGCACTTCGATCAACTGCCCATGCTCATCGAACACGCCGCGATCCGACCAGACCCACCAGGCGTGTTCGCGTCCGGGCAATTGCAGGCTGATTTCGGCGGTGCTCACTGGCTGTTCCGGGGTCAGTTGGCTCAGGCGCTGCACAAACGCGCCGCGCTGTTCTTCGGACATCCAGCCACCCAGATCAACGCCGGGCAGTTGTTGCGGGGTGCATTCCAGATAAGTCGCCAACGGTCGGTTGCCAAAGATCAGCGTCAGGTCCGGGCGATAACGGCAGATCATCGCCGGTGAATCCTCGACCAGAATCCGGTAGCGCTCCTCGCTCTGCCGCACCTGCTCGGCGGCAAGCGTCGCTTCGGTGACATCCAGCCACAGGCCCACCGCCTCGACCGGCAGCCCGAGATCATTGCGCAGCAGTTTTGCCTCATCGAGCAGCCAGTGATACTCGCCACGGTTGTCGCGCAGGCGATAACGCGCACGCACCGAGCCTTCACGCAGCAACTGGCGGTTGCGCTGGAAATACAGTTCGCGGTCGTCGGGGTGCACGCGCTCGACCAGGGCTGTCGTGTCGCAATCTTCCAGCGTCCAGCCCAGCAAGGGTTGCAGGCTGGCGCTGAAAAACGCCGGGATCAGCGCGCCTTCTGCGTAGCGCTGCACGTAGATCACCGCCGGCGAACTGGCGATCAGATTGTCCAGCCGCGCATGGGCGGCAGCGGCGCGCTGTTGTTGATTCTGGATGTCGCTGATATCGAGCATGAACCCGACCAGACGCCGATGCTCACCGGTGCCGCTGACCTGACCCTGAATCCGATACCACGTCGCTGCTGCGCCGACCTCCGCGTGGTGCAGACGCACGCTCAGGGTCAGCGCCTCGCCCTGCCATTGCAGGGCGCGCAAACGGCTGCGCAATTCGTCGCGGTCGGCGGGATGAAACAGCGACAGCCAGTCCTCTACCGGCAGCAGGCGATCGCTGAGATTCAGTGCCGAGGCCAGCGTCGGCGCCAGCGCAATCTGCTCTTCGGCACTGATTTCCCACCAGCCAGTGCCGAGCAGGTTTTGCAGGGAATCAAGACGTTCCATCGATTGCACATGGCGCTGCTCGCGCAAGCGGCTGAGCAGCGGTCCGGCCAGCGCACCGGCCAAGGTCAGCCAGTCGCGATCGGTCAGCCATGGCGCCACGTTGTCGACCGTATAAAACCCGCAGAGCAGCCAGGCGACCACGCCCTGGTCATTGCAGTAGGGCACGGCGAAACCGTTGGCGTTGCCGAACGTGGCCTGCAATCGCGAGTGCTCATAGCGGCCCTGCGGGCCGGCGAGACGTTGCGGCGCGCTGCCGTTGAGGCTGTCCAGCGGCGTGCCCAGCGGCTGACCGTCCTCCCACAATTGCGGGGCATCGTGGCCACGAAACTGTTGATGAATCTGCCAGCCCTGGGCCTGTTCATCCAGTAACGCCACGGCGAGGCAGGGGATATGCCAGCGCTGGGCGATGGCCTGCAATTGTTCGCCAAGCACCGTCGGCAGACGCGTCAGGCTGCACGTGCGCAGACGATCGCTGACCTGCGCGGCGAGGGTCTGGCAGGCGTCGCGATCGCGCGCTTGCTGACGTTCGAGCAACAGGTCGGCGATGTCGAGCATCTGCAGTTGCCAGCCATCGTTTAGTGGCTGCACCCAGCCGCGAAGGTGCAGGGGCTGACCATTGAGCCCGGAAAAGTCGAGATCGAGGAGTTGCCCCTGCCAGTCTCTGGGCTGACCTTCGATGGTCAGCAGACTGTGCGGCAGCAGGTAGGCGCTGAGCGGCAGCGGCTGACCCTGAGGTTTGTGCTGGGCGAGCAAATGCCGCAGCGGGCCGGCGATCTGCAACACATCGCCGTTGCCATCCAGATAAAAATGCAGGCCGATGGGCGGCGCGCCGAGATGGTCCGGCAAGTCGTGAGCTGCGGTGGGGGCGCGCATGAGCAAGCGCCCGAAAAACTTATCGCCGGCGGTCAAAATTGCAGGCTCGAGCGGGCGGTCAGGTGCGTCGGCAGATTGGGCACCGTGCCGATCCCGGGCAGCACCAGAAACGGCATGATCTGATTGAGCTTGCTCACCGGGTAATTGACGCTGACGGTCAGGGTGCCGGTCCCCGCGTCGTAAGCCGCACTGGTGTCGGTCCCGACCACCAGATTCAAGGCCGAGGGCAGCCATTGCAGTTGTTGGGTCAGCGCAGCATTGGCGGTGTTGACCACTACCGTCGAATAGTTCGGCGTGGTCGGGTCCACCGCAACGCTGCGGCGCACCGCCTCAGCGGTGGCCTGGTTGAACGATTGCATCATCACGAAGGGCAGGCCGTAGCTGACCAGCCCGTAAAACACTGCGAAAAAGATGATGAACACCAAGGCGAATTCGATCGCCACCGCACCTTTTTGCGACCTGCGAAAGCCGTTTTTCATGCGTGCGTCTACCCTGACAGTCACTGCGTAGTATCAGCATAGAATCAATCAGGCAAAACGGACGGCTTTCAGCGCATGCAGATTTCCCTTGTTCTGATCTGGCTGGCGATCTGCGCCGCGCAAGATGCCCGGCAGCGGCGAATTTCCAACGCATTGACGTTAGGCGTGGGCGCGCTGGCGCTGGTCTGGTTGCTGGCGACCGGCAGCACCTGGCTGGGTGCCGACGCGGGGCAGGGCGGCTGGGCCTGCCTGATCGCTTTGCTGCTGACGCTGCCCGGTTATTTCATGGGCCGCATGGGCGCTGGTGATGTGAAATTAATGACAGCCCTGGGTCTTGCGACGAACGGCATATTCGTTCTTGGCGCGTTTATCGGCGCTGGCCTGGCCAGCGTGCTGTGGCTGCTGCTCGCGCCAAAAGTCTGGCCTCATATGGCTCAAGGGCTTAGAGCGCATCTGCGTCATCTGGCCCCGGACAAGTCAAAAAAGCTGCCATTTGCGCCGTTCGTGTGGGTAGGGGTAGTGCTTTCGCTGTACTGGATCACCTGATCGCGGAGTGCCACTAGTCCTATGTACATAGTCGGAAAGTGGGTCTACTTTCAATTCAGGCGAATACGCCACCAAAGTGCAGGAATCGTCAGCGTTGGCCGAGCAAATGGAGTGGTTCGTGAACAAGCCTAATTCGGTAAAAATCCTCGTGGTCGATGATCAGCCGCTGATCGTCGAAGAACTCTGTGAGTTTCTCGAGAGCAGTGGCTACCGTTGCGTGCCGTGCGACTCAAGCCTTGAAGCCATCGAGCTGTTCAGGGCGGACCCGGACATCGGTCTGGTGCTGAGTGATTTGCACATGCCGGACATGGACGGCATCGAGTTGATCCAGGCTTTGCAGCGGCTGGCCGGCAAGCAGCGGGTGTTCGAGGCGATCATGCTCACCGGGCGCGCTGACAAGCAGGATGTGATCAAGGCCTTGCGTGCGGGGATTGCCGATTACTATCAGAAGCCGATTGATCTGGCTGAGTTGCTCGAGGGGGTGCAGCGTCAGGAGCTGGCTTTGCAGGAACGGCAGAAGAATCTGCATCTGGGTCATCTGAATCAGAAGTTGCAGTTCTTGTCCGAGTCGATCGATGACCTTTATCAGGATCTGGACAAGGTGCGGCGCTCGCCCGCGCCGGTGCTGGCCGATGGTGAGCCTGAGCCTGCCGAGATGCCGGCGGTGTTCAGTCAGTTGTCGCCCCGGCAGTTGGATGTGGCGCGGTTGGTGGGCAAGGGGCAGACCAATTATCAGATTGCCTGTGAGTTGGGGATTACCGAGAACACGGTGAAGCTTTATGTGTCGCAGGTGTTGCGGTTGACGCATATGCATAATCGGACGCAGTTGGCTTTGGCCCTTTCGCCTGTTGGATCTGCTGGGCGGCAGCGGGTTACTGCGCATTGACTTGGCGGCCTTTGGGCCGACCATGCTTTGGGTGGTTGGGGTGAATATCCGTTTTTTTTGGTGTCGCTGATTACGGTTCCGCCCTTACGGCGGGTCACTTTTGGCAAACGCCCCAAAAGTAACCAAAAGGTCTTCGCCCTGACGTTCGGCCCGCTCGCTGGGGCTCGGGGTTCCTTCGCTCCGGGATCGATCCTGGCGCAGCGGCTCCGGTTTGCTCCGCTGCACCTACACTCGCTGTGTACGACTGCGTCGTACGGTCGCTGCGCTCCCACGCCCGGATCAATCCCTCCACTCAGCCTGCCGACGGGCTCCCAGATCAAGATCAAAAGCTACTCGAGCTTGCGCTCATTGTTTTGAGTGGTGAAAAGCATGCGGTGTCTGGCTTTTGTTTTGCGCTGGATTCGCCCCTCACCCCAGCCCTCTCCCGAGGGAGAGGGAGCCGATTTGTGGGTTGTTCAAAATTTGTGTTCGACTCGGTTTTTCAGGTCGGTGTACTTCGCCCAAACAACTCGGTCGGTCCCCTCTCCCTCTGGGAGAGGGCTAGGGTGAGGGTGCTTTTGATCTGCTTCAGAATCTGTGTTCGACCCGGTATTTCAGGTCGGTGTACTTCGCCCAAACAACTCGGTCTGTCCCCTCTCCCTCTGGGAGAGGGCTAGGGTGAGGGTGCTTTTGATCTGCTTCAAAATCTGCATTCGACTCGGTATTTCAGGTCGGTGTACTTCGCCCAAACAACTCGGTCGGTCCCCTCTCCCTCTGGGAGAGGGCTAGGGTGAGGGTGCTTTTGGTTTTGATTGTTTAAATCTGTGTCTGATTTGCCAGAACCTTCCCACAAGGTTTTCAGGTTGTCCGTCGGACGTCGGGTCACTAGTCTCTGGCTGTCGTCGAATCTTCGGCGATCGGGTGTGAGAACCCTGCTACTTATGGTCATCCAGTATCTGTGCACGCATAATCGCCGCCAGCTTGTCCGCTGTCTGCAATGTGTCATGGCGGCTGTGTGCGGGCAGACTTCGGTCTGGCCGGGTGTCCATAACCGGTATTCTCACCCCGCATACAGTTGCCACCTTTTGCCCCGTGAGAATGGCATTGGGTCGCACCGCAGATTTTGGAGAGCCGTTTCAATGGACAAACTGATCCCAGACCCACCCCCATCCCCCACCACCCCGCTCGAAGACGCCATGCGCGCCGACGATCTTGTGAAAAACCGCGAAGCGATAAAACGCGCGCTCGATTTCTATCTCTGCCCCGAACCCGCAAAACCGCACCCGCCCAGCACGCTGTTCATGGTGGTGCCCAATGTCGATACCGAAAGCTTGTTGGCGCATGCCTGTGAGTCGCTGGCGTCAGCGAGTGCGATGGCGAGTAATTTCGCTGGCGAGTTGAGCGGGTTTCAGCGCAGCACGGCGTTGGCGATTCAGCAGATTGTCATGCTGGCCGAGCTAGCCGTGAATCGGGCGCTGGATCGGGTTGATCCGCAGCGTTGAAACCGCGTTATCGTTCTTCGCGAGCAGGCTCGCTCCCACCGAAAGCACGCGGTCGACTGTGGGAGCGAGCCTGCTCGCGAAGGGGCCTTCAAGGGCACCACCAAACTAATTCTTGCTCTCGATCTTCCCGCCCGCATCCGGATCATAAAAATCCGGGATCTCGTACTGGTATTTCTTCAGCCAGCGCCGCATCGCCAGTTCGCGTTCGGTGGCTGTTGCACTCTGAGGTTTGGGGGAGGCGGCTTTGTTGCGGCTTTGCAGAACCAGCCAGCCTTCGGTTTCCTGCTGCTGCGCAGAAGCAGGGCCGGTGTCGATGGCGTGGGCGCCGAGGGGCAGGGTGAGCAGGGTCAGGTAGCACAGGCCTTTGCGGATGGTCATGGCTGTCTCCTATTCGAGCGTCGGCGGTAGCGGGTCGATGAAGGCGGCGACGCGGTCGCCGGGTGTGGCTTTGGCGTTGGCCGGGGCTTTGAGTTTTTCTGCGCGTTGCTGCGCTTCGGTGAATTGTTCCGGGGTCAGTTTCGAGCGGCTGACGATTTCCGCGGCTTGCGGCCAGTCGTTCTGGTAGAGCAGCAGGGTGACCATGTTCAGCGTCGCCAGTTGATTGTTCTGGCTCAGTTCGATGGCGGTGAGGAATTCGAATTTCGCTTCGTTGAGGCGCAGTTGGTTGAGGTAGACCACGCCGAGATCATTGCGGATTTTTTCGTCGGTGGGCGCCAGGCGTGCGGCGCGTTGCAGGTGGGCCTGGGCCTGGCCGTTGTCGCCACGGGCGGCGTAGACCTGGCCCAGGCCATGTTCGGCCTGGGCGGTGAGGCAGCCGCCGAGCAGGCTGCGGTAAAGCGGCTCGGCTTCGCTGCGGCCGAGCAGGCGATAAACCTTGGCTTTGCGCAGGCGCACTTCGCTGAGGTTGTCCGGCAGGCTTTGCAGGTTGGCGAGGCTGGCGTGGAGCTTGCCGTCGCTGGCCAGGTCATCGGCGAGGTTCAGCGACAGTTCCTGCTCCGAGGTCAGTTTGCTGCAGCTGGACGGCGACAGCAGCGAGGTCCACGGCGCCTGGCCGTCCGTGGCGCAGCCGCTGATCAGCAACAGACTTGCCATGACTATCAGTACTTTCATCAAACGCTCTCCATGAGCCAAGGTCAGTTTGCGAACGCGCGGGCAATGGCGGTGAAGCCCGGGCCGGCCAGTACGATCAGCAGGGCAGGAAACAGAAACAGCATCATCACCACCGACATCTTCGCGGACATTTTCGAGATGTACTCCTGCAGCCGGGTCAGGCGTCGGTCATCGAGTAATTGCTTGAGCGCCAGCAGCGATTTCATCGCACCGCCGCCCTGGTGGATCAGTTGCTGGAGGATCACGCAGGTGTCGGTGAATTCGTCCACCGCGAGCATCACCGCAGTCTTGTTCAGCTCCTGCCCCAGCTCCAGACCCGAGTCGACGCGGCTGAGGATCAGGCGCAGTTCGCTGGTCAGTTCCGGCAGCAGTTTCTGTGCTTCGACGCTGAGCACGCGCAACGCTTGTTCCACCGCCATGCCGGATTCGAAGAGGATGCGCAGCAGCGGTATGAACGTGGAAATTTCCACGGCGATGGCTTTCTGTCGGCGGGCGGCGGCGTAGGCGAGCAGGCGTTTGGGCAGTAGATAGCCGCCGCCCGCAGCGAACATCGGCGCCATCCAGCGGTGACTGGTCTGCGGGAAAAACACTTCCTGCAAAAAGATCGCCAGCCCCAGAGCGAGCAGCGGCGTGCCGATCTGGCAGGCGGCGAAGAGCGCGCGTTCGTTGGCGCGGCGCCAGCCGAGGCGGCCGAGCAGGGTCTGGGTTTCGCTGTCGATGCTCACCGAGCCCCGGCCGAAACGGCTGTTGCCCAGCGCGCGCAGCCAGTGGCCGAAACGGTTCTCCCGGACCAATTGACCGTGCAAGCGCTGATGCACCTGACGCACGCGGCGGCGCTCGGTGAGCAGGTGATTGCCCACCAATAACAGCGAACCGAGGAGCAACAGCAACGCCGCGAGCCAGACCATCTCAAACGCTCCGCAACATGCGCCACAGCGCCAGACTGCCCAGCACCTGCAACGCGGCGGCGCTGAGCAGCATGGTCTGGCCGCTTTCGTCGTGCCACATGCCGAGCATGTAGCCGGGGTTGGTCAGCATGAAGTAACTGACCAGAATCAAAGGCAGCAAACCGAGCACCCAAGCAGTCATGCGGGTTTCCCCGGTCAGCGCGCGCAACTGCCGCGCGCCCTGGTCGCGCTCGCGGATCAGTTTGATCAGATTCTCCAGCAGCTCACTGGCGTTGCCGCCGTAGCGGTGGTTGACCTTCAGGCCGAGGGCGAACATACGCAGTTCGTCCTGCTCGTAGAGTTCGGCAAAATCGCTGACGGCGTCAGGCAAGTTCACCCCCAGTTGCACGTTGCGCTGTACCCGGCCCATGGCCGCTTTCAAAGGGTCTTCACTGGCTTCGATGGCGCCCAGGACTGCATCGCTGAGGGTGCGGCCGGATTTGAGGCTGCGCACGGTGTGGTCGAGCAGTTGCGGCAGTTGTTCGATCATGCGACGGATCCGTTGCCGGTAGCGAATGGCGATGTACAACCGCAACGCCACGGGCGGGACGAGCAACATGATCAGCAGACCGACCCAGCTGGCGAGCAGAAATCCCAGGCCCATTGCCGCTGCCCACAGGCTCAGCCACAGACCGAAACGCTCGCTCGGCCGACCCAGTCCAGCACGTAAAAACATCCGTTCCACTCCCACCCACCTGGCCTGCTCGACGGCCAGCTGCGGTTGTCCGGCGGCGAGTCGATTGAGGACTTTTTCCTTCGCGGTCTTGCGCAGCCCTTGCAGGAACAGATAGATCGACAGCCCCAGCAGCATCAGGCAAATGGCGATGAGAATGATCGGTCCCAGCATCTGCGTGCTCCTCGCCGTCAGCCCAGGTGAGCGTCGTGGCGCAGCTTGTCGCCGGCCGGGTTGACCGCTTCGCGCACAAAACCGAACCCCGTGCGGCGGTCGAGGCGGAACAGGGTGTTGGTGACGTAGACGTCCTCGCGAATGCCGACCACTTCCACCACTTCACTGACGCAGCGCCGGCCATCGGGCATGCGTGTCAGTTGAATGATCACGTCGAGGGCGGCGCAGATCATCTGACGCAGGGTGCGTTCGGCAATCGAGCGCCCGGTCAGGCCGACCAGTGTCTCCAGACGCAGCAGCGCGTCCTGGGCGTTGTTGGCGTGCACGGTGCTCATCGAACCGTCGTGGCCGGTGTTCATCGCGGTGAGCACGTCGACCACTTCGACGCCACGGATCTCGCCGAGAATGATCCGGTCGGGACGCATGCGCAGGGCGTTGCGAATCAGGTCGCTGGCCTTGACCTCGCCATGCCCCTCAGCGTTGGGCGGACGGGTTTCCAGACGCACCACATGCGGATGGCCGAGTTGCAGTTCGGCGACGTCTTCGATGGTCACCAGCCGTTCGTGCGGGTTGATCAACTGGCTGAGGATGTTCAGCAGCGTGGTCTTGCCGGTGCCGGTGCCGCCGCTGATCAGGATGTTGCAGCGCTTGTCCACGGCGTTCTGCAGAAATTCGAAAATCGCCAGATCGATGGTCTGCATCGCCATCAGGTCGGTGCTCTTGAGCATGTCCTTGCGGAACTTGCGGATCGACAGGCACGGGCCGTCGAGGGCAATCGGCGGGATGATCGCGTTGACCCGGCTGCCGTCCGGCAGGCGCGCATCGACCATCGGCGAGGACTCATCGAGGCGGCGCCCGAGCGGCGCAAGGATGCGTTGCATGACCCGCTCGACGTGATGCGCATCGATAAAACGCAGATCGCTTTGATGCAATACGCCGTCGCGCTCGATGAACACCCGGTGCGGGCCGTTGACCAGAATTTCCGTCACCGACGGGTCACGCAGCAGGACTTCCAGTGGGCCGAATCCGGTGAGTTCGTCGACGATTTCTTCGCCGAGGCGCTCCATTTCGTAGCGCGAGATCGCCAAGTGCAAACGCGCGATGTATTCGGCGACCTTGTCGGTGACGAACTGCGCCAGTTGCTGGCGCGAACCTTCCAGCAGGTTTTTCCCCGACTCCTCGATGGCGTCGATGATGTAGCGGTGCAGGACCAGTTTCAGGCCTTCGTGGTCGCTGTTGCCGATCGCTCCGTGCGACGTTGCGCCAAAGAGTTTTTCTGCGCTCATGAGTGGCCTCGCAGACGGTCGAACCAGGTGACTTTCGGTTTGCTCAGGCCTTCTGAGCGTTTCGCCAAGCGCTCGCCGAGGGTGCGCAGGCTCTGGGTGAGTTTCTCCCTGGGCGCCAGTTCGAACAGGCTGACGCCCTGGTTTTTCGCGTTCAGGCGCACGTCGGGACTGAACGCCAGCACGGCGATGACTTCCAGATTGAAGGTCTTGCCCAAGGTCTCGGCATCCGGCGCGACGTTGCTCAGGTAGCGATCGATCAGCAAGCGCCCGTGCTCGAGTTTCATGCCTTTTTCGCGCCACTGGTTAAGCACGGCGAGGTTGCGTCGGCAGTTGAGTACGTTCTGGTCGGTGTACCACAGCAGTTTGTCGCAATGGCTGACGAAGGTGCGCAATGCCTCACTGTCGGCCTGCCCGGTGAGGTTCACGACAATGTGCTGAAAGTGCTGGCGCAAGGCGCTGAGCAGCATGTACAGCTCGGCGGCGCTGGTGGTTTCCAGCGGCTCGTCAGTGTTGGCGTAGGCAAGAATGCGCAGGCCGTGGTCGGCGCTGGTGAATGCGCTGTCGATCAGCGTCGCGTCGAGCCGGCGCAAATGACGCAGGGCATCGCCGAAGTGAAACGAACTCTCCAGCCCCAACAGCGCGAGGCTGTCGCCACGGGGCAGGCCAAGGTCGAGCAGCAAGGTTTGCTGGCCGCTCTTCTGCACCACCATGGCCATGTGATTGGCGAGCAAGGCACCGTCGGAACTGCTCTGCACGCCGTACATCACGGTAAGCCCGCCCAGCTGCGTGTTGGGAGTGACGGCGGGCAGGCGTTTGCCCAAGCGCCGCACCAGCCCGGCGACTTCGCTTGAACGTGAGCCATAGGCGACGAAATCCCGTGCACCGGCGCGCATCGCATTGAGTACGAGCTGATTGTCCATGCCGTCGCCGAGGGCGACGATTGCCAGCATCGGCTTGGCTTCCAGCGCACCTTCGATCAGCGCACTTTGCGCCACGACATGCTCGCGATCGAGACCGACGAAGACCAGATTGGCGAACGTCACATCGACCAGTGCGAGCAGTTCGTCGAGGCTGCCGCCACCGGCGCTGACCACCTGGCCCAGGGGCGCGAGTGCGCTTTGCAGCCATTCCAGATCGGTGCTGTTGCGGGTGATGGCGAGGAAGGTCTGACTGAGATTCTGGCTCATTGCGATAACCCGCTGCGCTTGTCGAAGTTACCGTTCTCGAGGAAGAACATGCGATAGAAATTCGGGTCGTAATTGCGCAGCTTCTCTCCCGGCAACGACGGCAAACGCGCGTCCGCCGCCAATGGCTGGACCAGGTGCGGGGTGACGATCATCAGCAGTTCGCGCTCTTCGCGTTTGATTTGCGAACCCTTGAAAAACGCCCCGAGGATGGGAATGTCACCAAGGCCTGGAAACTTGTTCACCTGCGAGCTGTTGGTGGTGCTGATCAAACCGCTGATGACGAAACTTTCGCCATCACCCAGCGACACGCTGGTGTCGGTACGGCGGATGGTCAGCGCCGGAACGGTGGTGCCGGCGATGTTCACCGCGTTGGCAAAATCCAGTTCGCTGACCTCCGGGGCGACCTTCAGCGCGATGCGGTCGCGGCCGATGATGGTTGGCGTCAGGGTCAGGCGGATGCCGAATTCCTTGTACTCGATCGACACGCTGTCGCTGCCGGAACTGGGCACCGGAATCGGGATTTCTCCGCCGGCCAGGAAGCTCGCACTCTGCCCGTTCAACGCCACCAGACTCGGCCGCGCCAGGGTGTAGGCGAAGCCGCTGGTTTCCAGGGCGTTGATGATCGCCATGGTTTTGCCGCCGACCCAGGAGAAATTGAACAGCGAGTTATCCACCGGCAGGCGCGGCTGCGGCACGCCGTCGATCGGTGGCAGCGTGCCGGGCGAACCGAACAGGAAATTGCCGCGCGTGCCGATCAGCGACGCCGTGGCTTCCTTGAGTTTGGTGCGGCTGACTTCGACGAAGCGGATGTCGGTCTGCACTTGCGACGGCAGGGTCGGATCGTCCGACGGCACGCTGCTGGTCAGCGCCGTGGTCGCCGCGCCCTGGACGAAGACCATGGCTTGCTGCGGCTGCGCCGAGCAGGCCGTCCAGACCATCAGGCTGGTCGCGCCGGGGCCGACACCCGTGAGCAGAAAGGACGAACCGCCATTGGCATGCACGTCGGCAATTTTCGGATCGCCCACTGCCAGCCGAGTGATTGCCACCGGTGACTGCATATCCTGCTGGAAGCCTTCACCGATCTCGATCACCGAGGGCAGGCGCGGCAGTGCCGAGCAATTGCCCACCGCCGCGAGGGCGCTGTCCATCGTCAATCCCAACAACAGCAAGGCCCGGAGCGCCGGTTTCAATGTCGGTCTGAGTCGACTCTGCATGCACGTGAATCCTTGCGCAGTCATGGGGTTTGTTGGCTGATCTGGTTGCCGCGAATGATTTCCACCGCAGGCCTGGGCGCCGCGCCGGCACTGGCGGTGGCAGGTGCTTTTTGCGCGCTGCCCAGGGCGAGTTGAGTGAACTGGAAGAGCTGGCTGTTGGCGCGATCCACGTGCGCGGGCGATTGCGCTTCGCCGGCCCAGTATTTGGCCAGCCGTTGTTCTTCGCTGCTGCGCACCGCGAGACGCAACGTGCCGACTTGAGTGGCGAGCATCAGGCGGCTGAGCAGTTGTTCCGGCACCGCCAGCACCGCAGTCCGCGCGGCGATGCGGCGCTGGTCCTGTTTGAGTTTTTCTTCGGCGCTGAGGCTCGGCGATGCCGGTTGGCCGTCGTTGGTCAGGCCGTACTGATCGCCGACCCCGAGCACGCGCAAGGCCGGAACGGCGATCTGCGCCGACTGCTGCAGATTGTTCGCGTCCTCGCGCAGATACAGCAGCACATCAACGTAATCGCCCGGCAGCAATTGCCCGGCGCCACCGATCACTTCATCGACGGCCACGGTGAGCGCGCGCTCGTCGCGGCGAATCATCCGCGCCAGCGCGCCGCCGGCCTGGAAGCTTTCGTCATTGAGCCAGGTGCCAGCGCTGAGGTGGCGCCAAGGCGTGCGGCCGACTGCTTGTTCGATGCTGGTCAGGCTGCCCGCCGGTGCGCTGCGCAGTTTTTCCACGGTTACATCGGCGGCGGTCAACGGCGTGAACGGCGGCACATCGTGGAGCAGCACCACCACCGGTTGGCGGGTCTGGTCTTCGGCAATCGCGACAGTCTGTTCAATGCTGACCGCTGGGGCGACGGGCGCCTCGGCGACCGGGGCCGGCTGACGACTGAGCACCAGCCCCCAGTAACCGACAACAACCGCGCCGAGCAACAGCAACGCGGCTAGGCCCATGGTGACGCGACTGTTCATGACGGCTCTCCCTTTCCTGCTGCACAACCGACTGCATTTGCTTGCGAAAGGCGGACTGAATCGGCAGCTATGAACATGCAACTATTTCGCTATTTCCAAGCTAGCTGATCCAAGCAAAAGCGCCATTAGTGACAGGCGAAATAACCGTACCAAAGTATGACTTTGGCCAGTTAACAGCCGGCAACGGCGGAAAAACGATGGGATTAATGCTTTGTGATTAATGCGTTCTTACAGTTGTTGGGCGGGGGTTTGTTGACAATGCTCAGGTGGCACGGTGGAACCTTGCCGCGGTGATGATGTCGGCGCCAGAGGCGCGAAGGAGTGGACCTATGTTTCGTATGACTTTTGATTATGTGATCGCCAAGGCTCGCGCGTTTGCCCGCAGTGAAGAGGGCGCTTCGGCGATCGAGTATGCGATTGTGGTGGCGATGGTGGCTGTGGTGGTTGTGGCGTTCGT
This sequence comes from Pseudomonas sp. 1L-E-NC-VB-C3, assembly GCF_057291535.1. NCBI lineage: Bacteria > Pseudomonadati > Pseudomonadota > Gammaproteobacteria > Pseudomonadales > Pseudomonadaceae > Pseudomonas > Pseudomonas sp. 1L-E-NC-VB-C3. Next base: position 11,005 of record NZ_JBXAWD010000003.1, on the reverse strand, counting down.
CACTCCGCTTGGAGACAGGGTATTGGCGATCTTCAACAATATTCTGACCTCGCTCGATGGTACGGCTGTGACTCGGCCAACGCCTTGATCTTGTGAACACTGCACCTGGCTGATATCGCACTACACTGGATTTACCTTTCAGTATTCAGGTATTGCCTATGAACGCGTCTTCGTCGCCCCGCCAACAACTGCTTCTGGTTGATGATGAAGAAGACGCGTTGCTGGAGTTGGCGGAGTTGCTGGAGGGGGAGGGGTTTGTCTGTCATACCGCGACGTCGGTGAAGCTCGCGCTGCATCATCTGACCCGGCATCCGGATATTGCTTTGGTGATTACTGATCTGCGTATGCCGGAGGAGTCGGGCATGTCGCTGATCAGGCGGTTGCGTGAGCATACGTCGCGGGCGCATTTGCCGGTGATTGTGATGTCGGGGCATGCGGATATGGAGGATGTCAGCGATATGTTGCGGTTGCAGGTGCTGGATCTGTTTCGCAAGCCGATTTATCACGTGAGGTTGTTGGAGACTCTCGATAATCTTTTTCCCAAGCCTAAGGTTCAGGGTGGGTGAACTCGGCGGCCTTTGGGCCGACCGTGTTGGTGGGGGTTTGGGTGAGTATCCGTTGCTTCGGGTGCTGCGGCTGGCGGTTTCGCCTGACGGCGACTTACTTTTTTACAAGCGCCTAAAAAAGTAAGCAAAAAACGCTAGCTCCTGCGTTCGGCCCTCGCAGGCTCGGGTTCCTTCGCTCCGGGACTGATCCGGGCGCAGCGGCTCCGGTTTGCTTCGCTGCACCTCCTTCCGCTGTGTCTGGCTGCGCCAGACGGTCGCTGTGCTCCCACGCCCAGATCAATCCCTCCACTCAGCCTTCCGACGTCGCCGGTGGATCAAGATCAAGAGCACTCGAGCTTGCGCTCATTGTTGAGTGGGGCGGCTTCGCCGCGGGCAGCTGCGCTGCTTTGCTTTTGCTTTTGCTTTTGTGGGAGCGAGCCTGCTCGCGAAAGCGGCCTGGCAGCCGACCCATTCCTGCCTGATGTACATGAATTCTGTGGGAGCTGGCTTGCCAGCGATGGCGGCCAGTCAGCCAACAACGCTCTGCCTGTCTCACCACCTTCGCAACCAGCCTCTTGCTCTTGTCACTCCGGCACAAGCCTGTCCAGTACGCGGTTGACCGCCAGTTCGCCCAGCATGATCACCTGTTGTATCCCCAACAGGGAGTTGCGCTGCGGTCCATCGATAAATCCGGCGAGGTCGCTGGCCATGATGCTCGCCGAGGCCAGTGATTCGCAGGCATGCACCAGCAGGGTTTCGTTGTCCGCGGCCGGGTCGACGATGAACAGGGTGCTGGGTTTGCGCGGTGCGGCGGGGTCTTTGATGAGGCGGGGGTTGAGGTAGTAATCGATGGCGCGGTCGGCGGCTTCCTTGAGCTTTTGCGCTTCGACGAGCGGGTCGGCGAAAGTCGGATCGGCAAGGGGTGGATCGGGCGTTATCTTTTTCACGGGCTCAGTCTCCTTGTGGAGTAAGGGCCGCAACCTCTCGCTGCTAAACGATAAGGGTGGCAGCTGGACGCAGGTTAGCAGACCGATGAGCCACGAAATCGGCGCGCCCGAGGGCGCCCTGCGCACAGCCGCCATCAAGCACAGGAATGTATTCCAGACTGATAGAACTGGTGCAACGTGGTATCGGCGAGCTGCTAAACCCGACCACTGATGAGCAGTGGCAGGCAAACGATAGAACCCGCGCCCCAGGCGCACAAGCCGGCGGATTCTGACGTAGCCGTAGGCAATGGCGCAAGGATTTGTGGGCTGTTGCGAGGTAACGGGGCGTGTGTTTAAACGGCTGGTTTAAGCGCTGCGATAAATCGGTTGAATAGCCGAACGCTTTCGCGAGCAGGCTCGTTCACACAGGGACGGCGGTTGTACTCAGCAACCATGAACACCGCCGAATCTGTGGGAGCGAGCCTGCTCGCGAAGGCGGTGCGTCAGTCAAAAAAATCCTGACTGACACACCGCTCGACCATCACAACTGATAACTGAAACTGATGCTGTAACGCGGCTTGCGATTCAACGTATCCAGCGCTTCATCGGACATGGCCTTCGCCACTTCCAGGGCGACGTTGTAGTACTTGGCATCGCCGAACCTCAGCCCGACGGCGGTCGATGACAGGTTGTTGGCCTGCACCGGCAGTTGGTTGAACCAGCTGCGCGAGCGGTCGACAACGACGTAGGGTTGCAGGATGCGCACCCAGTTGCCGTCGCGGTTGAAGCTGTAGTTGACCTCGTAGGCCACGCCCCAACCCTTGTCGCCCGAGGCCTGGTCGTCGGGGTAGCCACGGCCGAAGTTCTGTCCGCCGAATACGGCGCGTTCGCTGTCGGGCAAGGTGTCGTCGCTCCAGTACAGCGCCGCCGAGAGCACGCCTTGCCAGTTGTCGAGGAACTTGTCGCTCTGCACGCCGGACAAGCGCACGCGGAAAAAATCCAGGTCGATGTCGTCGTAGTTGGTGTGTGCGCCGAGGCTGTCGAAGCCCTGGTAGACGCCGGCACTGAGGATGCGCAGTTGGCGGGCGTCGGCCTTGCGCCAGTCGCCTTCGAAAGCCAGGGCGCGGACGTCGGTGCGCAGTTCGGTGCTGAAGGGAAAGTTGATGCCGTCGTAGCGCGTCTTGTCGTCGACCGCATACAGGCGTGAGCCGGCGGTCAGCAGTTCGTTGGCGGAGGCGATCAAGGGCGTGCTGAAGCCGATCGAGTAGCGATCGTTCTCGCGGTGGGTACTCAGGCGTCCGCCACCGCCGACCAGCACTTCGGTGTCCGGGTCGGCGCGGTAACGCGAGGCCGAGACGTTGAGTTGCGTGCCTTCGGTATCGAGGAACTGGCTGTAGTCGAGACGGTAGTAATGCTCTTTGTCGTCGCCCGGTGGGAACAGGCCGCTGAGGCTCAACTGTTCGCCCATCGACGTCTGCGAATTGCTGCTGACACCGAGCAACGCTTGCGGGCCGTTACGGTTGTCTTCGGTGGTGCTCAGGGTGCTGGTGAACGGTTTGCGACTGGCCTGGGCAACCAGGGTGGTCGCGCCATCGGTGGTGCCCGGCGGTGGCACTTGCGCTTGAATCGTCACGCCGGGAATGCGGCTCATCAGCGTGGTGTAGCGCTCGAAGGTCTTGCGCGTCAGCGGGCGTTCGGCCTGGATTTTCGCGGCGAGTTTATCGAGCAGGCCTTTGACCCGACCGATGTCGCCCTGCATCTGGATATCGCGCACATAGCCCTCGACCAGCACCACGCGGGCCACGCCGTCATCGAAGTTCTGTTGCGGCAGGAACGCGTAGGACAACAGATAGCCGTCCTGCTGATAGCGACGGGTGATGTTGCGCGTGGCTTCGATCAGTTCGGCAAGGCTGGCCTGACGGCCGATCAGGGGCTTGTAGATTTCCGCGAGTTCGTTGAGCGGGTAAATCGTGCCGCCTTCGATCTGCACGGTCTTGAGGTTGACCTTGGTTTCCATCAGCAGTGGCTGTGCGGCGGTTGCACCCGGGTCCGGCACTTGCAGCGGCGCCGCGCTCGGGCGATAGGCGTCGGCGGGCAGGTTGGGAACGGGCAGGTTGCGGATGGTTTCGTTGCTGTTGAGAAAGCTGGGCAAGGTGTCGGCGAGGGCAGCGGAACTGAGGCTCAGGCACAGCAGGGATGCCAGTACGCGCATAGGACACTCCATGGTCAGAACACAGCACAGGGCAGATTTTTCCTTAGAAAAAAGGCGGAAGACTCGTGGGAATCTTCCGCCCTCAACCAAGCGTAGGCGCTGTAGGTAAGGCCGTCGAATCGGCCAGGTGCAATTTAGCGTCTGTTGCCGCCCAGCGCGCCGGTCAGGCCGCCGAGTACCCCGCCCAGGCCACCGGTTGCCGTGCCGCCGCCAGTGGCAGTGCCGCTGTTGACCAGACCACCGACCGCTGCCACGGTGCCGCCGACGTTGGTAACCAGACCGCCGACCGCTGTGGTGACCGGGTTGTTGGTTGCGGCGATCGCCCCGCCGAGATTGCCCACCGCAGCGCCGACCTGACTTGTGATACCCGCCACCGGAGTGCCGAGACCGGTAGCGGCGCCGACCTGTTGAGTGACAGTGGTCACCGCGCTGGTGACCGGATTGAGGCCGGCTCCGACTGCGGCGCCGACGCTGGCCAGCGGCGAGGTGGATGCAGTAATCGGTGTGCCCGAACCACCGAGTACGGTGTTGATCGAAGCAATCGTGTTGCCCAGCCCGCCGGCGGTGACGCCGCCGGCACTGACCACGCCGCTGGTGCTGCCGGCATTCAGACCGCTGCCGACGTTGACCACCGCACCACCGACAGTTTGCAGCAGACCGGTGCCGCCCAGCCCGCCACCGATGCCGCCACTGCCCGAGCCAGTGCCATTGGACACCAGACCACCCGCTTTGCCGACCGCCGTGCCGGTGTTGCTCAGGGCGCCGCCGAGGGTGTTGGTCAGGGCATTGCCGCTGCCTGCGTCGGTGACTTTGCCGCCAAGGCTGTTCACCGTGCCGCCCACCTTGGAGATCACCCCTTTGAGCGGATCACCCAGACCGGTGGCATCGCCGAGTTTGTCGGTGGTGCTTTCGACCATGGCGATCACCGGTACCAGGCCGCTGCCGACCTTGTCGGTCAACTGGCGGGTCGGGCCGCTGGTCAGTGAGGTGTTGAGGGTGTCGCCAAGCATGGTGACTTTTTCGCCGATGCCATCGACCAGCGGCGCCACGCGGGTGACTACACCGCCAACGACAGGAACGCTGCGGGTCGCTGTGTTGAGTTTGACGCTGAGGTCCGACACGCCGTCGCCAACATCGGAAACCACGCCGCCAACCGAGGCGACGGTGGTGGTCAGGCCATTGGGGTCAGTGGCCAGTTTGCCGATGCCATCAGTGACGCCATCGCCCAAGGTGCTGACCACGTTGCCGGTGGTGTTGGCCAGGCTTTGCACGATGCCGCCAGCGACCGGAACAGTGCTCAGCGAATCGCCGATCTGGCCGACGCCATCGCCGACACCGCTGACGGTTTTGCCGACATCCTGAACAAGTGTTGTGGTCACCAGCGAAGGTGCAGCGGGATTGGTCGGGTTGGTGGGATCGGTCGGGTCTGTCGGATTGGTTGGATTGGTCGGATCGGTGCCGCCGCCAGTGCCGCCAGTACCACCGGTTCCGCCACCTGTGCCACCAGTGCCGGCAGTATCGCCGCCGGTTCCGCCGCCCGCGCCACCGCTGCCATCGGTACCCGCCGTGCCGTCCGCCGTCGAGCTGCCCGAACTGCTGCGATGACCGCCACCGCCGCTGCTGCAGCCGACGAGGCCGACCGAAAGAATCAGTGCCAGCGCGATTGCCGATTTGGACCACATCACTTGAGTTTTCATGATTGAGATTCCTGCACCTGTCACAACGTTACGTTGCCTTCGATGGCTCGCCGATCTGTCGTCGGCGATGCCTCGTCCGTGGCTGTAATCTCAGTCGAGGGCAGGTTTTTCACCATTCTCAAGTTGGTATTAACCCCTTTATATAGAGGGCTCGGCGCTATGCCGAAGGACTAATACCCAGGTAATAAACGGGCAAAAAAAAGCCTTGAAATTCAAGGCTCGGTTTTTTGCAAAGCAGCGGGCAGGGCGCGGAAAAACTTAAGTGATATATACACAATTAACGGGTTTTTCCGCCCCGCCAGATCAGGCGATCGGTTGCCACTGACCGACCATATGTTCCAGGGCGCCGGCGCCGATCAGACGCAACTCACCGCTGGATCCCGCGGCACTGGCCAGCAATGTCACTTCACTGGGCAGGCGCACCGGTTTGCGAAAGTGCACGGCGATTTCCAGGTTGGCTTTGGGCAGGTGATCGGAGAGTGCCGCCAGTGTGCGTGCCTTGTTCCACAGTCCATGGGCGATCGCGGTGGGGAACCCGAACAGTTTGGCGCTCGCTGCACTCAGGTGAATCGGGTTGTAGTCGCCGGAGACTTTCGCATACTGGCGACCGATATCGGCCGGCGCAGTCCAACGCGTCACCTCAAGCAAATCCTGCGACGGCTGCCAGTCCTGTGCCAGCGCCTCGCCCTCGAGTTTCACCCCGCGACAGAGCATCCGGCTTTCGGCTTCCCACAGCGGCCCGAGCTGATCGTCGAGGGTGGTCAACAGATCGAACGTCGCGCCCTTGGCATGTGGTTGCAGGTTGTGCACGCGCACGCTGACTTGCGCGCGACTGATCGCGCCCATTGGCCGCAACACGCGGATGCGGTTGCTCAGGTGAATCAGCCCCAGCAGCGGGAACGGAAAATCCCTGGCCGTGAGCAATTGCATCTGCAAGGCGAAGGCGAGGATGTGTGGATAGGTCGGCGGCAGCAGGCCGTCATCGACGAAACCGCAGACCTTGCGATAAGCCGTCAGCCGTTTGCTGTCGATATCGACCCAGCAGCGCAGGCCGCTGTCGGGCAGTTGCGTACCGGTGATTTTGCGTCGCGTCGCTGCGCGCGAATAAAGCCCCGGCAGACTCGGTTCGCGATCCAGCGTGTGCCATTCGATGCTCATGCTCAAGCCCCCAGAACACTTTGCCCACAGACCCGCAACGCTTGCCCGGTGAACGCGCCCGTGCCCGGTTGCGCCAGCCACGCCACGGCTTCGGCGACGTCCTGCGGCAAGCCACCCTGGCCCAGCGAACTCATGCGCCGCCCGGCTTCGCGCAGGCCGAATGGGATGTGCGCAGTCATTTGCGTTTCGATGAACCCGGGGGCGACGGCGTTGATGCTGATGCCGCGTTCCAGCAGCGTCGGCGCCCAGGCCTGGGCCAGACCGATCAGGCCAGCCTTGCTCGCCGCGTAGTTGGTTTGCCCGCGATTGCCGGCGATGCCGCTGATCGAGGCAAGCAGGACCACCCGTGCGTTGTCGCGCAGGGTGCCGCTGTCGAGCAGCGCCTTGGTCAGCACTTGCGGGGCATTGAGGTTGACGGCCAGCACCGCGTCCCAGAATTCCGGGGTCATGTTGGCCAGGGTTTTGTCGCGGGTGATGCCGGCGTTGTGCACGAGGATGTCGAGACCGTCGGGCAGCTGTTCGATCAAGTGCGCGGCGGCGTCATCGGCGCAGATATCGAGTGTGATCGCACGGCCGCCGAGGCGGGCGGCGAGGGCTTCGAGGTCGGTCTTGGCCGGCGGCACATCGAGGAGGATAACCTCGGCGCCATCGCGCGCGAGGGTTTCGGCAATCGACGCGCCGATGCCGCGCGCAGCACCGGTGACCAGCGCCTTGCGCCCGGCCAGCGGACGGGTCCAGTCGGTCACTGGCGTGGCGCACGCGGTCAGGCGAATCACCTGGCCGGAAACGAATGCGCTTTTCGGCGAGAGGAAAAATCGCAGCGGGCCTTCCAATTGATCCTCGGCACCTTCGCCGACGTAGATCAACTGCAAGGTGCCACCGCCGCGCAGCTCTTTGGCCAGCGAGCGCGAGAAGCCTTCGAGTGCTCGCTGCGCACTGGAGGCGAACGGATCACCCAGGCTTTCCGGAGCACGGCCGAGAATCACCAGGTGCGCGCTATGGTCGAGGTTCTTCATCAATGGCTGGAAGAACTCGCGCAACTGCTTGAGCTGGTCGGTGTGTTGCAGACCGCTGGCGTCGAACACCACCGCTTTGAGTTTCGGCCCGTGGCCGGGGATCCACGCGGTGGCCAGCGAGGGCTCGGTGCCGTAGCTGTAGATTGCATCGGTCAAGCGGTTGGCAAACACGCTGATCCGTTCGGCCAGCGGCCCGCCACCGATCAACAGGGCGCCCTCGATCGGCCGCAGACGCCCCGCCTGCCAGCGTTCCAGCCGCACCGGCGACGGCAGGCCCAAGGCCCCGACCAGACGATGGCCGAAGGATGAGTTGGCGAAGTCGATATAGCGGTCAGACATGGAACGCTCTCCAGAAGTTGGGGTTCAAAGTGTGGACTGTCTACGGCAATCAATCGTTCGATCGGCGCAATAAGGCCTACGCTGGTTTAGCAGAGTAGACCACTGACCCTGTGGGAGCGGGCTTGCCCGCGATAGCGGAGTGTCAGCCGCTGAAGGGTTGGGAGTGCCGCCCCCATCGCTGGCAAGCCAGCTCCCACAGGTTTCCATGTGAATCCGCAAATTCCACAGGAGTTATCCATGACCCAGCTGCGCCGCGTCGCGATCATCGGCGGTAACCGCATCCCTTTCGCCCGCTCCAACGGGCCGTACGCCACGGCCAGCAATCAGGCCATGCTCACCGCCGCGCTGGAAGGCCTGATCGAACGCTACAACCTGCACGGCCAGCGCATCGGCGAGGTGGTGGCAGGCGCGGTGCTTAAATTGTCACGGGATATGAACCTGACCCGCGAATGCGTGCTCGGCTCGCGCTTGTCTCCGACGACACCGGCCTATGACATCCAGCAAGCCTGCGGCACCGGTCTGGAGGCGGCGTTGCTGGTGGCGAACAAGATCGCCCTCGGCCAGATCGACTGCGGCATTGCCGGCGGCGTCGACACCACCTCCGACGCGCCGATCAGCGTCAGCGAAGGCCTGCGCAGGATTCTTCTGCAGGCCAACCGCGCCAAGAGTACCGGCGACAAACTGAAAACCCTTTTGCAGTTGCGCCCCCAGCACCTGATCCCCGAATTCCCGCGCAACGGCGAGCCACGCACTGGCCTGTCGATGGGCGAGCACTGCGAACTGATGGCGCAGACCTGGAATATCCCCCGCGAAGAACAGGATCAACTGGCCCTCGAAAGCCACCACAAGCTCGCCGCTTCCTACGGCGAAGGCTGGCACAACGATCTGATGACGCCATTCCTCGGCCTGACCCGCGATAACAATCTGCGCCCGGACCTGACCTTGGAAAAACTCGCCGCGCTGAAACCGGCCTTCGAGAAAAGCGCCAAGGGCACGCTGACGGCGGGCAATTCCACGCCGCTCACCGATGGCGCTTCGGTGGTGTTGCTCGGCAGTGAAGAATGGGCCAGAGAGCGCGGCTTGCCTATCCTTGCTTATCTGCGCGACGGCGAAGCGGCGGCAGTGGATTTCGTCAACGGTGCCGAGGGCCTGCTGATGGCGCCGGTGTACGCCGTGCCACGCTTGCTGGCGCGCAATGGGCTGACGTTGCAGGATTTTGATTACTACGAAATTCACGAAGCCTTCGCCGCGCAAGTGCTGTGCACGCTCAAGGCCTGGGAAGATCCCGAATATTGCAAAACCCGCCTGGGGCTCGAGGCACCGCTGGGTTCGATTGATCGCAGTCGGCTCAATGTAAAAGGCAGTTCGCTGGCGGCGGGGCATCCGTTCGCCGCAACGGGCGGGCGGATTGTCGCGAATTTGGCCAAGCTGCTGGATGCGGCGGGCAAGGGGCGAGGGTTGATTTCGATCTGTGCGGCGGGCGGGCAGGGTGTCACCGCGATCATTGAACGCTGAAAAAGCCCCTCACCCTAACCCTCTCCCAAAGGGAGAGGGGACTGATCGGGGGATGCTTGAAATCGACGCCGACCTGAGCGCCCTTCACCGAATCCAGAGATGCGATTCAAACCAGAAGCGCTGCGGTCTGTCAGGTCGATGTATTACGGGAGACACCTCGGTCGGCCCCCTCTCCCTCTGGGAGAGGGCTGGGGTGAGGGCAACTGAAGTTCACCGACCATGTCAGATTCTGTCGCAAATGCCCTTGCCGACCGATACCAATCAATGCCACGGTCTCGGCTATGATTCGCCCGGGTCGCTGCGATTGATCCGGCACAGTGTGTGCATCCTCAAGGTTCACAGGTCGGCAACCCCTCCCCGTCGGGCGAGGATTGCCGTATAACGAGTGACATTCGCGTGTTTGGTAATAAAGGACCCACAATAAAAGCTGATGAAGACTCCAAAACGCATTGAACCCCTGATCGAGGACGGTCTGGTCGACGAAGTGCTGCGTCCACTGATGAGTGGCAAAGAGGCAGCTGTTTATGTAGTGCGCTGCGGCAATCAGTTACGTTGCGCCAAGGTCTACAAGGAGGCGAATAAACGCAGTTTCCGCCAGGCGGCCGAGTATCAGGAAGGCCGCAAGGTTCGTAACAGTCGTCAGGCGCGGGCCATGGCGAAGGGGTCCAAGTTCGGTCGCAAAGAGACCGAAGACGCCTGGCAGAACGCCGAAGTGGCGGCGCTGTTCCGTCTGGCCGGCGCCGGTGTGCGAGTGCCCAAACCCTATGACTTCCTCGACGGCGTGCTGTTGATGGAGCTGGTGGCTGACGAATTCGGCGACGCTGCGCCGCGTCTGAACGACGTGGTACTGGAGCCGGATCAGGCGCGCGAGTATCACGCCTTCCTGATTTCGCAGATCGTGCTGATGTTGTGTACCGGTCTGGTGCACGGTGACCTCTCCGAGTTCAACGTGCTGCTGACACCTACCGGCCCGGTCATCATCGACTTGCCCCAGGCAGTCGACGCTGCGGGCAACAACCACGCGTTCAGCATGCTCGAGCGTGACGTTGGCAACATGGCTTCGTACTTCGGTCGCTTCGCGCCGGAATTGAAGAAGACCAAATATGCCAAGGAAATGTGGGCGTTGTACGAAGCCGGCACCTTGCACCCGAACAGTGTGCTGACCGGCGAGTTCGACGATCCGGAGGACCTGGCGGATGTCGGCGGGGTGCTGCGCGAAATCGAAGCGGCGCGCCTCGACGAGGAACGCAAGCAGGCCATTCGCGCGGCGGACGACGCGCCGAAAGGCAAACCCGAAGAACCGCCTCCACCGCCGTGGATGCAGTGATCGCGTGATGAAAAACCCGGCTTCGGCCGGGTTTTTTGTTTGAGTCAAAAAGCACCCTCACCCCAGCCCTCTCCCGGAGGGAGAGGGGGCCGACCGAGGTGTCTTGAGCCATACATCGACCTGAAAAAACCGAGTCGATTATGGATTCAAAGAAAAACGTTCAGGTCGGTGTATCTCCCAAATATCCCCCAATCGGTCCCTCTCCCGGAGGGAGAGGGGGCCGACCGAGGTGTCTTTAGCCATACATCGACCTGAAAAAACCGAGTCGAT